>NZ_JBFUIA010000017.1:0-163315 GCF_056402115.1 Mucilaginibacter sp. P4_C11 | reverse complement strand
TCATTGACAACTCTAACCGGATGGGATTGCGGGATTAGCTCCTCCAGGGTTGGCGGAATAGCTAATATTTGCTGCTGATCATAGTGTTTGAAAACAGGTTGTCTGATTGCCATATCTCATATATCTATACTTTAAATATATGAAAATCAGATTGTTAAAACAAATAAAACCATAGATAACTAATTGATTTTATAGCAATAAACCATTAATAATAAAAAAGAGGCTGATCATGATTTATGATACAGCCTCGTGTTTGAAAACCTGACATTACCTTAATCTCCCGCTTTGGTCTGCCTGTAAAACATTATTTAGATTCGATTACCCCAACTATCACCCCAAAGTTCCCGTCCGTTTGCACCCAATTCTTTTCGGGTAAATAAGCCCGGGAAACAAAACCATCAAGATACAAGGCATTTTTACAGCCCATATTTTTAAAGTAAGCTGCAAAATCATAAAAGTTTACGGGCACTTTAGATATTACGAAAACAACTTCGCCGGTGGGTAAAATGCCAACGCCATTCCTGATATTCAGGTTTGTTGACTCTGCTTTAAATGATGGATGAATTTGACCGCCTATCACCAGCATCGGCCCTGATTGGGTGGCGTATTTGATATCACCACTATCTTTAAACAAGGCTGTGTTGCAAACGACCGCGGTATTGGTTATCGTAAGATAGAAAACGCCGTTAGGCTTCAGGTAAAAATTGCCATTACCAGATGACGTATCTAATGGCGATAATGTCTTTTTATTTTCGATGTACAGCCCTTGCGGCGATCCATCCTGTTTGTACATCCCCGCGTTCATGGCAAATACCAACTTACGCTTATTGCCTTCAAGCCAAAGCTTCAGGTTTTGGATACTTCCAAAATTCAAATTTCTATCGTCCTTCCAATAAAGTTTCAGTTCGTGTTTTTTGGGGGTTACCTGGTAGCTAAGAAAACGGTCTTCATCCTGATGTTTCCATGCAAAAGCCAGTACTGCCACCGCAACAAGCAGGACAAATACTGTGAATAGAAAGCCCCTGCTCTTTTTCATTTCAATCGGCATTAGTTTCTATCCACAATATATCGATATTTTATTTGATGCCCATTTCCTTTTTCAAAAACTGGCCGGTAAAGCTTTCTTTCACTTTACATAACCCTTCGGGTGTACCGCTAAAAAGAATTTTACCGCCACCAGAACCCCCTTCCGGGCCAAGGTCTATCACATGATCAACCACTTTAATTACATCCAGGTTATGCTCAATTACCAAAACCGTATTGCCTTTATCAACCAGTTGATAAAGCACGCCTAACAGCACGTTAATATCCTCAAAATGCAAACCGGTAGTAGGCTCATCTAAAATGTAAAAGGTATTACCTGTATCTTTTTTAGATAGCTCGGTAGCCAGTTTAACACGTTGCGCCTCGCCACCCGATAGTGTAGTTGATGCCTGTCCTAAAGTAATGTAACCCAAACCAACATCATTTAAGGTTTTTACCTTGCGGTATATAGATGGGATATGCTCGAAAAATGGCGTAGCATCTTCAATACTCATATCCAGCACATCGCTGATAGATTTGCCGCGGTAGCGCACCTCCAGCGTTTCGCGGTTATACCGGCGGCCACCACATTCTTCGCATGGCACTTGCACATCAGGTAAAAAGTTCATCTCGATAACTTTCATGCCAGCGCCCTGGCAGGTTTCGCAGCGGCCTCCTTTTACGTTGAATGAGAAACGGCCGGGCTTGTATCCCCTGATCCTTGACTCGGGCAGTGCAACATACAGGTTACGGATATCCGAAAACACGCCGGTATAAGTAGCCGGGTTTGATCGCGGTGTACGGCCGATGGGCGTTTGATCTATCTCGATCACTTTATCGATGTTCTCCAAACCCTCAATTTTTTCATATGGCAGCGGATGCTTTTTGGCCCTGAAAAAATGATGGTTTAATATAGGATATAACGTTTCGGTAATTAAGCTTGATTTACCGCTGCCGGATACCCCTGTAACCCCTATTAACTTACCCAACGGAAAATCAACAGAGACCTTTTTTAAATTATGGCCGGTTGCCTTTTTAAGGCTTAGTGTTTTTCCGTTGCCGTCCCTCCGTTTCTCGGGTATAGCGATAGAACGCTCGCCGTTGATATACGATGTAGTGAGCGTATGTTCTTTCATCAGCTGTGCAGGTGTTCCCTGCGCAACAATCTGCCCGCCGTGTACGCCGGCTGCCGGGCCCATGTCAATAACATGGTCGGCTTCCAGTATCATATCCTTATCATGCTCAACCACTAAAACGGTATTACCCAGGTCGCGGAGGTTTTTGAGGGCGTTTATCAGACGCTCATTATCGCGTTGGTGCAGGCCGATGCTCGGCTCATCTAAAATGTACATTACGTTCATCAACTGCGAGCCTATCTGCGTAGCCAAACGGATTCGCTGCGCCTCGCCGCCTGATAGGGTTTTGGCCGTACGATCAAGCGTTAAATAACTCAAGCCCACATCCAGCAGGAACACGATACGTGCGCGGATCTCTTTCAGTATCTCTTTGGCAATAACATTCTGGCGTTCGCTCAGCCTGTCTTCCAAACCGTTAAACCATTCCTGCAGGTGATTGATATCCATGCAGGCCAACTCAAATATATTTTTGTTATCTACCTTAAAATGCAGCGATTCTTTTTTCAGCCTTGCGCCATCACAAACCGGGCAGGTTTTAAGTACACGATAGTTTTCCATATCGTCCATACCCTCATCGTTTCGGCGCTCCTGCTGCTCTTCCAGCATACGCACAATACCATCAAAAGTGATGGTATAACTTTGAACATTCCATTTATTGTACTCAACAGAAACACTGATAGTATCTGGCGCTCCGTTAAGGATAATATCTAAATGATCGCGGCTTAACTTTTCTATCGGTGTAGTTAATGAAAACTCATACTTTTTAGCCAGCGCCTTCAGCACCTGGAAAATCCAGGTTTCCCGGTACTCCCCTATCGGGGCCAGGCCGCCATTCATGATAGTCAACTTAGGATTAGGGATAACCGATGCTTCATCAACCTCAAAAATATACCCCAAGCCATTACATTTTTCGCAGGCCCCGTAAGGAGAATTGAACGAGAATGTATTGGGCTGTGGTTCATCGTACGAGATACCCGAAACCGGATCCATCAAATACTTACTATAATAAGCTACGTTACCATCCTTATCACCCACGCGGATGATCCCTTTGGCAATTTTAAGCGCCGTTTGTACTGAGGTATATAACCGCTTACTGTCTTTTTCGGTTACCACGAGCCTGTCAACCACAATATCAATATCATGGATCTTGTATCTGTCTACCTGCATTTTTGGCTCCACATCGGCCATGGCGCCATCAATCCATACTTTAAGGTAGCCTTGTTTACGGATAGATTCAAAAAGCTCGCGGTAATGGCCTTTGCGGGCTTTTACAACGGGGGCCAGGATGTTCACTGGCTGACCGTCGAATTTTTCGGTAATGGTTTTCAGGATCTGATCCTCGCTCATGCGCTCCATTTTCTCGCCGGTTGTGTAAGAATAGGCATCCCCCGTACGGGCGAAAAGCAAACGCATAAAATCGTAAATCTCGGTAATGGTACCAACTGTTGATCGTGGATTTTTGCTGGTTGTTTTTTGCTCAATAGCAATAACCGGGCTTAAGCCCGACACTTTATCCACATCCGGCCGCTCCATACCGCCCATAAACTGGCGCGAGTAGGCCGAAAATGTTTCCATATATCGGCGCTGCCCCTCGGCATAAATGGTATCAAATGCTAATGATGATTTGCCGCTGCCACTTAAGCCGGTAATTACCACCAGCTGGTTGCGCGGAAAAGAAACATCAATATTTTTTAAATTATGTACCCTGGCCCCGTAAACTTCAACTTCGCTTTGTTCGCCCAGGTCGATGGTTTTTTCAATCATATGTATTTTTAAAAATAATACAGTTTAGCCGGTTAAAAAAGGCCGGCCAACTATACTAATATTTTTCGCAAATATATGTAAAAAGCTGATGCTTTATAAGATATGCAACGGCCCGAAACGTTATTTGACTTAAAAATAACAGCCCTAATGTAACCGCTGTTTTTTTAACTTGTTTTAATAGAGAGCTTAAGGCAGAAAGCCTAAAACAGAAGGCTCAATGATCAATTTACCATGATATTGAGCAAGTACATTGTTGAATAGCAAGACATAAAAAAAGCCGGCCTTCCATCCAGGAAGATCGGCTTTCAAGTGCTCCGTAAAATTTTAATTAGTGAATTAGTGAAAAGAAATAATTCAATAATTCAATAATTCAATAATTCAATAATTCAATAATTCAATAATTCAATAATTCAATAATTCAATAATTGATATCAATTAAAGGCTAACAGTTGTGTTGTAGGTGGGATAACAATGTAATCCTTATACCCAAACTTTTTAGGCTGTTCGATAATTGCTTTCATCGCAATAAGCTTGTAGATGTATGAACCGGTTTCGCGGTTCAGGCTCATGCGAAAATAATTATCCTCGTTTTGCTTATTAATGGCGCGTTCCATTTTAATGGAGCCATTGTTATAAGCTGCTGCAGCCAGCGTCCAGCTGTTAAACTCGGCGTATAGTTCTTTGATATACTTGCAGGCAGCGATCGTCGATTTGCGCACATTTTGACGCTCATCAACACCATGGCCAACCTTTAAGCCATAGGTACGCGCAGTGCCTGCCATAAACTGCCATAAGCCAGATGCCCCTTTTGATGAAGTGCCGCTTTTAAGGCCCGATTCAACCAACGGGATGTATTTAAAATCATCCGGAATACCGTAAAACTTTAAAATTGGCTCAATAATAGGGAACAGCACTTCGGCCTTGCGGTGCAGCAAGGTTGACTGAACACTTTTAAAAGAATGTTGGCTAAGCGATTTGTTGAGTTTTTTGGTAACCCTGGCATCGTTAACAGGTAAAGCTTCGTCGGCAAAATTATAGGCAGCCGTAGTGCTTTTAATAAAAATAAATTTCGAGGTCCGATGGCTTAATTTGGCCGGTTTTGCAACCGTTTCGGCAATTGTTGTGCCGTAGATATTAAGCTTTGAAATGAGGGCCAGCACCAGGATTACGGAGCACGTAAGTAAGTGTTTTTTAATCATTTCTTTTTTTATCATTAACTATACATTAGGTAAAATGTGCTGCAAAGGTATGTCATACAAATCACATAATCAAATACTTAGGATTTTGCCAACTTTTTTAGCATGGGTTTTCGGTTCAAAAACCGTGTTTAAAACCGTTTAAACCGTGATTTTGTTTGCCGACATTTTTTTATTTTTTTTGATTAAACTGTGCCAAAAAAGCGTAACTTTGACCCTCACGCTGCGAAAGCGCTAAACAAAAAAATATGGTATTTAAGAGACCAACAGGTAGTCGCGATGACAGGCCAGGAAAATCAACTGGCAGAAGCTCAAGAGGCGACGACAAGCCAAAAAGACCGGCAACCGCAAAAGGTAAAGCCACTCCGGACGGAGAAAAGAAAAAATTATCCAGACCGGATAAACCATTCCAAAGCAACAGGTTCAGTGACGATAAGCCCAAAAGCAATTTTAGGGACAGCGCATCATCTGGCGACAAAAAATCGTCGGGCAGGTCAAAGCCATATTCCGGCAGACCATCTGCAGGTGACGACAAGCCTAAAAGCAACTTTAGAGACGGTGCATCATCTGGCGATAAAAAAAGCTTTTCGCCGCGCAGCAAGCCATACTCCGGCAGGCCAACAGGCGGCGATTTTGAAGACAGGCCAAAAAGAAGCTTCGGTGCAGGCTCATCAGCAAGCGGCGAAAGAAAACCCTACTCCGGCCGTCCAACTTCGGGTGAAGGTGAAGAAAGACCCAAAAGAAACTTTGGCGGCAGCAGTGCCGGCGAAAAGAAACCATACTCTTCTCCACGCACCCGTACATCCAATACCGATTTTGGCGATAAGCCCAAAAGAAGTTTTGGCGCAGGCACAGAAAGATCAACAGATAAAAAATTTGGAGAAAGACCCGAAGGCGGATTTAAGAAACGCGAAGGTAGTTTTTCAAAAGATAAACCGGCTTACAATGCCGACAAGCCCCACCGTAAGCCTACTTACGATAAAATAACAAAAGATACCAGCGCGCCCGAAAGGACGATGCGTGGCCGTAAAAAACCAGCCGAAACCAAAACTAAGGACGATGGCCTTATCCGCCTTAACCGTTATATATCAAATGCAGGCATCTGTTCTCGCCGTAAGGCCGATGAACTGATCATTGCCGGTGTGGTATCGGTAAATGGCGTAGTGGTTGATGAACTGGGTGCCAAAATTGATCCCCGTAAGGATGAGATCAAATATAACGGCGAAACCCTGCGCCGCGAAAAAATGGTTTATGTATTATTAAATAAACCAAAGGATTACATTACTACTACCGAAGACCCACAAGAACGCCGTACTGTAATGCACCTGGTTGAAAAAGCAACCAAAGAGCGCATTTATCCAATTGGCCGTTTAGACAGGAACACCACCGGGTTATTATTAATGACCAACGATGGCGACCTTGCCGATAAATTATCGCACCCACGCAGCAACATCAGCAAACTATACCAGGTTGAATTAAGTAAAGCTTTATCACAAGGCGATCTGAACAAGATAACTTATGGTATTGAGCTGGAAGATGGTTTAATTAAACCCGATTCGGTATCGTACGTTGCTGGTGCATCAAAAAGAGAAGTGGGCATCCAGATTCACAGTGGTAAAAACCGTGTAGTACGCCGTATTTTTGAAAGCCTTGGTTATGAAGTTGTGAAGCTTGATAGGGTGGTTTACGCCAACCTCACCAAAAAAGACCTTCCCCGCGGTCGTTACCGCCATTTGGAAGAAAGCGAGATCATCCAGCTTAAACACCTGATAAAATAATTATAAAACGCCCCGTTAAACATCGGGGCGTTTTTTTTGTCTATTTTGTTAACTTGCGCTCCATAATCAATTTGTACCCACATGAAAAAAGTTCTTTTGATCATAGCGATGCTATCGCCTTTGTTTAATTACGCCCAGGATAAAAAGCCAATTCCAAAATCATTTGACCTGGTTGTAGGTACGTATACAACAGGTACCAGTAAGGGGATTATGGTTTACCGCTTTTATACCCAGAGCGGCAAACTGGCTTATTTAAGCCAGATAGATGGCGTTACCAACCCATCGTACCTTACTATCAGCAAAAACAATAAATTTATTTACGCCGTAAACGAAGTTACTAAAGGCGAGGTAAGCGCATTTTCATTTGATGCCAAAACCGGCAAAATAGATTTCATCAACAAACAATCGTCTTTAGGTGCCGACCCATGCTATATTGCCGTAGACAAAGCACAAAAAAATGTGTTTGTAGCCAACTATTCAAGCGGCCAGGTTGCTGTACTGCCGGTTAATAAGGACGGTTCATTAGGCAATGGCATTGAAACTGTACGCAACGAAGAAGGCAAAGGCCCTAACAAGGAACGTCAGGAGGGCCCGCATGCGCACATGAGCATTTTATCGCCCGATGAAAAATACCTGTTTTATAATGATTTGGGTACCGACAGGATAAACATCTATCGTTATCGCGCGGGTAAGGCATCACCATTAACCGATCCTACTTTTGTAAGTGTTACTCCCGGCGAAGGTCCGCGCCACCTGGAATATTCTTTGGATAAAAAGCATGTTTACCTGGCAACCGAAATGGGATCGAATGTATTTGTGTTTGATTACGATAATGGCAAGTTTAAACAGAAACAGGTGATAACGTTACTACCTGACGGCTTTACAGGGAAAACAGCTGCCGCAGCTATCCACTTATCGCCAGATGGCCGTTTTCTGTATGTGTCAAACCGTTTAGAGACCAACGAAATTATTTGTTACGCGGTTAACCAGGAAACTGGCGGACTTACGTTTGTATCGCGCCAATCAACCTATGGTAAAAACCCGCGCGATTTTGCCATCGACCCATCGGGTAACTACCTGGTGGTTGCCAACCAGGGCAGTGACAGCATGTTTGTATTTAAAATAGACCAAAATACAGGTAAGCTAACCCAAACAGGCATTAAGATAGAAATTGGCAATCCGGTTTGTTTGAAATTTACAGCAGCGGAATAGTTTTGAGGTGAAAGGATAAGGGCGAAAGGTAAAAGGCGAAAGGAGCCCATTGGTAAAAACAAAAAAGGGTAAGCACGACTACAAATTGTGCTTACCCTTTTCTCTTGATGTAAAAGGAAAACCTTTTACCTTTCTCCTTTACCCTTTCGCCTAATTTTTAGTGAATGAATAAATAATATATCCGGTACTACCACCTACATCAACAGGCGATTTAAGTACCATAGTGTTGCCATCGTTGCTGGCAATATCTAAACGATAGCCTTCGGCTACGTTTTTAGGTTTATCTCCCTGGTAAATTTTCTTAAACTGGAATTGGGTCCCAGTTGTACCGCCGTTATAAACCGACCAGAAAATAGTTTGAGCTGTGCCATTGCTTAATGTGTAAATGCCATTGCCGCTATTGGTTAATTTCCAGGTGCTGCCAACAAATGCTTCGGGGGCTGCCTGGTCAAACACATTTTGAACGGCGCCTTGCACAAGGCCCTGGTAACTTACATTATTCAATGTCCAGGTGCCGGTGAATTTACCGCGGGATACGTTAGTTGTAGTTGCATTTTGCGGAGTTGAACAGGCCGCAAATAAAAAGATAAGGGATAGTATTGCTACCGGGGTTTTTAATAAGTTTTTCATGACAGAAGTTATTTAATGCATAGTAAGCACAAACCCTGCCAAAAACTTAACTGTATTTAACCACTTCTGATTTTAATTCCCTTTCAAGTTCGAATAACCGACGGTTAATAGATGCTACAACCAGGTCGGCTTCTTTAACGTTTTTAAGGCTTTTGGCAAAACGATGGTCGGTATCCTTTGAAAATAACGAGCTGCTGATTTTATTAATAAGATTCATAGGTATATTCCTTATAGCACTATTTTACGCATAGTGTTCCATTAAGGTTACGAAAATTAACTGAGATTGTTCTTTTTAAGCATTGCTTAAAAAAGCAATGAGTTTTTCCATGGCTTTTGCCCGGTGGCTTATCTGGTTTTTTTCGTCCATGGTCATTTCGGCAAACGTTATAGCATAACCAAGGGGTTCAAATATTGGGTCGTATCCAAAGCCGTCTGTTCCGCTTGGTGTCGTGCGGATAGTTCCTTCAACTGTTCCTTCAAAAAAACATTCTTCGCCGTTCCATATTAATGATATCACGGTACGAAACCGCGCTTTACGGTTAGTTTCGTCCTTTAATTTATCCAGTACCTGTTTAATATTGGCGGCATGGTTACCGTGCTCGCCGGCGTACCTGGCCGAATAAACGCCCGGTTCGCCATTCAGGGCATCTATTTCAAGGCCGCTATCATCGCCAAAACAATTCAGTTTATACCTATTATATATGTATTGGCTTTTAATTGAAGCATTTGCTTTAAAAGTAGTGCCGGTTTCTTCAATATCATCATAGCAGCCAATATCGTTAAGGGTAAGCAGTTTAATTTTACCCTGAAGTTTTGCTTCTACTTCTTCGAGCTTGTGGCGATTATTTGTGGCGAATACTAATTCCGTCATATTGAATCTATTTGAAAATTTGAGGGTTTGAAAATTTGAAGATGATATTTTTATCAGGATGTCCCCATTTTCAAATCCTCAAATTATAGTGTTTTCATTTGTTCCCAAAAAGCTTTCTTGTGTTCTACGTTATCCATCATTTCGCCGAATGCAAAACTGTATAAGCCTGTAATATCTCCTAAAGCCTTGGGGGCATTTAACGCCAGGGTTGCGATGCCTTGTGGCATTGCATTTTTACCCAGCACCAACAGCCTGGTGGGTTTAAAAAAACTAGCCAGTTCATTATATTGTACGCCGGCATGCCGGGCAATGTTTAAAATGGCAACATCGTCTATACTTAAATCCTTCCGCTTAATAATATTGGTAAGTGCGGCCAAGTGGGCGTCGTCAATAAATTCCATTTCGGGATAGTATACCAGTACCAAAAAGCGTTTTAAGTTTTTACCTAAATAATTAAAACTTACTTCAGGCGTTTTAACTTCTAGTGCGGGAGGTTGGGCCGTTGGTTCCGGTTGTTTGGTAATTGGCGGGGGCGAGACAACTACGGTTACAGCGGGCGTAATATTTTCAATTTCGGGCTGGGCTATTGCAAGGTTTTCGTACATCGCCTTATCTGCTTTGAGCAAATAAAGCTCATCCTGTAAAATAAAGCGCAGGGCAACCGGGTTTTCAACTTTCACTTTAACAAATTTTAACCAAAAGTAGTTAAACCGTTTGACGCATTATAACCATATTAGCACAATTATAGCATGTACTTAGTCTGAAGCCCGAAGTACTAAGTTTTAAGTCAAAAAAAGACGCGTTTCGACCTCTGACTTTAAACTGACGACTACCGGCTTAATACTCTGTTTTTTATTCAATTTAATTGTGCAGCTATAATTAATAAATTTTACCGAAATTTGAAGTTTTAACGGAATTGTTATTTCCGTTTTATTTAGTACATAAAGCATTACATGAGAAAGTTAGGGTTATTAGTTTTAGGGTTTATCTCCATAATATCAGTTGCAAAGGCACAAGTTACTTTAGACGCCACAGCAGCCAAACCAGATACCAACACTGCCAGAACACCAGGAAAAACATTAGATAAAATTGCCGCAATTGTTGGTAACAGCCCTATTTTATTGTCGGATATTGAACTATCATACGCCCGTTACCTGGTTGAGGGTATGCAGCCAAATCCGTCTGTAAAATGCCAGATACTGCAATCGTTATTAACACAAAAACTATTGGCACAACAGGCGATTATTGATAGTATTGATGTAAAGGATGATGACATTGACGCCAGTGTTGACCGCCGTATGCGCGAAATGATGCAGCGTGCAGGTGGTCAGGACAAACTGGAAGCCTTTTTAGGCCGGTCGATAATTCAATATAAGGACGAGATTCGCCCGGACATGAAAGAGCAGATGATTGCTCAAAGAATGCAGCAAAAAATAACTGAAAAGCTAAATGTTACCCCGCAGGATGTTAAAGATTATTTTAACAAAATGCCTAAGGATAGCTTGCCTTCATTCAATAAAGAGGTTGAGGTTGGCGAAATTGTTTTTCAGCCCAAACTAAGTAAAGAAGAAAAACAGCTATATAAAGAAAAAGCCGAAGAACTGCTTGCCCGCGTAAAAAAGGGCGAGGACTTTGGAACTTTAGCACGTTTGTACTCACAAGATCCGCAATCGGCAGTTGAAGGTGGCGATCTTGGCTTTGCCGATCGTACCACATTTGTAAAAGAATTTACAGCCAATGCCTTTAAGCTTAAAGCCGGGGAGATTTCGCCTGTATTTGAAACAGACTTTGGTTTTCACTTTTTACAGGTTATTGAGCGCCGTGGCGAGCAGGTACACGTAAGGCATATCCTGATAGCGCCGGCTACAACCCAGGCCAGTTTGGATAGGGCCAAGGCAAAAGCCGATAGTATTTATACGCTTATGATTGCGCATAAAAAAGACCTTGATTTTTCTGCCGCCGCGAATTTTTACTCAGACGATAAAGAAACCAAATTTAACGGAGGTATGATGCTGAACGCCGAAAACGTACAAACCCGTACAACCTTTATCCCTACCGATAAGCTTGACCCTAAAGTTGCCCTGGTTGTTGATACCATGAAAGTTGGCAGCATATCTAAACCCGATGTATTCACCGGTGCCGATGGTAAAAAGAGTTATAAAATACTATTCCTTAAATCGGCAACCGATGCCCACAAGGCCAACCTGGCGCAGGATTTTCCTAAGCTGAAAGATTTTGCTTACCAGGATAAAAACACAAGGGTAGTAAACCAATGGTTTGATAAACGCCGTAAACAAACGTTCATCAAAATTGACCCTGAATACCAAACTTGCGACATATTAAAGAAGTGGTTAACACCGCCCGTAACAACAACTGCCCAAGCTAAATAATATACAACCTATGCCACACCGCTCTGATGTTGAAGCCGCAGATGCTTTAAAGCTGGCCTACCAGCAAATACGTGCCGAAATTGGCAAAGTAATAATCGGGCAGGATGAGGTTGTTAAGTTTGTGCTGATATCTATTTTCAGCAACGGCCATTGTTTACTGGTAGGCGTACCCGGTTTGGCCAAAACACTATTGGTGCAAACCGTATCGCAGGTATTAGACCTCGATTTTAAACGCATCCAATTTACACCCGATTTGATGCCATCTGACATCATAGGGTCTGAAATTTTAGGCGAGGACCGTAATTTTAAATTTATACCCGGCCCTGTTTTCAGCAACATTATCCTGGCCGATGAGATAAACCGTACCCCGCCAAAAACGCAGGCCGCCTTATTAGAGGCTATGCAGGAAAAAGCGGTTACGGCCGCCGGGATTACCCATAAACTGGCCCAGCCGTTTTTTGTGTTAGCCACCCAAAACCCTATTGAACAAGAAGGTACCTACCCCCTGCCCGAAGCACAACTGGACAGGTTTATGTTCAACGTAACTTTAAACTACCCCTCGTTTCAAGAGGAATTGCAGGTTGTTAAAAACACCACCAGCACCTTAAAGGCTGATGTTAAAAAAATACTGAACGCAGAGCAAATCATTTATTTTCAGCAACTGGTACGCAACATTCCGGTTACCGATAATGTGATGGAATATGCGGTAAAGCTGGTATCAAAAACACGCCCTAATACCCAGTTTGCCACGCCGCAGGTAAACCGGTTATTAACATGGGGGGCCGGCCCGCGGGCATCACAATTTTTGATACTCGGAGCAAAATGCCATGCTGTTATCAACGGAAAATATTCGCCCGATATTGAGGACGTACAAGCCGTTGCCAAACCCATTTTAACCCACCGTATTGTACGTAGTTACCACGCCGAAGCGGAGGGTTTATCTGCCGCCAATATCATTGAGGGGCTGTTTTAAGGAAACCCTGTCATGCAAACTTTAGTACAATTACAAAACGGCGAACTAAAAGGCGCTACTTCGCTTACGCTTGCCGAGGGACTCTCACATTTCCCGGAAGAAATATTTGAACTGGCAGATACTTTAGAAAGGCTTGACCTATCCTATAACAACCTCAGCGCACTACCTACAGACTTTGGCAGACTGAAAAAGCTGAAAATCTTTTTTTGTTCAGAAAATCCGTTTACCGTTTTACCCGAAGTTCTGGCCGACTGTCCATTGCTTGATATTGCTGGCTTTAAAGCAAACCAAATTGCTACTGTTCCTTCAAAATCGCTTAATCCCAACCTGCGCTGGCTAATACTTACCAACAACAGGATTGCGGATTTACCCGCCACGATTGGCAACTGCAAAAAGATGCAAAAACTGATGCTTGCCGGTAACCAATTGACCACGTTACCGCAGGAGCTTAGCAATTGCAGCAACCTGGAGCTGCTGCGAATTTCAGCCAATAGGCTAAGCGAATTGCCGCTGTGGCTGTTACATATGCCCAGGCTTTCCTGGCTGGCATTTTCGGGAAACCCTTTTTGCGCAATCCCTTCGGCACAATCACTTGATCTTATCCATTGGGACGACCTGGATTTGAATGAGCACCTTGGCGAGGGTGCGTCAGGTGTTATACACAAAGCCACCTGGCGCAATGTGACAGAAACGCCGGAAGTAGCCATAAAAATATTTAAAGGCGCTGTTACGAGCGATGGTTCGCCAGAGGATGAAATGAATACTTGTGTTGCCGCCGGTGCTCACCCCGGGTTGGTACAGCTCATCGGGCAAATAACAGCACATCCCGAAGATAAAAAAGGCCTTGTAATGGGCTTAATTCCCCCCTCTTTTTATAACCTTGGCCTACCCCCCAGCTTACAAAGCTGCACCCGGGATGTTTTTAAAGAAGGCCTGTCGCTCACAACCCTACAAATAGTCAAAATTGCCGCTACAATTGCATCCGTTGCGCTCCAGCTACATGACAGGGGCATAATGCACAGCGATATGTACGCCCATAACACCCTGGTTGATGATGATGCAAACACCCTGTTTGGCGATTTTGGAGCTGCTTGTTTTTATAACAAAAACAACAGCGACTTAGCCCCAGCACTTGAACGGCTTGAGGTAAGGGCTTTTGGTTGTTTACTGGACGACTTACTTAATTTGAGCAGCGAACAAAGCAACGATACCCAGGCAAAACTCGGCATTATCAGGGATGCATGTATGGTGCAGGATGTTTTATTGAGGCCGGATTTTCGCTATTTAAATGACGAGTTGCTAAAGTTACAATTGACCAATCCGCGATAATTATGGATCCTGGATTAAAATTATGCACTCCTTCATAAGTAGACCAGGAAGTGCATTTACTAAAAATAGTGGTTGCAAATGAATTGCCTTCTCTTACATAATAAATAAGGGCGTATCAATTGAAATCTGATAAATTAAGGTGTCATTATTTCGTTATTGTAAATTTGTATATGCATCTGGCTTTGCTAACAAATTATCACCTTTGAGTAAAAATCTGTAAGGATATCCCCGAAATCCCGACTACATGGTTACCAAACATCTGTTTTTTACGTTAGTAACATTAGCAGCAAAAACAAAAGCTGCACCGATCGATTAAAACATGAAAAAAATAACATTTCAAGTACTGCTATTCATCATTACCGGGGCATCTGCGTTTGCCAAACCGGTCATCAATCCCAATAATTCAAACGCTCCAAAACTTGATACCGCCACTTTTGCCACCGGTTGTTTCTGGTGTACCGAGGCCAAGTTTCAGCAGATTGAGGGGGTTGTAAAAGTTGTATCCGGGTTTGCTGGCGGCCACGTAGCCAACCCCAGCTATAAACTGGTTTGCACCGGCACAACCGGCCATGCCGAAACCTGTAACATCATTTATGATCCGGCTAAAGTAACTTATGATGCATTGTTAGCCGCGTTTTTTGTAGCACATGACCCAACACAGCTTAACCGGCAGGGTAATGATGTAGGTACACAATACCGGTCGGCTATATTTTATCACAATGCGGCCCAAAAGCAAAAGGCCGAGTATTATATCAATAAGCTGAATGCCGAAAAGGTTTATCCCAATAAAATAGTTACCCAGGTAAATCCCTATACGGTATTTTACAAAGCCGAAGATTATCATCAAAACTATTTTAACCAAAATGGCGAACAGCCTTATTGCAAATATGTGATACAGCCCGAGCTGGAAAAATTCAGGAGTGTATTTAAAGGAAAATTAAAAAAATGAGATTAGCATTAATAGTATTAGCCATTTTAACCGGCACAGCATGTGGCGCTAACGCCCAGCATCTAAAATCAAACAAAGGACACGAGAATAACCCCTATTACTCCAATACCGATACCAAACATTTAGCAGTAAGCGATGCGGAGTGGAAAAAGATCCTGTCGCCTGCGTTATATGCCACGGCGCGTGAACAGGCTACAGAGAGGCCCTTTACGGGTCAATACTGGGACAAAAACGCCAGGGGTACTTACTATTGCGCCGTTTGCGGTAATGAGCTTTTCCGGTCGGATGCCAAGTTTGCCAGTAATTGTGGCTGGCCCAGTTTTTACCAGGCCGTGCGTAAAAACAGCGTAATTTATAAAGAAGACAATTCCGTAGGTATGCAGCGTACCGAAGTGATTTGCGCCCGTTGCGATTCGCACCTGGGCCATATTTTTGATGACGGGCCACCGCCTACCGGCAAACGCTTTTGCATGAACTCGATATCGCTGGATTTCCAACCCGATAACCTGGTCAAATAACCTTTTTAACCGGCCCGAAATGTTAAATCAAATAATTTAACATTTCGGGCCGGTTTCTTTTCATCCAATATTCATTTATTCGCCTTAACTTTATCAAATGTCGTCGCATCATATCGTTCGCGAGAAACAGGAGCCTGCTTTACTTGTATTGGGGATAGATAATTTTGAGGAGGAACTGCTGGGCCAATTATTGGAATGGAGTCCGACGGTGATAACAACACCCGACACCGCCGAAAAGCTGAACAGTTTTGGCATTAAAATAGATTGGATTATTACCGATGATGACGGAGCGGCTACGGCCCAGTCTGATGTAAAGTTGATTGCTGCCGGAAACAACAATATAACACAGGCAGCGCTAAAGTTCCTTACGGTTAATAATTATCCCGCGGTTAATGTGATAGCCGACGACCTGGAACTGAACGATTTTTTGCCTTATGCCGATAAAATCAACCTGGTTATTTTTAATGCCCGGCAAAAAATTTATCCGGTAACGTCGGGATTCAGCAAGTGGAAACCAGCAGGCGAGCAAATTGAATTATTGTCGAAAACAAAAGCGCTTAGATATAATGGCTTGAAGGACAATGGCGAAAACTACTAT
This sequence comes from Mucilaginibacter sp. P4_C11, assembly GCF_056402115.1. NCBI lineage: Bacteria > Pseudomonadati > Bacteroidota > Sphingobacteriia > Sphingobacteriales > Sphingobacteriaceae > Mucilaginibacter > Mucilaginibacter sp. P4_C11. Next base: position 146,948 of record NZ_JBFUIA010000017.1, on the reverse strand, counting down.
CAAACTATTGCAGATGGGTTTTTCAGCCTACAATTTGAAGAGCCATTTTTAGTGATTGCCGAGGCTTTAAATTAGTAAGCACAAAGCAATAAAAAGGCGATTTTGAGGTTGTTGTGTAGGTAATTTTTTTATTGGTGCGTTTTTTGCATTGTTATATAAAATAATATTAAACATCAATTAAACCGTTTAAACATTTTTTAGTCTATATATTTATACAAGGCAGAGAAATCTGCCGAACAGTTAAAAATCTTTCAATCATGAAAAGGACATATAAAAATTTATTTTCATTCGCTTTAGTTGGCTTGTTAAGCTTGTCTTTAGCATTTACTGCCAACGCCCAACGTGGTGGCGGCGGTGGCGGCGGCCAAAGATCATCCGGCGGTGGTGGCGGAGGCGGCGGTTCCCGTTCATCCGGCGGTGGTGGCGGTAGCAGCGTTAGCGTTTCACGTCCTTCTGGTGGTGGTGGTAGCATAGGAGTTGCGCGCCCATCGTATAATGGCGGTGGTGGCAATCAGGGCGTTTCTGTAGCACAGCCTTCACGTGGCTTTAGCGGAAACGGCAGTGTTAACCGTGGCAGCCAGGCAATTGCACCGCAACGCGGCAACTATGGTTACGGCAACAGATCAAATAACGTGGCCATTGCTCCTCAACGCAGCAGCGTTAACGGCGCAGGTCAACGTGTATACAGCGGCACACGCAGCTATAACAGCCTTGACAGGCGCGCCTACAATGGCGGCCGTGGTAATTACTATGGCGGCGGTGCCGGTTATGGCCAAAGAGTTTACACAGGTGGATATCGTTACGGCGGCCGCGGTGGTTATTTTGGCAGCCATGTTTATTACCCATACCACAACTACTATAATTCATATTATTATCCACGTATCGGCTTTAGCATAGGCTTCCTGCCTTACGGATACTATCCGTTCTGGTATGGCGATTACCAGTACTATTATAGCGATGGTTTATACTACCGTCAATATAATGATCAGTATACTGTAGTTGAGCCTCCTGTTGGCGCCGAGGTTAAAAACCTGCCGTCAGATGCAAAATCTATCATGATTAACGGCGAGCAATATTATGAATCAAACGGCGTGTACTATCAGCCTTACACAAAAGATGACGGCACCCAGGTTTATGTGATTGCCGGTAAAGACGGTGAGTTAAATACCGATAATGGTGGCAACGGCGATGTACAGCAAGGCCCGCAAATTGGCGATATTGTAACACAGTTGCCAGATGACTGCCGCAAGATCAAGATTAATGGCGAAAAGTTGTTTGTTTCTCCCGATGGTTTTTACTACCAGGAAAGCAAAAACAACAATGGCGATACCATTTACAAAATTGTTGGCACTCCATCTGACGAGCCAGATCAACAATAATAAAAATTCAAACCCTATAAAAACAGGCTGCTTCGGTAACGAGGGAGCCTGTTTTGTTTTAGGGCTCATCGGCTAAGCTTTGCGTGGCTTTTCCGGGGCATTTTAAATGCTTCAAAACATTTACCAACTATAGGGATTGTTATTAAGGACCATAACAAATACCGATATGGAAAATCATGATCACAGCGCAATTATTCAACGGTTGTTGAATTGCGTGGCAGCATGCGAAAACTGTGCAACAGCGCGTTTAAGTGAAGACGATGTGCAAATGATGGCAGATTGAATCCGGCTCGACCGTGACTGTGCCGATATTTGCGCCCGGGGTGCGCGCCTATTACAGCGGGACTTGTTAATAGCTCATCAGTACCTGGTGCTATGCGAAGAGATTTGCCGCCGTTGCGCAGCCGAATGTGGTAAACATAAACACGATCATTGTAAACGATGTGCCCAGCCTGCCTGGTTTGTGCCGAAGCTTGTCATGAACACCATCAGCCGGTTACGCAGGATTAAGCTTGCTGCTGCCACGAGGCCTGCAGCAGGCTTAATCAATAAAGGCGAACTACCTCGGGTTTACCCGCATAGTTCGCCTTTGTTTTATAAATGCCTTACGGGTTTAAAACTACCTTACGATTTCTTCCCAGTATTAAACCCAAACGGAACAACCACTTTAAAGCTGATGTTACGTCCCATATTAAAAATACCCGGGCGGACGCCTGCCGGTACGGTTGGATTATCAAAATACTTTAGCCTGCTCATGTTTGATTGATAATTAACATTGGCCAGGTTGGTGCCCTCAATAAATAATTTAATTACTGGTTGGCCCGCTTTGTTCACAATATTGCCACCAAAACCGGCGCTTAGCAAGTTGTAACCAGGCGTATAGGTTTCTGTTCCATAAGCCGAAAAGAAACGGTTTTGGGCACTATAGTGGTCGAAACCAACAAATACATATAGATTCTTGAAATCGCCAAAACCGCCGTTGAAGGTGCCGCGCAGTTCAGTGTGGGTATGCAGCGGCGGGATAAATGGCAGGTATTTCAAACTATCAGCAACGGAGCCTCCATTGCCTTTGTTTTCGCCATAAGTCAGGCTCATGGCATTTTCAAAGTGAAGCCACGAAATAGGGTGCAAATCTACATTTACCTCGCCGCCATAAATACGGGCCTTGCTTTGTACATAGGTAAAAGTAGTATAACCCTGGGTATAAACCGGGCTGCCATCCGGGTTTAATAGCTGTTGCTGGTAAATGTAATTGGAGATATCGTTATTAAACAATTCAATACTGGCCGTTACATTGGGCAGTGTTAAAAAGGTGCCTATATCTTCCTGTAAGCTAAACTCCGGTTTAAAGTTTTTATCGCCGATATGGTAAATCTGTGAGCCCGGATCTGGTCCGTTGGCCGATATTTCCGCAATACTTGGTGCCCGGAAACCACGTGAAATATTAGCCTTTACCAAAAACGCATCAGACACATTGTAAGTAGCGCCAAAACTGCCCGAAAAACCCCGGAACGTTTTGCTAAAAGCGTCAAACTGTGTAGTTACATTTGGCGTGGATGTTGGATTTGCACCGGTATATAACTGCGGAAAACCATTTGCCCCCAAAGTATCCACATAAGCGGCGCTGCTGCTGAATGCCCGGTTATCAAACCTTGCTCCTGCCGACAGATCAAGCTTGCCGTAGCTTTTCTTTACTACAAAGAAAGGCCCTATATCAAACTGGTGATATGCAGGGATAGGAAAATCGGTGGCATCGCCGATGGTATTGTTTTGATATTGCCCGTTGATGCCCAACGTAGTTTCATAATCGTTACCCAGGTTAAAGTTGTATTTAACATCATAGGTATAAGTAGTTAAATGCAGGTTAAGCCCGGCAATATCACCGGCCTCGGGGTGGGTATACTCGCGCCTGTGGCTGTATTGGTAGCCCAGGTTTACAATCAGGTTACCATCGCCCAGCCTAAAGTTGCTGTTGTTGTAAATGCGATAAAGCTGCACATGCTGGTGCAGGGTAGGAATTGCATAACTGTTTAGCACAGATTGGGGAACAATAGGCCGGAAGGCATCATCCTCGGTTATCTGGCGGGTAAACTGGCGGGTTAATGAATCGCGGCTGCCGTCGGGGATGGATTGCTCGTCGTCAAATACCGAGGCGTTCAGGTACGATGTACCCCATGATTTATTTAAACCCACCATTACACGGGCGTCCTTTTCTTTATAGTTGGTACCATAAACCCGGCCATCATGCTGATTTTGGTAATTTTTGCCCTCTTTGGCCGATACAACAGTTCCCCACACCAAGCCGTTTTGATTGCCCTGCAAGCGGAACGACCCGTTCAACAAACCCTGATTGGTACCATAAATTCCCTGTACCGAACCTGCAATAGTGCCTTCTGGAACGGGTGGCGGCGAAATCAAATTCACCACCCCGCCAATGGCATCCGAGCCATAAGTTAAACTGGCCGGGCCTTTTATTACCTCCACCCGGTCAACCGAGTTTTGGTCAACCTCAATTCCGTGTTCATCTCCCCATTGCTGGCCTTCCTGGCGTATGCCGTCCATCAGCGTAATTACCCGGTTATAGCCCAGGCCATGAATAAAGGGTTTGGATACGTTTGGCCCCGTTGTAACGGCACTTACACCTGGCAGTGTGGCTATCTGGTCAATAATATTGCCCGATGCCGCACGCTGCTCTAAATAAGCCTTGCCAACAGCCAGCATAGGCACTGGGCTGCGCTTTATTTCGGTAGCCTTGCTCACGCCGGTGATAACAACCTCGCCGGCCTCAACAGATGATGTTTGCATTTTTACATCATACACCTTGGTTTTCGAAAAATCAACGCGTTGGTTAATGGTGAGGTAACCAATATAGCTTACCTGCACAAGGTAAATACCTTTTGGGATATTGTTAAACGTATACTTACCGTCGGCATCGGTAACGGCCCCTTTACGTAAATCGGGGATGGTAATAGTGGCGCCAATAATGGGTTTGCCATCGGCCTTATCGGTAATAGTGCCGGATAATGTTCCTATGACATCTTCGGGGGGCGGGCTCTTAAGAACAAGTGAAGCAATATGCGCCTGCGCGCCAAAACCTACAAATAATAATATATAGAAGCTAATCAGCTTTAATTTCATAACAAGAATGGGGTGTAAATCAATAAATACCGCTTATAAAACGGCGTTCTTAATAAAAAATGATAACAGGGTGGAATTGTTACGAAAGCCCCGGCGGAGCACGACCGGCAGCCAGTACCAGCGAAAAACTTACAAAATCATAGTTGCAGGCCTTAAAAACATGCATCACCGCTGTTTGGTGCGTTGCATATAAAGCATTGTCAATTACCGCGCAATTGTGGTGCATAGCATCACACATATCGCATTTTTCTTTAACCGTTTGTTGTGGATGGGTATTGGATATAGATACCGATTTTGAAAAACCCTTTAATACATGGTGCTGGTGTGTATAAACCATGTACTGCCCTGCAATAAAGCAAACCAGTAACAACCACGAGTAAATAATATTTACCTTGTTTTTCTTCACGTCAACACCCTTTTTGCAGGATAAAGCAAAAGTAAGCATTTAAACGGGCAATTTAATGCAACATTGTAACAATATCGTTAGTTCACTGGTTCATTGGTCTATGGTTGACTAATTGCCTAAAATTAAGTCATACGATTATCAGAAAAGACAAATAAACCGGCGCATCAACGCAATTCAGCCAGAAGAGACCAATGAACAAATGAACCAGTGAACCAATGAACGAAAAATGAACGTACCTTTGCCAATATGAAACCGGCAGAAATTAATATTAAGTGGAGTGCGTTGCAAAACCGTATTGCCGAAGATTTTGATAACGAGAAACCCGATATAAAAGTACTATTGTTTTTAATTGGCGTTCAGGAACTTGGCCAGGGGCCGCGCAAATTCAGCAAACGCCAAAAAGAAGAACTGATGCATATTGCCAACTGCAAACTCATGAGCATGATGGGTTTTTACGAGCTGGAAGGCCTTGACCAGGATGGCTGGCCACACTGGAAACTTGTTAAAGTTATTCCTAATTATACCATGCTGGAGCAGGAAATGCTCATAAAATCATTAATCATCACTTATTTTGAAGAGCTTGGGGTGATATAGGGTGGTGAATGGTTGATTTGGAGAGCGAGATTATTATTCTGAAAATTCCTAAATTCGACGAACGGCGCAGCCCTTTTGAACACATTTGAAAACAAACACCAAGTGAAAAATTCTGGCTTTTCAGATATTCTGCTAATTCTTAAATTCGGAAAACTGCGTAGCACTCTTGAGCGCCACCAAAAAACAACATGCAAAAAATTCTGATTTCAGACGATATATGAAAAAAATCCTTACCCTAACTTTACTCTTATTCATCACTGCCATTGCCTTTGCAAAGCCTCCCAAAAACCAGTACGTGCGCATCAGCACCACCTACGGGAGCGTGATTATCCGACTGTATAACGAGACCCCTTTGCACCGCGATAATTTTATCAAACTGGCCAAAAAAGGTTTTTACAATGGCATATTGTTTCACCGGGTGATACAGAATTTTATGATCCAGGGCGGCGACCCCGATTCGAAAGACCCGGCCAAAGCCAAACCCGGTGCCGAATTGGGCAATGGCGATGTTGGCTACACTATCCCGGCCGAATTCAGGGACAGCCTGTTTCACAAACGCGGGGTACTGGCCGCCGCCCGCGATGACAACCCCAAGAAAGCATCAAGCGGTTGCCAGTTTTATATTGTGGAAGGCAAACGCCTTAGCGATGCCAAAATGGATTCGCTGGAAAACGGACGGCTAAAAGGTTATAAAATACCTGCCTGGCAGCGCGAATATTATAAAACAGTTGGCGGTACAGCCCAGCTTGATCATAGTTATACCGTTTACGGCGAGGTTGTAAGCGGTTTTGATATGGTTGACCATATTGCCGCGGTAAAAAAAGATGAAAGGGACCGCCCGCTTACCGATATCCCAATGAAAGTAGATGTACTAAGTAAAAAAGAGTGTAAACAACTGGATAAACTGCTGAGCCCCCCGGCCCCCTGAAGGGGGAGTGATTAAATAGTATCTTACAATATTTGATAAATGGTATCAAAACATTGCGGATATAACTAATATTGCAAAAAGTATTTTCCAATCATTTAAATCAAAAATTCCCCCTTCAGGGGGTTAGGGGGCATGAAAATAATCACTTATAACGTTAACGGTATCCGGTCGGCAATAAGCAAAAACTGGCTGGCCTGGCTACAGGCTACCGATGCCGATGTAGTTTGCCTGCAGGAAATTAAGGCTACGCCCGATGTACTAACTGATCTGGGGCTGGTTGACCAGATGGGCTATCAACACTACTGGTTCCCGGCCGAAAAAAAAGGGTACAGTGGTACTGCAATATTTACCAAACAACTGCCCAAGCATGTTGAATATGGCTGCGGCATCCCCGATTTTGACCGCGAGGGCCGTTGTATCCGGGTTGATTTTGACGAGGTATCGGTCATGAGCGCTTACTTTCCTTCCGGCTCAAGCGGCGATGAACGGCAGGTTTTTAAATACCGTTTCCTGGATGAATTTGGCCGGTATTTGACGCTCTTAAAATCACAAATCCCTAACCTGGTAGTTTGCGGCGATTATAACATTTGCCATCGCCCCATTGATATCCACAACCCAAAATCAAACGCCAACTCATCCGGCTTTTTACCCGAAGAGCGCGAATGGATGGAGAAATTTATAGAAGGAGGTTTTATAGATACCTTTCGCCATGTGAATAAAGAGCCCCATAACTATACATGGTGGAGTTTCAGGGCCGGTGCACGCGGCAAAAACTTAGGCTGGCGCATTGATTACGCCATGGCCAGTACAGAACTGGAAGCCAACATCAAACGGGCTGCTATTTTACCCGAAGCCAAACACTCAGATCATTGCCCAGTGTTACTGGAGCTGGAGTTTTAACCCCCTAACCCCCTAAAGGGGGAACTCATTTGCATAAAGCCCTTTATAGCTTTCAAAAAACTCCCCCTTTAGGGAGCCGGGGGGCTGCCGACAAATAATAATGCCACAACAACATACTCGCCACGGTTTTATAGGGCGCCCACTGCTCTGCTACGGCAAGCACTTCTTCCCTGCTGGTATCTTTTGGTAATTTTTTCACCCGCTTTAAGGCATTCACAGCGGCCAGGTCGCCAATGGGGAATATATTGGCGTGCTGCAGTACAAACATCAGGTATACATCGGCTGTCCAGTTGCCGATGCCTTTCAAGGCGGTGAGTTTAGCGCGGATAACATCGTCTGGCAATTGTTCAAGGGCTGCTAAATCCATCTGGCCGCTGATGATAGCTTCGGCCAGGTATTTGGTATAGCTGGTTTTTTGCCGGCTAAAGTAACAGCTTTTAAATTCCTCGTCGGTAAGTAACAGGACCCTCGCTGGGGTAATTTCCTGTACCCGCTCACGTATTTTGTTCAATGCGGATAGCGCCGAGGCCAGCGAAACCTGTTGCTCCAGGATAATGTGCACCAGGGTTTCGAACGTGTTGGGCCGCGACCAAAGCGGCGGATAGCCGTATGCGCTAATGATATCAGCCAGATCAAGATCGGCTAAAGCAAGTTCATCACAAATCTGGTGATAGTTGGTGTGATTTATCCGGCCAAACATGGGCGTTATTCGGCTTGTTTTACAATGATCTTATCCAGGTTGTGCAAATACCTCCGGCCGGTTTTAAAATCAGCAGCCGAGCTCATTTGCAGGCTTTCGGGCATTTTATCGGCTTTTATACCATTTTTTTCTGTCAGTATAAAAACATGGTTACCTACCTCGGTATTGTATAGCTCGTTCCAGGAGTAAACCACTTTGTAGCCATCGTTACCCTGGCAAATAAAATAAAAAGTACTTAGCAGCTTGGGGCTGCTGGTTTTAAATGCCGTGTGGCTTAAAATATCTTTCAGTAAAACCCCTTTCAACTGGTCGTCCTTGTGTTTAAACTCCCCTAAGTGGTTGGTCACATTCATTTCGCCAATATCCTGAACTTTGTACTGCATAATGGAATCAAGGGTAATAACCGATTCTTTTACAACCAGCCCGGTAATGCTAAACTTTTGTGTTGGGTTAAGCTTTTCCTGGGCAAAGGCAGCCGTGCTATATAGTAATGCAATTAGTAGTAGTTTTTTCATGGTTTGGTAAATATAGGGAGCCTTATTGAAAATTTAAACAAGACTCCCCGATTATACCTGAACACACGCCAAAACATGGTTAACATAACTTAACACATTTTATATCAAACTTTCGCAAATATTTGATAATCAATATTTTATATTTTATCATGGTTAACACTAAACTGAGCGCGTAATTCAGGTGCATCCAAGTATTTGCGCCTGTTGGCCAATAAAGTTCCTTCGGTACCTGGATCATTTACCTGGGGCAGCCAATAAAACAAGGTTTCGTTTGATGCTTTTAGCTTCCCGACGACATGACCGGACAATCCAATGCGTTGCCATTACAAAGCCCGCATAATATCGCTTATTGATGCCCGCCTGGTATAATCCTTATTAAAATGTACAAAAGTAATTTTCCCTGATTGATTAATTACATAAGTGGCCGGCACCGGCAGTACATGGTCGGTATTGCCATTGCTTGCATTCAGGTCAAGGCCAAAGCCCTTGTATTTAGCTACAGTAGCATCATCAAGTACATAGTCTACCTTATAATCTTTCATAATGGTATACCCCTTATCCTGCACTATCGAAAATGAGGCGTGTGTTTTTTGGATGGTTTTATCGATGCCTTCCTTAGTTTCGGGGGTTACCGCAATTACATAGGCTCCCTTTGCACTCAGCAGTTGTAAAGAGTCCTGCAATTGGGCGATGTGCTTATTGCAATAAGGGCACCATTCGCCACGGTAAAAAAACAACACCACAGATTTATGCGCCCTTAATAATGTCTTCAAATCAACGGACTTACCTGCATTATCGGTAGTACTAAAAACGGGCACTGTCCCCTTTGCTAAGCCCTGTTTGCGCGCAAAGCTGTAAGCCTGTAAAAGCAAGCACTAAAATTAAAATGTATTTTTTCATCATTGAATTAATTAAGCATTATAAAATAGGATTAAAAAAGAAGAGGGAGCATCACCTCCCTCTAAACGATCAACAAACCAAAAACCAGGTTACATTTTACCTGCTGTGTCTTTTTTCATTTTATCCATCTTCCCTTTTTCCATTTTGGCCATTTTTTTCTTTTCCATTTTAGCCATTTTCATTTTGCCCTTGGCCATTTTTCCGGTATCGCTTACTGCGGTAACCGATACTTTTAAATTTGCCGGCGTTAATGATTTAGCCTGCACGTTAAGGGTTAAACATAGTGCAACTACTGTTGCTGCCAATGCGCCTGAAATAATTGTTTTCATACTTTGATTTTTAGTTTTCATGTTGCTTTATACTAACATTTCAACCTTAGTCGGGCGGCTTAATGATACCTTACAAAATATTTTAATTTTTATTTAATTCCTCATCAATGCGGTGTTGCAGCTCTTTTTTAAAACCATCGTCAAGATGCGCGCCTTCGGTTTTCATCGAGTCATGAAAAAGTTGCTGCACCATTTGGTTAATAACACGGCTTTGCTTGTTATACAATGTACAAACCGAGCATCCCGCCAGGTGGATGCGCAGTTCGATAAATTCGCGGAAGCTTAATTTTTTGTATTGCTTTTTTTCAATCAAAAATGTAGCCTGCCTGCAATTGTATATAATATGTTTTAGTGGACTCATGTTGCTCTTTTTTAAACCCAGTTTTTTTGCAGGCAAGCCCTCAGGTTAAGCTTGGCCCTGTGAATAATTACCCAAAAGTTGGCCTGTGTAACTTTAAGCTCGCTGCAAATAATATCTGTAGTGGCATCATCAATATGTTTCATGGTAAAAACAGCCATCCAAAGAGCGGGTAGTTTTTGCATGCACTTTTGTAATATGCTGTTAAACTCCTTGCCTGCCAGCGGGTCATGGTCTTCAATGCCAAAAGGCTTTGGCTGGTAGGCCTTGTTCCAATGCCCGTTGTCTTCGTCAAAAAAATCCTGCTGCTCCTCTTCGGCCTGTTTAACATCGGTGTTTTTTAAGCCCGATGATTTTTTCCGGTAAACATCAATGATCTTATTTTTAAGGATAGCTGTTAGCCAGGTACGTTCGGAGCTTTTGCCTTCAAACTTATCGGCCCTTTGTAAAGCCGCCAAAAAAGTTTCCTGCACCAGGTCTTTAGCCATTTCTTCATCGTTCAATCGCGACAGCGTATAGCCATACAAATAATCGGCATGAGTTTCAACCCAAAGCCTGGGGTTTAAAAGTTGGTTATCAGCAGCCATTAAATAGTATTTTCATAAAACCTTTATTCTGTTAGTCGTTTATGCCGTCCAATCCTTACAATAAAATATTGCTTTTTTTACTTGCCCAAAACCGGTTTATAATTGCTTAAATTTACTTATATCCTGTTGATTATATTTTAATTACGCATTTATTTGCCTGTTACCGGGCCTGCCGAATAAAAAATTATTTTTTGTAAGGATATCCCAAACAAGCCGACTAAGCCATAAAAACGTATATCAAACTGATAAAAATTATGAAACGATTTAAAATATTGGCCGTTGCTGCCGGCCTTTCAATAGCAGTTTTGGCAACAACAGCATTTACTATCCATAGTAGCGGGGCAAAAAAAAGTTATCCCAAAATTACAGGCAACGGATTTGCGGTAATTGAGCTTTTTACATCCGAGGGTTGCTCCAGCTGCCCGCCGGCCGATGAGCTGGTGGCTCGGGTACAGAAAGAAGACGTTGACAAACCGGTTTACATTCTGGCTTTCCATGTTGATTACTGGAACCGCCTGGGCTGGAAAGACCCTTTTAGCAGTGCTGATTATTCGAAACGCCAAAACCAATATGCTAACTGGCTAAACCTGCAATCGGTTTATACGCCACAGGTAGTAGTTAACGGGCATAAGGAATTTGTAGGATCAGAAGAGGGTACTTTGCGTAATGCTATTACCGCCGGCTTACGCGCCGCCCCGGCGGGTGGGCTAACTCTTAACGCGCAGAATACCGCAGGCCATATTGCCGTGCAGTACAAGGCCGAAGGTGCAGGCAAGAACACCACATTACTATTGACCCTGGTGCAAAAAAACGGGCAAACCAAAGTGCAGCGCGGCGAAAACGGCGGCCGCACACTATCGCATGTGCAAATAGTACGTAACCTACAAAGCGTGGCATTAAACACAGCTGGCACCGGCGCAGCAAATATTGCTTTGCCCAATGGTTTTAACGCCGCGGGTTATGAGGTTATTGGCTTTGTACAAAACAACGGCACTGGCGCCATATTGGCCGCGGCAAAATCGGGCTTTGATACCGGTGTAAGTAAATAATAAAAGAGAAAGCTTTGTTGTTCACAAACGGGTTGTGGATTACAAACAAGGAATTTCAGAAAGTTTTTTTAATTCCCTCCCAATGGGAGGGGTGCGGCTGACAAAGAGCGCAAAGGCAGGGAGGGGTTATACGAGCGACAAGCTGAATGGTGCTTGAATGCCTGATTTAACCCCTACCTCCTCCTTCCCCAAGGAAGGAATCGCACAAGCCGGCGCTCTTTTGAACATTCAACGCTTTAATTTTCCAAGTCAAACACCAAACCAACACTAAATGAAAATAATAAAAGAAAAACACCCGCTGGCCATGCGGTGGACGCATTGGGTGAATTTCCCCATCCTTACAATTATGATCTGGAGCGGGATGCTTATTTACTGGGCCAATGATGAGTACAGCATCACGCTGTTTGGGCATACCTTTTTTAGTTTTTTTCCCCAGGGGTTTTACCATGCCTTTAACATAACCCACCGGCTATCTGAGGGGATGGCTTTCCATTTCCTGTTTATGTGGGCTTTTGCAATTAACGGCCTGGTTTACGTATTGTACACCATCATATCGGGCGAATGGCGCGAACTGGTACCGCAAAAAAAATCGTTTAAAGAAGCCTGGCTGGTGTTGCTGCATGATTTGCACATCCGCAAAATGGCTCCGCCTCAAAATAAATACAACGCGGCCCAGCGCATTGCCTACACCGCAATTATTGTAATGGGTTTTGGCTCGCTGATAACCGGGCTGGCTATTTACAAACCGGTGCAGTTTTATTATTTAACCTGGTTTTGTGGCGGATATCATTTTGCGCGCATCCTTCACTTTGCTTTAACCATTGGCTATGTGTTTTTCTTCCTGATCCATATTGTACAGGTGATACTTGCCGGCTGGAATAATTTCCGTTCGGTGATATCCGGATTTGAAGTTATCACCGTAAAAGATCCTGAACCTATTACCGAAACCCCAACCCCCACTACCGATGAAAACCCCGTTCAATAAAAAAAATAAAGGCCCTAAAAAAACCCTTACGGTTGAGCAAAAGATCAGCCGCCGCAATTTTATATCATTTGGCACCTTTTTTATAGCTGCCGGGGCTGCCTATGGTGGCTGGAAATGGCTTTATAATTCGCCCGAGGAAACGGCAACCGTAACCGCCGGGGCACGGGCCCCTTTGCGCCGGGCTTTAAACAAAACCGAGCTTGCCTTCCGCAGGGTATTCAGCAATAATAACCTGGTTAAAACTTACCCTAAAGAAATGGCTGCAAAAAATGTACGCCATAATGAAGACATTGGCAACGAAGGAAAAATAGAGGCGGCTGCCTGGCGGTTGCAGGTAAAAAAACACTCGGGCGAGGTGCTGAGCATCTCTATTGATGACATTAAAGCCCTTCCAAAAACAGATATTGTTTATGATTTTAAATGCGTGGAAGGCTGGGACCAGATATCGCATTGGGGCGGCGTAAAATTCAGCGATTTTATAAGCCATTTTAAATTAGACGACCAGGTAAAATTACAATACGTAGGCCTGGCAACGCCCGATAAAGTGTATTATGTAGGTATTGATATGCCAAGCGCCATGCACCCGCAAACCTTGCTGGCTTACGAGGTAAATGAACAGCCGCTGCCGCCAAAACACGGCGCGCCCTTAAGGCTCATTATCCCGGTTAAATACGGCATCAAAAACCTGAAACGCATAGGCACCATGACTTTTAGCGATAACCGCCCGCCCGATTACTGGGCCGAGCAAGGCTATGATTATTACTCGGGACTTTAAAAAGGGGAAAGGTAAAAGGAGAAAGGTAAAAGGGGAAAGGGGAAAGGTAAAAGGAGAAAGGGTGAATGATTCGCCTTTACCCCTCAAATAACCTTTCTCCGGTAGCTTATCCCCGTCAGCCGCAGCTACCTTTTACCTCTCGCCTTTTACCTTTTACCTGCCCCGCCGCCGCCGAAGCTACCTTTCGCCTTTTACCTTTCGCCTCTCACCTTTGCGGCATTGAGTTAATATTTGCATATTGCAATACATGCCGGCAGCTAAACTTCCACTTTCAAAACAACTTGCTTATGCCTGCGGGATGATAGGCTGGAGCGTGATGACTAATATCATTATCGTGATGCTGCCCTACTTTTACCTGCCGCCATCCAACTCGGGCTTAATTCCGCTGGTGCCGCAGCTGCTGGTGTTTGGCGTGCTCAATATCATGTCAATCATCGTAGCCTCAGGCAGGTTTGTTGATGCTGTTTTTGATCCCTTTATAGGTTCATTGAGCGACAAAAGCGAAAACCCGCGAGGGCGGCGTATCCCTTTCATGAAATGGGCTATTTTGCCGGCGGTTGTTTTTTGCGCGCTTACTTTTCACCCGGTAACCCGATTGGAAAGCATGAAAAATGCGGCCTGGATCACGTTTACCCTTGTTTGCTTTTTTATGGCTGCCACCAGCTACATTATCCCTTATAACGCGCTATTGCCAGAGATGGCCGATACCGCAGCCGAAAAAGTAAAGCTCTCCTCGTTTCAACAGGTGGGTTTTGTTATCGGCATTATCATATCGGCCATGGTAAATAATTTTGCCGACCTGGTGCAGCATAGCTTCCACATTTTCGACCGCAATTCGGCTGTACAGTATACCATCTGGGGCTTGTGCGGCTTTGCCGGGTTAATCATGCTGGTGCCCGTTTTAAGTATCGATGAAAAAAAATACTCCAGCAGCAAGCCAACCCATTTACGGCTGATTCCGGCCATCAGAAAAACATTTGAAAACCGAAATTTCAAGTACTACCTCATATCCGATTTTTCGTACTACATGTCGCTCAGTATCATATCAAGCGGCTTGTTATATTTTTTAACCGTACTGCTTAACCTGCCCGAATCAATGGGCGGGGTTTTAATGGGATCGATGGTGTTGTTTTCGCTGGTGTTTTATCCCATTGTTAATTTCCTGTCTAAAAAAATCGGTAAAAAAATAATCGTGCTTTTTTCTTTTGGCCTGTTGAGCCTCATTTTTGTAGCGATATTTTTCCTGGGTAAATTCCCGTTTGCGCCGCAGGTACAAATTTATATCCTGGTTTTAAGCGCGTCTTTTCCGCTGGCATCATTAGGCATCCTCCCGAATGCAATACTTGCCGAGATTGCCCAAAGCGAGGCCCTGCGTACGGGCGAAAACCGCGAAGGGATGTTTTTTGCTGTTAAATACCTGTTTGTAAAATTAGGCCAAACACTGGGTATAGCCCTGTTTGCTTTTTTAACCGTATATGGTAAAGATCCGGGCCATGATTACGGCCTGCGCCTTAACGGTATTTGCGGTGCGGTGCTTTGCCTGCTGGCTATTGTATTTTTTAGCCGGTTCAGGGAGCAGAAGGTGAGTGGATGAGGGAATTTGAAAATTTGAGGATTTGAAAATGTAATGAAGCGTAGGCATTGATTTCTTATCGCCGGAATAACGCCCTCGCGCCGCGTCACTGTTGCGGCGCATGCGCTCTTGAGGAGATTTGAAAAACCACTCACCCAATCAACTCAATCAACATTCACCCAAACACTACCTCCCAATATTATTAGGCCGTGTATAAACCAAATGCATCACGTTGATGTTGCGCATTTCAAAGGCGGCTTCGCAATAGCACAGGTAATAATTCCATTTGCGGATAAATTTATCGTCGAAGCCCAATGATCTTACTTTAGGCAGGTGGGCGTTAAAGGCATCGTGCCATAATTTTAATGTTTGGGCATAATCCAGCCCGATATCTTTCAAATCAACCATCGTCATATCGCCGGTGCGGTTAATAGATTGGTTGATGGCGCCTACCGATGGCAGCAGCGAACCGGGAAAAATATGCTTCTGAATCCAATCAACCCCCTTACGCAGGGCTTTGTAGCGTGAATCGGGCGAAGTTATTACCTGGATAGCCAGGATGCCATCTCTCTTTAACAGCTCATGGCATTTTTGGAAGTAAACATCCATATAGTTAAAGCCTACGGCTTCCAGCATTTCAACAGATACTATCTTATCAAAAGTACCATGCATCTGGCGGTAATCTTTTACCAGTATGCTTACCCTATCGCTTAAACCGGCTGCCTCAACACGCTCAACGGCCAATTTGTGCTGCTCTTCAGATATCGTTAATGAAGTTACTTTACAGCCATATTTTTGGGCCATGTAAATGGCATTGCCGCCCCAGCCGCTGCCAATTTCAAGCACATGATCGGTTGGTTTTAAATGTAGCTGGCGGCACAGCCTGTCATATTTGGCTATCTGTGCTTCTTCCAGGCTTAAGCCATCTTTATAAAAGTAAGCAGCCGAGTAAGTCATGGTAGGATCAAGAAAACTGGCAAAGAAATCGTTATTCAGATCGTAGTGCTCCGAGATGTTCCTTCGCGAGCCTTCAACCGTATTGGCCCTTTTAAAATGATATATTTTATTAAACCACTTCATGATGTTAAGCGACAACGTTTGAACTTTGCTGCCCGAAAGGCCCGGTGTATTTTCAATATTCAGCAGGAACCATTTAATTACATTAGTAATGTTATCGGTATCCCAAAGCCCATCAACATAAGCCTCGCCAAAGCCAATATCGCCGAATAAAATAAGGCGTTTATAAAATTCGCTGTGGTTTATGGTAACGCTTGCAGTAACATTACCCGTGCTATTGCCCAGAACCATTTGCCCGCCATCGGGCAAAGTAAGGTAAAGGGTTCCCTTATCCATTTTTGATAGGATATTCAAAACGATATCCTGGTAAAAGCTATTGTTTTTTGTGATTGTAAGCGTGCTGGCCATGGTTCAGAAAACTATTATGCTGGTATGGTTATTTGTAATAGTTACGTAATTTAATTGGTGCAAGGTTTTATACAATTACAAAAAATTGCAATAAGGCAAATGAAAGAGTCAAGAAATTAGATTCAAGAATCAAGAAAGACAAAAACAATGATCAATTTTTATATTTAATTTCGATCAGGAAAAAGCCACTAAACTGATAGCTTTTATATTCGAGCACTTTTTATTGTCTTAACTCTTGATTCTTGCCTCTTGGTTCTCTTCCAAAAGGTCTGAACACTTCTTTTTGCAGTTCTTTTTGATCTTCTTTTTTATGAAAGGGGATTTTTTTTAGCCAAAGCTTCAAAGCCTGCCAATGTATAAGCGTAATTACTTTTAGGGTGATGAGCGGGAAGCTGATAAAATAAAGCAGCAGGTTGGCATCGGTAAGGGGTTTTCTTACTCCTTTTAACGTACTGATAAAAAAACGGTTGCCTTGTTTATCATAATCATCAATTCTCACTTCCAGTTTTTCGCCGGGGATGTGCAGGTCGAAATCAAAATTGGTATCCATATCGATGAACGGCGATACATAAAAGTATTTTTTGGTGTTCAGTTTAAACTGATCGCCTTGCATAGTAGCAGCGCTTAAAAAGTACGGCTTCATCTCCAGAAAGGTATTGCAAACCTCCACTATTGAACAGGCAATTTGCCCGTTTTCGTGATAGCAAAAATAAAACGATACCGGGTTAAACTGGTAGCCCATGGTGCACAGGTTGGTAAGCACCATGATACGGCCGGCACCAATATCCACGCCGTTTTGTTGCAGATAAGCGGTGATATGCTCGCGGATGTTTTTGGAGGCATCCGGATTTTCGCGCGGCAGTTGCAAATGGTCTTTATCCCTGAAATTGAACAGGTTGAACCGGTTACGGCTCATCAGCTTCAGGCTTTTGCTCAGGCTATCAATCTCGTCCAGGTCGAGGTAAAACATAAACACCTCGTAGTGAAAGCTATGCACCTTTGGCGCAAGCCGGTGGTGCATCACTTTTGCCTTGTATAAGCAGGAATTGATAGCGGTGATTGCCATGTATGAATATACGGAATAAATGGCCAACTGGTTTAGCAAGGCCGGTAGCTTACCGAAAAATTAGGTGTTTTAAATTCCGGAAATTACGAGCGTCAAAAGGATCAGGCAGCCTCTACGAGGCAAAAAAGGGAGAGACAATATCTTCTACAAACGGGTAGCCTCTACGAGGCAAAAGTGCAATGCTGGTATGCCTCGTAGAGGCTACCCGTTTGTAGCACAAAAAACAAAGATCTTTTTGCCCCCTCGGGGCTACCTATTTTCCGGGAAAGTGCTTAAGATGCCTACACCGCCGGCTGGATCGCCACACTTTCATCATACACCGGCCTACCCAGCAATTGCGAGCAAAGTTTAACGGCGCTGGTAAAAGCATCCTCGTGGAAGCCGTATTTAAAATAACTGCCACAGAAATAAACCGGCCCATCAAGGTTTAGCTTATACAACTGCTCCTGCGCGTTTATGGCGGGCACATCAAACAAAGGGTGGTGATAATCAATCTCGCGGATGATCTTTTTAGGGTCGATGTTATCGTGCGGGTTGATAGATACAAAATAGTTCTTTTTATCTGATACGCCCTGCAGCATGTTCATCCAGTAAATGGTGCTGGGGTTAAGTTTGCCCTTTTCATTTTGGATGCGGTAATTCCAGCTGGCCCAGGCCAGTTTGGTTTTGGGCATAATGCTTTCATCAGTATGCAGGGTGGCTTTGTTGTACTGGTATTTAAAGCAGGATAGCAGGCTGTGCTCGCGCGGCGTAGGCGTATCCAGCAAGGCAAGGGCCTGGTCGCCGTGTGTGGCTATAATCACCCTGTCGAATGTTTCCTGCGAGCCATCGGCTGCATATACCGTTACTTTTCCATCAGGGGTACGCACAACCTTGGTGGCTTTGCGGTTTATATGAATACGGTCTTTAAACGGCTTGATCAGGATTTCCCGGTATGATTGACTGCCTTTCTCCAACGTATACCACTGGTGCTGGGTATCCAGCCCTAAAAAGCCATGGTTCTGAAAAAATCGGATAAGCGTTACCGCCGGAAAATCCAGCATTTGCTCCATCGGGGTTGACCATACGGCCGAGCTCATGGGCACCAGGTATTTCCACAGCATTTCTTCTCCAAAACCAAACTCTTTTACATACCGGCCTATCGAATAACTGGCATACTTCGGGTCGTCAACAATTTTAACGCTCTCTTTATTAAACCTGCCAATCTGCATCAGCATCTTAATGTATTTAATATTGAAAATGTTCTTGCGCTGTGCAAACAAGTGGTTTACACTCGAACCCGAATACTCCAGCCCGGTAGGCACATGTTGCACACTAAACGACATATCGGTTTTTTTAACCGGCGCGCCAATCTCGGCAAACAGTCGGCACAAGTTGGGGTAAGTATGATAGTTAAAAACCATAAAGCCGGTATCTACATATACGGGCTTACCCTCTTCGTCTACCGTTACAGTATTGGTATGGCCGCCAACATAGTTATTTTGCTCGTAAAAAGTAAGGTCGCTGTTGGGGTGCAGGAAATGGCCGCAGCCCATACCGGCAATACCGGTGCCTATAATAGCCGTTTTTAACATGTTATTTTGTTACCGTATTTAAAAAGCGTTCAACAGTATAGGTAGCCAGCTGCCCGCCAGGCCCGTTTAAATTAAAATCAAAGCCGTGGGTGGCCCAGGGCAGTTTTAAGTAAAAATGCTTGATGCCGTTTTGTTTTAGCTTCAGGTTTAACCTGCGGCTGTGCTCGGGCGATACCAATACATCGTTTTCGCCGTGGATGATCAATGTAGGCAAGGCTTGCTTACCCACAAACTCCAGTGGCGAGCAAGCCGCAAACTTTTGCGGTACCTGCTGATAGGTGCCCCCGATGTAATCGCGCATCACTTTACGCGAATCCATGATCAACCGGCTTGATGGTATGGAATATCCCCAAACCATATCTGCCGGGCCATAATAATCAATTACTGCTTTTAAACCAGGCTCATGCAAGGTGTAAGCAGCCAGCAAAGCTATCTGCGCCCCGGCCGACCGGCCCAGCAAAATAAAATTGTTGGTATCGATATTTAGCTCGTCCGCATGTTTACGCAGGTAAGCAAAAGCGGAATGCACATCCTCCACCGGCGCAGGCGTTTGGTATTTGGGCGCCAGGTGATAAGTTATGGCAGCCACATTATAACCCCTGCTTGCCAGGTAGCTGTTTAATTCGGGCAGTTGTTTATTATCGCCCTTATTCCATGAACCGCCATGTACAACTACTACGCAGGGCCGGTTACCCACTTTTTGCGATGGGAAATAATCCATCGTAAGGTTTAAATCCGAGTACTTATTGTAGATATAGGTTTTAAATGCAACCTCCTTGTTTCCCCTGAACATATTAAAAAAACTATACGGTGGCTGTGTATTGGCACCATCAATAATAGTGCTGCCCGGGCCAAACGCTGCGGTAAAATTCTGCTTAAGATTTGCGGCTACATTATAGGCCCTAATTATTGGTGTGGTAAATAAAATAAGGGCCAAAACACCCGTAATAGTTCCGGCCAGCTGGTATTTTGCCGAAAAAAATCCCGACAAAAGCGCGGCTAAACTAAACAGCATAAACACCCAGCAAAACTCTGTGGCGATGATGGATACCATCCACATGGTGTATTCAAAGGCTTTAAAAATTGAGAGTAAGGATATCAGCAATAATATAATGCAGATTATAAAACGGATCATGCTGCTTTTTTATGAAATAAATAGTGACTTACAATCCATTCGTTACCGTTATTATAGCTCCAAAGCTCGGCGCAGGCCATGTAAAATATACGCCAGTACACCCACCATTTCACGGCCTGGTCTTTCCCGTAGGTTTGCTCAAACAATGGCATAATTTCGGCTTTGTGTTTATCCATATTGCTTAGCCAGGCCTCGGATGTTTTGCCGTAATGGCTGCCGCTTACGTGCCAGTGCTTTTCAACCAACAGGTCGTCGTTAAAATAAAACATCAGGTCGTCGCTGGGCATAATGCCGCCGGTAAAAAAGTATTTGCTCATCCAGTCGGTTTGGTCAATTACCTCAAACAGGTAAGCGTATTCCTTGTGGGTAAATATATGAATGAACAGCTTGCCATCCAGCTTTAAAAACGACGCTACTTTGGCCATCAGCAACTGGTAATTACGCATATGCTCAAACATCTCCACCGATACCACTCTGTCGAATTTATCGGCTATCGTAAAAGTGTTCATATCGGCGGTAAGCACAGTAAGGTTGCTTATTCCCCGCCTATCGGCCTGCTCATCAATATGGGCTTTTTGGGTACGGGAATTGGACACCACCGTGAAATTGCTTTGCGGAAATTTAGCTGCCATGTACAAGGATAATGAACCCCAGCCACAACCCAGTTCCAAAACATTCATGCCGTCGGCTAGTTCGGCACGCTGGCAGGTAAGTTCCAGCATATCATCTTCAGATGTATCAATATCGGTAACCCCACGCTTCCAGTAACCGCTTGAGTATTTTAAATTTTTGCCCAGGCAGTACTGGTAAAATTGGGTTGGTACTTCGTAATGCTGTTCATTGGCATCAGCGGTATTAACAGCTATAGGCGATGACTTTAGCTGGGCAATCAACGACATTAAATGTTCCTGCTGAGCCTCTACATCCCCTTTATTTTCATCGGCAAGGCGTTGCTTTAATAATTTACGAATCCCCTGCCTTAAAAGCAGGTCCGGAACTTTGTTTTGTTCAATTAGTTTATCGTACCACATATTTTAGGTTGTACGTTTAACGTGTTAAGTTATACGTTTTTTTGTTGAGTTGATTTTTAGAGGTATACGTTGTACGTTATAACTTGGATTTCGCCGCAGCTATTTTTATTATTTATCTCGACTTTTCACCTTACCGCGGAAGTGTTGTTTAATTTTTAACGGCACAAATACCTCTCTAAAAATCAAACAAAATCCCGCTTAACATGCGCACTTTCAAAATGATAAGTTTATATTAGCAATCACTAATTAATGCCCTAAATTGATTTCACTAATTTGCAGGTTTGCTCTTGCGCTACTTTTTCTTATCTCAACCGCAACTGCCATTCGTGCGCAAACCAGGATGAGTTTAGAGGATTCGCTAAAAACCCAGAGTGACGCCAATGGTCTTTTAAATTCCTTTTTCAGCAGTAAAAAACCGGCAACCGCAGATACCAGCCGCCAGGAAAAAAACTTTTTTTGGGCGGTATTACCTTCCGCAGCCTACAATCCAAGTGTGGGCTTTGCCGTAGGCGCAACATCGGCCGCGGGCAAATACTTTGGAGACAGGCGCAATACCATATTATCGGTTATGAACGCCGGGGCTTACATATCCACAAACGGCCTATCCACACTTGAATTTAAACACAACGCTTTTACTTCAAAAAATATCTGGAACCTGCAGGGCATCCTACAGGTAGGCAAAACCATAGCCAAAGATAATGGCCTGGGCACCGGGCGGCGTAGTGTTGGCGACGGACCCTTTCATATGGGCGATCAGCACTTTGACGATAACCCCGACGAGTTTCCTATCAGGTATACTTACTTAAAAATAAACGAACGTATTTACCGGAAAATAACCGACCATATTTATGTGGGTGCCGGCCTTAGCTTTAATTTTTATAACAACATTGACGACAACCGCAAAAACATCCCGGTTGAAGAAACACACAACTACAGGTATAGTATCCGCAAGGGCTATTATCCTTTTAGATACAATGCAAACGGCATCCTGCTAAATTTTCAGTACAACAGCCGCGACCAGCCCAACCGGGCATTTAAAGGTATTTACGCCGATGTGATTTTGCGTACAAACCAGGGCTGGCTGGGCAGCAACCATAACGCAGTGCAGCTAAAAGCCGAATTCAGGAAATACTGGAGCCTGAGCGATACCGACCCCGAAAACGTGCTGGCCTTTTGGCACTGGGCCAACTACCTCCTGAGCGGATCGCTACCTTACCTTGAATTACCCGGCACCGCAAGCGATGCTTATGGCCGCATTGGCCGGGCTTTCATAATAGGGCGGTTTAAGGGGCCCTCCTTTGTTTATAACGAAGCCGAATACCGGTTCCCGCTAACTAAAAATAAGCTTTTAAGCGGTGTTACTTTTGTAAATATCGAATCGGCCAATAACCAGCGGGATATCAAATTATTCAGGTATTGGGAGCCCGGCGCAGGTTTTGGATTAAGGTTGCTGTTTAATAAATACACCCGATCAAACATGTGTTTTGATTACGCCCGCGGCAGCTATGGTTCCAATGGCTTTTTTTTAGGGCTTAACGAAGTGTTTTAAATACTTTATTTACATATAAAACACTTCTGTCGCCTATAAATCACAAATGGTTTCATTTTTGCGAGGGAAAGCGAACAGTTTTAACCTTAACAAAAATGCGCGTTCCATTAACCCCTGAGCTGCTTGGCAACCTGATAGAAAAAGGATACAGTTATCTTTTAGTAAATATTAACAGCCAGCTACCGACGAAGCCGTTACCATTACCATGATGCCGGTAAAACAAAAACCGGCGTTAAGCAACCTGCCAGATGGTTACGAAACCTTTTATAAAATTACACGCGAACCGATGCAATTGGCCTGCGGTGTAGATAGCAGCAATATTTTTATTGAATATCATACTATTGATGATACCATCACCCAGGACGAATTATTTGACGACCGCTATTTCAGGATGAGCGAAGATTTTTTCAGGCAGGTATTGGAAAGCCTGGAAGATTACGCGGTAATTACTACCGATACCAATGGCGACATCAACAGCTGGAATACCGGCGCCGAAAAGGTGTTGGGTTATAAAGAGCATGAGATTTTAGGCAAATGTGCCGATGTGTTTTTTACGCCTGAAGATGTTGCAGCCGGTGTGCCGGAGCAGGAGTTAAAAACTGCCCTGAAAGAAGGCCGCGCTATCGACGAACGCTATCATATGCGTAAAGATGGCACCCGTTTTTGGGGCAGCGGGCTGGTATTTCCGCTGCATGACGATCAGAACCGGCATCGCGGATATACCAAGATTATGCGCAACCTGCGCGAAAGGGAACAAGCACAGGAACAAAAAGCTCCTGAATAAAAAAGGGGCGCAAATTGCGCCCCTTTTTTATTATTTCATAATCTATGCAGCCCGAAATTACAATGAATCGGTTGAAGTGATACCTCCTTGTTGCAATGTATGTTCTTTATTAATCAATGGCGAACCTTGGGTAAAGATGCCCATGATAAATAACGCGCCACCAAAAAGTACCTGCGGAATCCAGATAGTTGAATGAAAATCATACACCCAAGGCGAGCACATTAAAAACGAACCCATAATTACATCGTTTACATTATGCATGCTCATCGGGAATACTTTTAAAAAGCCCAGTTTGTTATTGGCAAAAATAGCCATGATCAATTGCAACCATCCTATAATTAATGGTAAAAATAAAGCCGCGCCACCAATGTGCAAGGTATCAAATGTCCACAGTGTCGAAATTAGTAAAAGGGCAATTACATAATTTAAAACTGCATAAGTAGTTGTAGGAATGAAGCTTTTCATTGTTGTAGCTATTGTTGTGTTATAATTATATTATCGTACGTATGTTAAAAACCGTTTCAAAGTTAAACATTTATACAGTTTTTTGATATTTAAAATCTGCTGTAACGTTTTATATTACTTAAAACAAGTACCTTTAATTAATTGCTTTAGTAATTCGATTCAAAGATAAGCGTTTTAAAAAATAAAGCAATTCCTTTTCTTCCTTTAATGGCGGGGCAAAAGAAACTCCCGGCTAAGTACCATTTCCAATACAAATTAAACCAGGCTGCCAAGTTTGCTGGCCTAATATTAACATCTATAAAACAGAATCATCATGAGCAAGGACAGACAAGCCGTAAAAGAAAAAAAGAAACCTGCCGCCGAGGGCGGTAAAAAAGCGCCATCTGATTATCAATCGGGCAAAGCCAATGTGGTAAAACCCATTAATGCCGATAAGAAAAAGTAGTTTTTAGCGGGCGAAGATTTTCGGACGAGGGATCTCCGAAAGTAAATAGCGTGGAGTGTCTCGGTAGAAACCAGCCGCGACAAGAATATTATGTCATTGCGAGCGATAGCGTGGCAATCTCGTCGTATGCATAGCGGATTTACATAGTTCGCGATTGCTTCGTACCTCGCGATGACATAGTTTATTTTGTCATTTCTGTATTCATTGGATGTGTCGGCACCATAGCCAACTTTTCTATCGACTCATCGCCTGTGGAGACATATTCGATAGGTAGATTACTCCATAGAATCAATTTCAACAGACAGTGCCTCTATAAATTGCCGGGAAACGAATTCAAAATAATTCGTAGGTATAAAAGCCTCTTCAATTTGATTTGTTTTATAACTTTTCCATATAAATCGTTGGCGGTTTTCAATAGGTTCATTGAGTAGTATGAGTCCTATCTTATCCCTTATGCTGTCTTCCCCGACTTTATCCAACCAAAATACATCTCTAAAATAACCGTAAGACGCACTCGTATTTCCTTTATAATCATCGTCGAAATACTTTTCATATACGTCATAAAATAGCTCATCCTTTGGTATTATTTCAGATCTGAAATAGATACGGTTTCCCGATTCCTTTAGAAAATCTTTCAGATAGGATAAAGAAATAGACAGTGTCGTAAATTCTTCATAAATACCAACTTGAACGTCCCCTATCCAAA
The DNA here is from genome assembly GCF_056402115.1 of Mucilaginibacter sp. P4_C11. Taxonomy (NCBI): domain Bacteria; kingdom Pseudomonadati; phylum Bacteroidota; class Sphingobacteriia; order Sphingobacteriales; family Sphingobacteriaceae; genus Mucilaginibacter; species Mucilaginibacter sp. P4_C11. The sequence goes on along the minus strand of NZ_JBFUIA010000017.1, from coordinate 121,652 downwards.
AACAAAAATTTCCCCAATAATCGTTTTTGCCATGATCTACAAGTTCCCATTGGTATGCAAATAAACTTTTATCGCCTATAATTTTCATTGCACCTTTAACAAATCACTATTTCCTCTCGCCCTGCAAAGTTGCTGCTATTTGCAATGCTTTATAGGCGTTTACAATGCCGCCGGTTTTGCTTAGAGTTGTAAAATCAACCTTATCTGTTTTGCTACCGGGCTTATAAACCATAGTACCGGTAAGCGGCGTGGCCGATGCCAGGATCACCTGTTTTAGCTGTTTGGCGCTCAGATTGGGATAATACTCTAATAAAAGAGCCGCTATACCTGATGTTATAGGTGCCGAAAAGCTGGTGCCATCCTCGGTGTTAAACTCCGCATCGGTATCAACAGTGGTAACCTTTACCCCCGGGGCAAAAACATCCACCATCTTTTTGCCGTAGTTGCTAAAGTCGCCGGCCAGGTGATCGCCCAATTTTGCTGATGAAGCGCCTACGTTGATCAGGTTATCTGCATCTGTTGATGATCCATCGGCAAATAAATCATTCGGATAATCGGGATTCTTATCCATATCGTCGTTATCATTTCCGGCAGCCAGTACCAACAGCACTTCTTTTGAAGCGGCATACTTAAACGCGTCATCAACCCATTGCTTATGAGGTGATAATTTCTTTCCAAAGCTCATGTTAATGATTTTGGCCCCATTATCAACCGCGTAGCGGATGGCGTTGGCAACATCTTTATCATACTCGTCGCCATTAGGCACGGTTTTAACGGCCATAATGCGCACATTGTCGGCTACGCCATTAATTCCGTAACCGTTATTACGTACCGCGCCAATAAGCCCGGCCACGCCCGTACCGTGCGATGCATCGGCAAATTTTAACAGGTTATTACCGTAAGGCTTATGGTCCATGGTATCTACATTGTCGCCAATAATTCTTTTACGGGCTTCCAGATCGGGCGCTAGGTCATTGTTCAGTTTGGCAAGGTATTCGCTCAAATCTTTAATAATTTCGGCATTGGTTTTATTGCCGCCTTCCTGTGAAAATATGGTTGTCCAAACATATTTACTCTGGCTCAACGTATCGTTGGCGGTTTTCAGGTTCACTAAATCCGTTTCCCTAAAAGTGCCGCTTGCCCCTATTTTAAGCGCTTGTTTAATATACCCGCTGGTTGCCATCAGCGCGTTCATGATAGGCTGCAGTTGCGTGGTTTCGGTAGTTGCCTTGTTCAGTGTTGTATCATAAATAGTTTTAACGCGCTGCCAATAAGCAAATTCTTTTTTGTTGGTAGCGGTGCTATCGGTAACATTTGCGTACTTTCCTTTCAGCTTATTATACTCGCGCACCTCCTCGGTAGTTTCGTTAAAATCGGCTTTGCCTCCGGCGCCGCCCAAAAAATTCCAGCCATGTATATCATCCACATAACCATTATGGTCGTCATCAATGCCATTGCCCGGAATTTCCTTTTTATTTACCCATAAAATACTTTTCAGGTCTTTCTGCAAGGTGTCAATACCACTATCCAATGTGGCTACCACTACTGTTTTACTTTGCTTGCCTTTTACAAAAAGGTAAGCTTGTTTTAAGCTGATGCCAAAGTAACCCTCAGTTTTAAGATCCATCAGGTGCCAGAACTTTGGTGGTTCGGGCTCGGGCTTTTTCACGGCCTCCTGGGCCGATACGGTTATTGTTAGTGACGAAAATAAAAGGCTGCTTAAAATAAATGGACGAAAATTGAACATGTACAAGTATTAGAAAATAAAAAAATTAGAGGTCGAATTTGATCCCCTGGGCTAAAGGCAACGTTTTTGAATAATTAATAGTATTGGTTTGCCTCCTCATGTAAACTTTCCATGCATCAGATCCCGATTCGCGGCCGCCGCCGGTTTCTTTTTCGCCGCCAAAGGCACCGCCTATTTCGGCCCCCGATGTACCAATGTTTACGTTGGCAATTCCACAGTCAGAACCAGCATAGGATAAAAATTGTTCTGCCTCGCGTAAATTATTGGTCATAATGGCCGATGATAAGCCCTGTGGCACCCCATTTTGCAGCTCAACAGCCTCTTCGATGGTTGAATATTTAATCAGGTATAGTATTGGGGCGAAGGTTTCGTGCTGTACAATTTTGTAGTGATTTTCTACCTCGGCAATACAAGGTTTTACGTAACAGCCCGAAGCATAGGCATCGCCCTCCAGCTTGCCGCCTTCTACCACAAAGTTTCCGCCTTCGGCTTTGCATTTCTCAATCGAATTAAGATAAAGGGTAACAGCGTCGGTATCAATAAGCGGCCCCATGTGGTTATGCTCATCTAACGGGTTGCCTATACGTATCTGGCCATAGGCGCTTACCAGTTTTTGTTTAAAGGTATCGTAAACACTTTCGTGAATAATGAGTCGGCGTGTACTGGTACAACGCTGCCCGGCTGTGCCCACCGCGCCAAATACGGCGCCAATTAACGACATATCCAGGTCGGCATTTTCGGAGATAATGATGGAGTTGTTACCGCCAAGTTCCAGCAGGCTTTTGCCCAGTCGTGCGCCAACAGCCGCGCCAACAGCCTTACCCATACGGGTTGATCCCGTGGCCGATACCAGCGGTATCCGGGTATCATTGGCCATCAGTTCGCCAATGTTACGGTCGCCGTTAATTAAATTCAATACACCGTCGGCTATGTTATTCCTCTTTAAAACCTCCTGCGCTATGTGCTGGCAGGCAATGGCCGTTAAAGGTGTTTTTTCGGATGGTTTCCAAATGCTTACATCGCCACAAACCATGGCCAACAACGAGTTCCAGCTCCAAACGGCTACCGGGAAATTAAAGGCCGATATAATACCTACAATACCCAGCGGGTGGTATTGCTCATACATGCGGTGTTCTGGCCTTTCGCTGTGCATGGTTAGTCCGTACAGCTGGCGGCTCAGGCCAACTGCAAAATCGGCAATGTCAATCATTTCCTGCACTTCGCCCAGGCCCTCCTGCAGGCTTTTACCCATCTCATAGGATACCAGGGCACCAAGGTCTTGTTTATTGGCACGCAGGGCCTCACCTATCTGGCGTACAATCTCGCCTCGTTTAGGGGCCGGCGTTGTACGCCAGGTTTTAAACGCCGCAGCGGCCTGCTCAACTACCTGATTATAATCGGCTTCGGTAGCAAATTTAACCGACGCTATTTTTTGGCCGTCAACCGGCGATGTAATATTTTTTATTGCTGCACCGGCGCTGCTGCCCCAGTTGCTGCCTGTACTAAAAGCATCATTTACATCGTTTATATGTAAACGTTTTAGAATGTCTGTTATATCAAGGCCCATAATTGTTACTTTTGCCAAAGGTAGAAATCTTTGAAGCAATTTTTTGAATTGCGGGTTTTTAATGATTACTGTTAATTATCAATACTTTGTAATTAACGGTTGTTAACAATGTTTGAATGTTGAAAACTTATTTGCAAATTGGTTGCTTACTTATTTGTATTTTGACTTTCAATAAGTCTTTACAAGACAATTACAATTGTTAACCTAAAGCGGATGTTCTGCAAACAAAATTGAATGGAAGAAGAATTTGAATTTGGTTTTACTGAAGATCCCAAATTTTCGGTAGAGCGGTACGAGGAAATGATTCGAAATCAAGACCAGTACTTTTTTGATGCCCAGGCGTTTGAGAACATTATCGACTATTACATCGAAAAGAATGATCCGGCCAGGGCGCTACAGGTAGCAGAGTATGCGCGCAATCAGCACCCATTTGCAGCGGTATTTTTAATTAAACAGGCCCAGTTACTGGTAGTAGGCAATAAGGTACCCGAAGCTTTTGCAGCGCTTGAAAAAGCAGCCATGCTGGAGGCCTCAGATGCCGATATTTACATCATTCGCGGCAACCTGTACGAGAGTATGGAGCGTTTTAGCGAGGCCCTGGAAAATTACGAAAAAGCACTTGGCCTGGCCGAGGAAACCGACGAAATACTGCTGCATATAGCTTACGTTTACCAAAACATGGGCGATTATGATACCGCCATAAGTTATCTTAAGCTGTGCCTTAAGCAAAATATGGAAAATCAGGATGCCCTTTACGAACTGGCTTTTTGCTACGATGTAATGGACAACCAGCAGGAAAGCGTACAGTTTTACCAGCAATACATCGATAACGAGCCTTATAGCTACGCCGCATGGTACAACCTGGGCAATGCCTATACCAAATTGAGCTTGTTTGAAAAAGCTATTGATGCGTATGACTATGCCATCCTGATTAAGGATAGCTTTGCATCGGCCTACTTTAACAAGGGTAATGCCCTGGTTAACCTGGAAAAATATGCCGAAGCTATTGAAGTGTACCGCCACACCTTTGAGTACGAGCAGCCCAATGCCGATACTTATTGCGCCATAGGCGAATGCTACGAAAAGCTGGAGCAGATGGATGACGCCCGTGCATTCTATAAAAAATCGGTAAAAATGGATCCAAAACTGGCAGATGCCTGGTTTGGTATCGGGGTTACACTTGATTTTGAGGAACGCTATTTTGAGGCGCTTCATTTTTACAAAAAAGCCCTTGATTTGGATATTGCCAATGCCGACTACTGGTTTGCTATTGCCGATGCCGAGTACAAACTGGGCCACATGACCGAGGCCGAACAGGCTTATGAAAAGGTGGTTGAGCTAAACCCGCTGGATATTGATGCCTGGCTGGATTACTCGTCTATATTGTATGAGCAGCAACGTTTGGTTGGCGCTATTGAAATTATATCACAAGCCATAAAAAACAACCCCGAAGCAGCAGAGCTGTACTACAGGATGGTTGCCTATCTGTTTGCCAAAGGCGAATACAACGAAGCACTAAACCACCTGGAAATGGCCCTCACAAGCGATCCGGAAAAGCACTATATTTTATTTGATTACCTGCCTCAATTACAAAAAAATAAAGTGATTGTGGATATTATTAACAGGTATACGAAGTAGATCTCAAATGTGCAGATATGCAAATTTCAGATGTGCAGATGATTGATTGAACGGGGTATGTTACTATAAATAAGAAAAAGGGATGATGATTTGCTGATCAAATCATCATCCCCTTTTATCATCTGCACATCTGCACATCGAAAAACATCTACTTCTTCGTAGTAATTTTTACAACGCCATTGATGCCTTTCTCGCCATATATGTCGATGGCGGATCGGTCTTTTAGTACATCAATACTTTGAATGCAGTTTACAGCGATGTTTTTTACACCGGCAGCGGCTATCTCTTTACCATCAAGCAAATAAAGCGGCTCGTTGGTCTTGCTATCTCTTCTCATCGTGAAATAACCCTTTTGGTCAGCATTGCCTGCAACACGTCCTTTAAATGTATCTTGTTGGGTTACAACCCCTGTGTAGGATGGGGTATTATCTTTTGATGGTGTTACTTTCCCTGTTTTGTTTTCTGTGGCTTTGGCAGGCTTGCTATCATCAGCCAGTTTAAAGCTAATAGGGACGGAGTATTGCACGCGCACAGCTTTACCCTTTTGCGTACCAGGCGACCAATTGGGCGACATTGCCAGCACTCTGAGTGCTTCAGCATCAATATCTCGGCTTACTCCCCTGACAATTTTGTTGCCCGACAGCGAGCCGTCTTTTTCAACCACAAATGTAATTATCACCCGGCCTTGTATTCCTTTTTCGCGGGCATCTTTAGGGTAACGTATATTTGATCCCAGGAATTTGACAAATGCCTCAACCCCACCAGGAAATTCGGGCAAGTGCTCAACAGAAGCAAACACGCTATTGGTTGAATTTGGCGGTAATTGCTCAACTACAGGTGGCGGATCGCCTTGCTGGCCTGCGTCTGCTGTTTTATCGCCCTTATCTAACGTAAAAGCTATAGGTACAGAAAATCGTGTACGTACTTTATGGTGATTTTGAATTCCCGCTTTCCAGGTTGGCGAAAGCTTTAAAACCCTTATCGCCTCCTCATCAATTTCGGGGCTTACGTTGCGCTGCACCCTGATGTTTGACAGACTACCGTCTTTTTCGACAATAAAGGTACAAATTGCTCTTCCCTGGATGTGCTGCTCCCTGGCTGTTGCAGGATACCGGATAGTTGATGCTATAAATTTACCAAAAGCCCCAATACCTCCCGGAAACTCGGGTAATGTTTCTACCGATGAAAACACAGCATCACCTGTAGTATCGGCCAGGTTTTTGATTTCTGCGCCTTTTATCGGTTCGCTTTCGCTAATCACGGTTGATAGATCAACCTGTGCGGCCGGGGTAATAAAAATTTCCTGTGCTTTACTGTTAATAGCCGTAACGGCCTGGCTATTATTGATGGTAGCAGATGACAGGATCAACATTAAAATGAACAGCGGTGCAGATAAACCATATTTAATAAGCCTGATGCGCTGAGATTTGTTTTTTTGCAGCATCACAATGCGTTGTTTTAATAAACTATGGTTAAAAAAGGGGTTCACCAGCCGGTGGGTTGGCGTGTTAAACGTTTGGCTTAATAGTAACAAAGCGTATTCGGCTTTGCTGGTGCCGGCCTGTACAGCTTGCCTGTCGGCAATGTATTCGTGAATGTGTTTAATTGCAATACGATAAAGATAAACAACCGGGTTAAACCAGTTAATGATCATTACCATTTCTACAAGCAGCACATCGGCCGAATGCCATTGCTGCGCGTGTACTTGTTCATGCGCTTCAATAACAGCGTTATCCGGGCCATCTTCGCTTAGCTTTACCGTTTTAAAAAAAGAATAGGGAACCTCAGCTTTGGGCATCCGCATAACCCGGCGCAGTTTAAACAGCTGCAGGGTAAGCTTTGCCGATAAAATCAAAATACCCAATAAATACAGCGAGGCCAATATTTCGCCCATTTTAATGTGGCTGGTTTCCGTTGCATTAAGCTGGTATTGAATAGCTGGGAGGCTATAAATGGTGTATTTTACCTGCTGGGTTATAAAAAGATTTTGAACCCAATCGGCCTGTATAACGGGTATAAAAAATGAAAGAAGAGCGGCCGTGACAAGATAAATCCTGTTTAATTGAAAAAAAGTTTCTTTACGCAGCAACAAAACATAAAACGCATAAAATAAAACCAGGTAAATGTTTACCAGTAATAAATATTGCCACCAGCTCATAACTATTTGTCTTTAAGTTTTTCAATCAGTTTCATGATCTCATCAGCCTCTTTAAGATCAATTTTCTCTTTCTTTACAAAAAAGGAAAGCATCCGGTTAACCGAATTATCAAAATATCCGCTCAGTAATTTATCCGATGCAAAATCCTGGTATTGGTCTTTACTTACTATGGGATGGTACTGGTGGCTTTTACCAAATGCGGTGTGCCCCACAAAACCCTTTGTTTCCAGTATCCGGATAATGGTTGATACCGTATTGTAAGCCGGCTTTGGCTCGGGCAGCATATCAATAACATCTTTTACGTATGCTTTTTCAAGCTGCCATAATACCTGCATTAGTTGTTCTTCGGCGCGGGTTAATTCTTTAATTTCCATGTGCGTTGTGTAAAAAATGCCAATGTTTTTTTAAATTACACCGGCTATCCAATTGGTTAATCTAAGTTAGAAACTATAAATCAAAATAACAACTAAAGGCTTAGTTTTGTTTTATTAAACATTAAATCCTCATCTTCGTTATGTTACTTTATACCCAATTATAAATGAATATAACCTTTCATGGCGCTGCACGTAACGTTACCGGCAGCAAACATCTTATCCGCCTAAAAGATGACACCTCCATATTGCTAGATTGCGGCATGTTCCAGGGCATGGGCGATCAATCCGACAACCTGAACGAGCATTTCGGGTTTAATCCGAAAAAGGTTGATTATATGGTATTATCGCATGCGCACATTGATCATTGCGGATTAATACCCCGGCTGGTTGCCGAAGGTTACAACGGCCCTATTTACTGCACCCCCGCCACTATGGATCTTGCCCGCATCCTCCTGATGGATTCGGCACATATCCAGATGCAGGATGCCGAGTATAGCAACAAGCACCGCGCACGCAAAGGCTTACCCCTGCTTGAGCCGCTTTATACAGATAAAGAGGCCATGGATGCACTAAGGCTTTTTAAACTTGTTGAATACAACGAAGAGTTTGAGATTACACCACAGATAAAACTAAAGCTTACCGATGCCGGGCATATTTTGGGCAGTGCGGCGGTGCACTTGGCAATTACCGAGGATGGCAAAGTTACCAACATTACCTTCAGCGGCGATGTTGGCCGTTATGATGATATGCTGCTGAACGATCCGCAACCGTTTGACCAGGCCGATTATATTTTACTTGAATCTACCTATGGCGATTCGTTACACAAGGACCAGGGCCCGATTGAGGAAACTTTACTGGAAATTATTAAACAAACCTGCGAGGTTAAAGGCGGCAAAGTTATAATACCGGCTTTTAGCGTTGGCCGCACGCAGGAACTACTCTACGCGTTAAACGCCCTGGAGTTAAAAGACTCATTGCCCGATTTGCACTATTATGTAGATAGCCCCCTATCAGAAAAAGCTACCGAGGTTTTAATGCACCACCCCGAAGTGTATAATAAACAGGTTAAAGCCGTATTAAAAGTTGATGCCAATCCTTTCGGTTTTAAGGGCCTGCGTTTTATCCAGTCAACCGAAGAGTCAAAGGCGCTGAACGATGACCCGCGACCGTGCGTTATCATCTCCTCATCGGGTATGGCCGAGGCCGGGCGCGTTAAGCACCATATTAAAAACAACATCAACAATAATAAAAACACCATTTTGATGGTAGGCTACTGCGAACCAAGCTCTCTTGGCGGACACCTGCTTGCCGGCGATCATGAGGTACGCATTTTTGGTGAAATGTACCCTGTAAATGCCGAAGTACGCTCGATAAGATCAATGAGCGCCCATGGCGATTATGACGACTTGCTGCACTTTTTGGCCTGCCAGGATCCGGCGAAAATAAAAGAGGTATTCCTTGTTCACGGCGAATATGAAGTTCAAAAACATTTTAGCAGCAAGTTAAAAGACAAAGGTTTTAACCATGTTGAAATACCTTACCAGCACCAAAAGATCGAATTAAATTAACAGGAAAAAATTCTTTTGTTTTTGGAAAATTTTCTATATTTGGGTTTGGATAGTAAAACGATGGCAAAAGAGAAACTACAAACAGGCAAACAGAAAACTCCTGTAATTTATAAGGACACCGAAATGGTAAGCGTTGTAAATGACTTTGAAGGGGCCTATATCCGCCAGCCAAAGTATACAGATGCGATCAGCTTGCTCAATACCTCAAAAAAAGGCCTGGAAGCAAAAACCGCCCTTGATTTTTTGGCATTATCGGGTTTTACACAGGACGAATTCCAGGAAACATTTAAAACCACAGTTAAAACTATCCAAAACCATGTTAACAAGGATTTAAAACTGGACGCCTCCCTAAGCGAAAAGCTGCTTAAATCATTTGCGCTATTTGATACCGGCATTGAAATATTTGGATCTGGCCGGGCTTTTCATCAATGGCTTACTACTCCGGCTTATGGGCTTGGTAACAGGTTGCCTTTTGATATGATGGATACTATTACCGGCATCCAACTTATCGAAGAAGAGCTTATCCGCTTACAATTTGGCGATTTGGCTTAAGATGCTGGTTTATCGTATTGCCCTCCAAAAATATGCGCACAAACTTGCCGCCTCGGGCAGGGCGGCCCGGTGGAATCCTAATGATTTGGAAATGATATATACCGCATCGTCCCGCTCGCTTGCCTGCCTCGAGAATGTTGTTCACCGAAGCCAGGCAGGGCTTACCCTTGTTTTCAACGTGATGACAATTGCAGTTCCGGATGAGTTAACCATACTCAATATAAAAAAGGAAGATTTACAACTTAACTGGCAGGAATATGACCAAATGTTGTATACCCAGCAATTGGGCGAAAACTGGATCAACGAAAAACGCTCGGCCATATTAGCTGTACCATCCTCGATAATTGAAGAAGAAATAAACTACCTCATCAACCCAAAACACGACGACTTTAAAGCTATCCTGCTAATTAAAACAGAGCCCTTTACGTTTGATAAACGGATAAAGCAATAAAAAAGCGATGAGATAACCCATCGCTTTTTTATGCTGTTTGATATAATTCGATCAATTAAAATCCCCGCGCCGGTTGTGGCTTAGGCAATTCTTTACGTGGTATCATTTCTGCCCGTTGGCTGGTGTTGTACACAAACGATGCTATGATGGTTGCAGCCTGTTTCAAATCATCTTCAATCAGGCGATCATAGGTATCCTGGTTACTGTGGTGAGTACGCGAACCATAGTCAATAGCATCTTGTATAAACTGAAAGCCCGGAATGCCAACCGCATCAAAAGACTGATGATCTGTACCGCCTGTATTGCTAATGGTAACCGTAGTGGCGCCAAGGTCTTTAAACGGCTCCAGGTATGATTTAAATATCGGACCGGCAGCAGAGTCGCCTTGTAAATAGATACCTCTTATTTTACCGGTACCATTGTCAAGGTTATAATAAGCCGATAGCTTGGCCTGCTCAGGTTTCAATTCCATAGTTTTAGGATCGCCAAAATGGTTAAGAACATAACCCCGTGAACCAAACAGTCCCTGTTCTTCCGAACTCCATAATGCTATACGGATGGTGCGTTTTGGTTTAAAGCCAATAGCTTTCAGTATACGCATAGCCTCCAGCATTACCGCGCTGCCGGCAGCGTTATCAGTTGCGCCGGTAGCGGCATGCCACGAATCAAGGTGACCACCTATCATTACCACCTGGTCTTTTAATTTTTTGTCGGTACCCGGTATTTCACCAACCACGTCATAGCCTTGCAGGTCATCGGTAAAAAACTGGGTTTTAATATCTACTTCAAGCTGTACTGGTTTGCCTGCATTTACGAGGCGTAAAATACGTTGAAAATCTTCGCTGCTGGTTTCCAGTTCAGGCGCAACGGCCTTTGCGGTATCAGCATATGATGCGCCGTTGGTGGTAAATACGGTACCATCTGTGCCCCGGGCCTGGCTTAGTACAAGGGCGACTTTCTCGGCCTGCAAAAATGCACCTAACGAAGTTCTGAACGCACGCAGTTTACGCATTGCTGCAAACTGCGGCGAGTTTGGATCAAATGCAGTACGCTGGCGGGCAGGGGCCATGGTGGCCTTTTCCATCTTATCAAGCTCCTCCTCGGTGTAACGGGCTGCATCTGATTTAAATGTCCGTTCGGTGAGTGGTTTGGTATCAAATATTACAATTTTACCGGCCAGCTTACCTTTGTACCTTTCCAGGTCGGCGGCCGAATCGGCTTTTACTACCATTACGTCGCCTTTTATCAAGCCACCTGTACCTGGGGTCCATGCTTTAGGGATAGCTATAATGGCATGATAGTATGGCACGGTAATGGCCGCGTAGTTTTTTTGAACTTCCCAACCCTTGCCAAATTTACCCCACGATTCCAGCTTGGCATTGGCTATGCCCCAGGTTTTCAACTGTTCAACTGCCCAGTTCTGAGCGCGTTTTAAACCCGGCGACCCTGCCAAACGTGGGCCGGATACATCGGTTAAGTAAAAGGCGGTTTCCATCACTTTAGAATGGTTAAGGCCTTCTTCGCGAATTTTTTGAACCATGGCCGGATCAACGGTTTCCTGTGCGAACAACTGTGCGCCTATGCCCGCAGAAAGCAGGCATGAAAAAAGTAGTTTTAGTTTCATAGTTAATAATTAATAAGATCAGTTAATAACAAACCTATTTATTAATCAACAAAAAACCGCGGCCACGCCTTAACAAAGTTGTTACATGTAAAAGTTTTTGAGGTATATTTGGGTTTATCCCTGAATTAAGCCAATTTTTAAGCCATGTTACAAAAAGCCATCCCCATCCTGGCATCATTGAATGCAGCAGAAACCATACAATTTTATACCGAAAAGCTAAACTTTGAATTAGTGGCTAATTGGGATGGATATGTTATTTTTAACCGGGACGAAATCACCATTCACCTTTGGCCTACTGACGACCCCGAACTTCCTAAAAATACCGGCTGCTACATCAACGTAACCGAGGTTGATAAGCTATACGCCGAATACACGCCTCAAGGCGTAGTGCACCCCAATGGCAAACTCAAAAACATGCCCTGGAAAAGGCGCCAGTTTAGCATCCTGGATAACAACGGTAATATTATTCATTTTGGAGAGGATACTTCGGTCGAAGTATAAAAGTAAACTGATCGTTAATCAAAAACCTCTACATCATCGTCATGCAGCGCCCAAACCATATAGGGATGGGTATCGGCATGGTAAATATGGCCATCGGCCGAAATACCGATAATGCCGGCAAAGCCGTCGTAGGGTTTCATTTCGTCTAACGTTTTCCCGGCAGCAACCGAAATTGGCAAACCATCAGTAACCCGGGTGACAATTTTTGTCGCTACCGAACCACTTACAATGTCTTCGCCAACGCCCGTACAGGATACCGCTGCAAAACCATTGGCATAATTACCGGCGGTAGTTGCCGAATCACTTACCCGGCCCGGGATTTCGAAGCCTTTGCCGCCTGTTGATGTGGCAGCGGCCAGGTTGCCATAAAGATCAAGCGCCACACAGCCAACGGTGCCTAACCTAATCGAGTCACTCAGTTTTTTTTCGTATTCATGCCTGCGTTGCGGGGTTTCGGGGTTGTAATAGGCTATACCATTTTCTGTAGCAAAATCTTTTGCGCCTTTGCCGCTTAAAACACGGTCGTCATAAGCCATTAGCTTTTCGGCTATGCATATTGGGTTTTTCACATCCTCGATATTAATAACACCAGAAAACTTTTGCGTTTTACCATCCATTAATGAAGCACTCAGGCGAATTTTGCCATCACTTTGTATTTGCGAACCGGTACCGGCATTAAACAGGTCGCAATCTTCCAGCAGCCTAACGGTGTAAACAACGGTTTCCAGCGCGGTATGGCTTAACAGGTATTTATGACCCGCCTGCACAATATCTTTTAAAGCCTGTTGTTTGGCTTGTTTTACTTCCTGGTTAGTTTGCGATTCGCTAAAGAAACCGCCATGGATAATAATCTTCATTTTGAATAATTTAGATGATTCAAAAATTTAGTGTAAAATAAACGCTTTGGGATAGGTTTATTAAAAAACAGCCTGGCTAAAGCTCTCTTTTTTTGGAGAGGGATTGGGTGAGGCTCTTATTGCAAAAGGTCGCTGTCGGGCGCGTGTATAAACATACCCTCTTCCACCTTAACTGTCTTTTTAATCATTAAGCGGTGTTGTGCCAAATCGTATTTATCATATATAGACATCACATGCACTTTTAAATTTTCAATAGAAACCGGCGAGCCAATTTCGACATCATAAATATTGGTAGCTACAATATTCCTGCCATCCACCAAAATAATTAAGCCCGAACCAATGGCTTCCATGATGTTGCCTTCGGTTATCAGCAAACCGGCGTCTTCGCCCAGGCCAATACCCAAAATGCCGGGATTGGTTGCTACGGCGTACATTAACCTACCTATGCGGCCGCGTTGTACAAAATGGGTATCTACAATTACAGAGTCCACAAAACCCAATCCGGCAGTTATCTGCACCTCGCCTTTAATAAGCGCCTCGTTACTTTGGCCTCGGTAAATCATATGCGTTGATGCCGCTGCAGCCCCTGCCGATGTGCCTGCTATCACAAAGTTTTCATGCAGATATCTCTTTTTCAGGATCTGTAAAAACTCCGTTCCGCCAAAAATAGCGGTCAGCCTTAATTGGTCACCGCCGCTAAACATAACCACGTCTGCTTTGCGGATGCGGTCTAAATACTCTTTTTTTGCTGCGTCCTCGCGGCTTTTAATATGCAACACGTTAACGTGGGTAACATTAAGCTGCCCAAACGCTTTAATATACTCTTCGCCCACCAGCTCCGGAATCTGCGACGCAGTGGTAATAACCTCAACTAACGAGCCATGGTGCTTAGCCGATTCGGTAATAATCCGCTTTAAAATGCCCTGTTCAAAAAATTTAATATAGTCAGGCTGCAAAATGTGTTCCTGTATGGTTACGTTGCTCCCCATATCAACCGCACCGCCTATAATTATTAGTTTTCCTTTCGGGACAATCATTTCTTTTAAGTTTTGGGTTGATTGGCTTGGATTAGGTTGATTAGTTTAGTTTGCCCAAAAACAAAAGCAACCATTCTCTCAATCAACCTAATCCAACCCAATCAACTAATAAAACCACAAATTACGATAAAATGAACCAAAAACACAGTCTGTTATGAACAAATAATGCCTTTTTACCTTTAAAAGTTTTATTTACAGTGTTAAGTTTTATAGTTTTAAAGAAATTAAGCCCTTAAAGAATTTTGAAGCAAGCCTATGAAGATTGAGAATATACAAGTGTTGCGCGGCCCGAACATCTGGAGCATAAACCGCAAAAAATTAATACAGATGCGGCTTGACCTGCAGGAAATGGAACACAGGCCAACTAACGAAATTGATGGCTTTTATGAGCGTTTAGAAAAACTGCTTCCCTCGTTATATTCGCACCGCTGTTCGCCCGGAGTACCAGGCGGCTTTTTTCAGCGGGTTATTGCCGGCACCTGGATGGGACACGTTATTGAGCACATAGCGCTTGAAATACAAACCCTTGCCGGCATGGACACCGGCTTTGGCCGTACGCGTGAAACTAAAACAAAAGGCGTTTACAACGTGGTGTTTGCTTATATTGAAGAAAAGGTTGGCGCCTTTGCGGCAGAATCTGCCGTGCGGATTGCCGAAGCCTTGATAAAAGGCGAAGACTACAACCTGGAGGCCGATATACAGGAGATGCGCGAAATTCGTGAAAACACCCGTTTAGGGCCAAGCACAGGATCAATTGTAGAAGAGGCCATTGCAAGGGATATCCCATGGATCAGGCTCAACAATCAATCATTGGTACAGTTGGGCTATGGCAAAAACCAGGTACGTTTCCGCGCTACCATGACCGAGAAAACCAGCTGTATAGCCGTTGATATTGCCAGCAATAAGGATGAAACCAAGCGCATGCTACAGGAGCAAGCCATCCCGGTTGCTAAGGGCATGACCATATCATCTGTTGCCGGCGTAGCCGAAGTTATTCGTAAAGTGGGCTTTCCGTTGGTGTTTAAGCCGCTGGATGGCAACCATGGCAGGGGCATTTCTATCAATATCCGGACAGAAGAAGAAGCTATTGCTGCCTATGAGCATGCCGCCAAAATATCGCGAAGGGTTATTGTGGAGCGTTTTATTACCGGCTATGATTTCCGGGTGCTGGTAATTGATAACAAAATGGTTGCCGCCGCCCTACGCGATCCGGCTCATGTAACAGGTGATGGTGTATTAACCATACAGCAACTTATTGACAAGGAAAATACCGACCCACGCCGCGGATACGGACACGAGAATGTATTAACACTGATTTCTATTGACCGGGATACTTTGGACCTGCTTGAAAAAAAGGGTTACACACTTGATACCGTGCCTGCCAAAGGTGAAAAAGTGTTTGTAAAGTCGACCGCCAACTTAAGCACAGGCGGCACATCTGTTGATGTTACCGACCATGTGCACCCGCAAAACGTTTTTATTTGCGAACGCATATCAAAAATAATAGGCCTTGATATTTGCGGTATTGATATTATGGCCGAAAACCTGCATGAGCCCCTTACCGAAAACGGCGGTGTAATACTTGAGGTTAACGCCGCGCCTGGCTTCAGGATGCACATTGCTCCAAGCGAGGGCCTGCCACGCAACGTTGCAGGGCATGTGTTGGATATGCTTTATCCCCCGGGCAAGTCGGCTCGTATCCCTATTATTGCCATCACCGGCACCAATGGCAAAACCACCACAACCCGCCTGATAGCGCATATTGTAAGAAATAACGGGCACCGGGTAGGCTTTACCACATCTGATGGTATTTATGTGCAAAACACCATGATGCTTAAAGGAGATACTACCGGGCCGGTAAGTTCGGAGTTTATCCTGAAAGACCCTACCGTTGATTTTGCTGTATTGGAAACCGCCCGCGGCGGAATCCTGCGCTCGGGTTTGGGATTTGGCTTTTGCGATATTGGTGTAATTACCAATATCCAGGCAGATCATCTTGGCCTGGCCGATATTCATACACTCGACGACCTGGCAAGGGTAAAAGGCACTGTATTAAATTCAGTAAAAAAAGATGGCTGGGGCGTTTTAAATGCCGATAACGAGTATTGCGTTCGTTTAGGCAACAAGGCCGATTGCAACATAGCCTATTTTAGCCGTAACGAAAACAATCCTATCATCAAGGCGCATTGCCGCAAAGGCGGGATAGCTGCCGTTTGCGAGAATGGCTTTATCACCATCCAAAAAGGCGATTGGAAAATCCGCGTACAACGCACTATCCTTATCCCCTTAACTTTTGGCGGTACGGTACCGTTCATGATCGAGAATGTACTTGCGGCTACGTTGGCAACCTTCCTATGGGGGTTCAAGACCGAGGATATCAAAATGTCGTTAGAGACGTTTATTCCTTCTGCAGCGCAAACGCCGGGGCGTATGAACATCTTTGAGTTTAAAGATTTTAGGTTCATGATTGATTTTGCGCACAACCCGGACGGCTTTAACGGCATCAAGGAGTTTTTAAGGCATATCGATTCGCCATTGAAAATTGGCATTATAGCCGGCACCGGCGACAGGCGCGACGACGACATCCGCGAAGTTGGCAAAATAGCAGCCGAAATGTTTGATTACATCATCCTGCGGCAAGAAAAACACCTTCGCGGCCGTACCGAAGAAAACATATTGACCCTGCTTAAAGAGGGTATTTACTCTGTTGACGCCAATAAGCCTTGCGAAGTAGTATCAAAAGAAATTGACGCCATTAAACACGCTATGAGCATGGCCAAACCAGGCAGTTTTATAACCGCCCTTAGTGATGTCGTTGATAACGCCATCGAAACGGTACAAAATTACCAGGAGCAGGAAAGGAACGGGTTGTTTAATATTTAGGCCCCCTCTGCCCCCTGAAGGGGGTACTTTTAAAAGGCGTAAACATCAAAGCCCGGTTCTTTCGAATCGGGCTTTGATGTTTAAATATATTTAATAAATGTGAAGCAAAACGTACCAATCAAAAAGTACCCCCTTCAGGGGGCAGAGGGGGCCTACCCTTTCACTCTTTCTACATAGGTTCCGGTAGCGGTATCAACTTTTACCTTGTCGCCAATGTTAATAAAAAGTGGCACACGAATCTCTGCGCCGGTTTCTACAGTGGCGTTCTTTTGAGCGCCGCTCGAGGTGTCGCCTTTAACGGCAGGCTCGGTATATGTAATTTCCAGCTCGGCCGATCCGGGGATTGAGCCCATGATAGGCTCATCACTTTCAAAGGCTACTATAACGTTCATCCCCTCTTTTAAGAACTTAACCGCCGGGCCAAATAAAGCTTTGGGAACGTTATGCTGATCATAAGTGGCGTTATCCATTACTACTAACGAATCGCCATCCTCATATAAATATTGATAATCGCTGGTTTCAACACGGGCTATATCAACCTCCTCGTCAGTGCGGAAGCGGTATTCAACCAATTTTCCCGATTTTACGTTACGCATACGGGCCTGGTAAAATGCACGCAAGTTACCTGGTGTCCGGTGCAAAAATTCTTCTACCTGCACTAACTCGCCATTAAAGCGAAGCACATTTCCATTTTTAACATCTGATGCTTTGGCCATAAAATAATATTGAGGCGCAAAACTAAAAATTAGATTTGAGATGTGGGATATGAGATTTAAGATTTTTATACCGGAGATAATCAAGAGGTTAAAGCCCCGAACGTTGGGACTTTGAACAACCAAAACGACTTGCTTACTTGAACCAAACTGAGAAGTTTAAGTGGACAACATTACTGCGCCCGCTATGATGGGCATAGTTTTAAAACCGGCTATTTTCAACCCTATTTTACAAACAAGCCGCCGGACGGCATAAATAAAAGAAAAATCATTATTCTATTTGATCTAATTCTCGCCAAAACCATAAGCGTTGTTGCTGAAAACAAGTAAAAAAATCCTTCATGGATAATTATATGAAGACAGAGCAGCCCCTATGCAATGTGTTTATTATTAAAGCAAACTGCCGCAAGCGACATGGAGCAAGTTTCTTCGGCCTTCAAAATCCCATATCCTCCTTTTGCCGAACAGCCTGACGGCGATTCTAATAACAATAGGCAGAAACTTTACAAACTGCCCATCATACACAATTACATCACCCTTTATTAAAGCTCATTACTTTGGCATGTTCCTGTAGTTCGGCCTTAAATCCAGGCTCGTAAAAACGGGGTTTGGCAACAATTATCAGCCTACTTTACAGTTATATCGCTTTTAAATTTCTACCACAATTTTTCCTTTAGCCTGGTTGCTTTCCATGTAGGTATGTGCTTGGGCAACCTGGTTAAGTTTAAACACTTTATCAATGTTGAGTTTAATTGTTCCACCAGCTACGGCATCTATAAATTCCTGTAAATGGTCTTTATGAAGGTTGGAGGCATCGCCCATGTAAACTGTGAGGCGGCCCAGTGACGGAATATCGCCCATGGGGGTAAACTCGTTCATCGTCCAGCTGCCGCCCAGTATACCGGTCATGCAAACTACGCCTTTGGGCCTGATACATTTAAGCGAGTCTTTAAGGCTTGCAATACCAACCAGTTCAAGCACCTTATCAACGCCCTGCGGATATATTTGCCTTAGTTTTGAATTAACATCGCCATCGTCAATGACCACATAATCGGCGCCATTTTCTTTCAGGTGGGCAACTTTAGCTTCATCCCGGGTAGTTGAAATCACCGTCAACCCCATACTTTTCGCCAGTTGGCAGGCCAGCATACCAATAGATGATGTACCACCGCGAATGAGCAGTGTTTCACCTGTTTTTATTTCCAATGCTTCATTCAGCGAGCCCGAAACAGTCTGGAACATTTCGGGGATGGCGCCAAGCACCGCCCAGGGCAAATCGCTTTCAAACGGAAAAACAATGGTATTGGGAACAAGCGTGTATTCGGCATATCCTCCGTCAAATTCGCGGCCCATGCCGCCCATTATGGCAGCCACTTTCTGGCCTTTGTGGTAAGTACCCGACGGATCATTCTCCACCTCGCCTACGCATTCAATACCCTGTACGCGCGGAAACATGATACCCGGCGAGTGGCCCTGCCGCGTAAATAACTCCGACCGGTTTAAGCCAAAGGCTTTTATTTTAATTAACACCCAGCCTTCTTTTGCTGCTGGTATGGGTAGGTCCTGTATTTGTATAACTCCGGGCATACCGGGTTGTGTGGTTACTGCTGCTTTCATGCTGTTGTTAGTTTTTAGGAGCGTTTAAAAATTCTGCCACCTGGCCAAGCAATCTTTGTGATGCATCGGTATCGATACCCGATAACGGCCAAACGTGGTTTTGATTTTCATAAATGGTTAAAGTTGCATCGGGCTGAACTTGTTTTACCGTATCATAAAAGTTCCTGCTGTCGTCCAGCAATATCTCATTGCTGCCAACAACAATAAGCACCGGTGGGAATTTGTTTAACCGCGCGTTTTCGGGGCTTACTATTTCGATGGGCGAATCGCCAATATAATCGGCGGCCGAGGCCTTTGCATATTCACGGCTCAGCACCGGATCAATGGCGCGGTTTTCTTCATGCGATGGATTATCGCAGTGCAAACTTATCCATGGCGAAATCAGTACTGCCGCATTGGGAGGTTGAACTTTTTGTTTAAGCATTTGAGCAACGGCATACACAATTAAACCGCCGCCGGCGCTATCGCCGATAAAATCAACCTGGTAGCCGGGGTAGCTGTTAAGCAGTTCTGTGTACACGGCAAAAACATCATCGGGTGCTGCCGGGAATGGGTTTTCGGGCGCCAGCGAATAATCGACAAACAAGATATTTGCGCCTGTCGCCACGGCAAAATGGCTTACCAGGGCCTCGTGCGAGCGGATGGAGCCAACCGCAAATGCGCCGCCGTGCAGGTACACAACTATCTTTTCAGGGTTGGCATTAACCGGGGTTAGCCAATAACAATTAACGCCGGCTATCAATACTTGTTCTGTTTTTACCGATGGTGCTTTAGGATAAATTGCGCCCAGGGTTTCAAACCGTTCTCTTCGTTTTTTTATATCTTCCATTGCTTTGTGCTTTTTTTTATGGATGAAAAATCATCTCTTGTGCTGTACAAAGGTGGCGGTATACACGGGGAGTTACCTATAAAGTAGCTTAAGAAATACCCTTAATGTAGTTTAAGAATGCTGTTGTTTTTTGGCGATGTCTTTACGCACCTTGCTCAAAAACTCGGGGGTAATGCCCAGGTACGATGCTATCTGTGTACCCGGCAGGCGCTGGTATAAATGGGGATATTGTTTAATAAACGACAGGTAGCGCTCTTCGGCTGTTGAGCTGATGGTTTGCAGGATGCGGTTTTCCTGCTCAACAAAACGATCCTCTACAATTACCCTGAAATTTCTGTCGAATTTGGGGTTGTTGGTGAACAGGTAAAACAGGTTGGCCTTGTTTAACTGGTAAATAACAGCGGGCTCAATAGCCTCGATATAAACGCGGCTCGGTTTTTCAAAATAAAAACTATCTATCTCCATTAGCCAGTCGCCTTCAGCGGCAAACTGCAGGTTATGCTCCGTTCCTTTTTTATCAACCTGGAATTTTTTGAAACAGCCTTCGGCAACAAAGGTATAATGCCGACAAATGTCGTTTTCCTGCAGAATGAATTGGCGACGTTTAATTTTCCGCTCGGTTACCCGTTGGGCAAGGTCGGCCTTTTCTTCCGCATCCAGGGGCAGGTATTTATCGAAACAGGAAAGGAGCTTGTTGATAGACACTATGTAATATTACGAGGCACTAATATACAGAATGATATTTACAACAATCCATTTCCTGATGGTGAAGCCAGGGAAAAATGCATGTAATTGGGTTAACATAACTTAACACATTTCAAAAAAATAATTTTCAATAACTTAATAATCAATGTTTTATATTTTATCATGGTTAACATAAACTGTCGCGCGATTTAGGTGTATCCAAATACTTTTGCCTGTTGTTGGCCAATACATTCCCTTTGGTAGCCGGATCATTTATCTTGGGTCAGCCAATAAAAACAAGGTGTTGTTTGATGTTTATATCGTTCATTCCATTAGCTATTTAGATGTGTTTGCCCTGATGGTGAAGCCCATTAAGGTGGCATGGATTTGCATGCCGAAGACGTATGAGATGCGCCTCTACAAAAAAAGAATCTCTTACAAATAGCTTAGCCACCAATGCGTGTGCGTTTTTTTGTATTTGCCAAACCAACGGCAGGGAAAATATAAAACAACAATAACACAAAACCAGATGAGGTAAACGCCGCCAAGCGAATAACCAAAGGTTGCAGGCGGATCAAAACTTACTGCATCTTTTAATTTAAATCCCTGCAAAGGAAACGCAATCAAGCTGATTATACGGAGAAGATACCAATGGCATACATAGTAAAAAAACGGCACGTTACCATAAACCATTAATATGGATGTAACCTTATTGCCCACACTTTCGGTAAATGCCAATACAATTGTCGACACGCCTAACATTAGGCACAGGTATAGCAACGAGCAGGGGTATTTACTCACGTTTAAAAACGAAATAATAGTAAGCGCCGTTGTTTTTTGAACCGACCATGAGGCCGGGTCGCCGTAAATATTGAATGTCCTTAATATCACAAACAATAATAACAGGCCTAAGCCTGTAAAAAACAATACTTTTTGCCGCCTGAAAACATCAACCTGTTTTTGGTATAACGAGCCAAACACATAGCCTATAAGCATAACACCCGTCCATGGTAAAAGGGCGTAGGCCAAAATCAGGTTGCGACCAGGGCCGTAAGGCCACCAGTTGCCAAAACCATTTGACGATAGGATCAGTTTAAACCAGAGTGTTTGGCCAACAGGGCCTACATTTATAATATCAAGTATATTATGGCCAAAAAAAATAATTGCACCAATAATGCCGATAACCGGCAGGGGCGCGTATACCAGCAGTCCCAGGATTATCATGCTGCCGCCAATAGCCCAAATCACCTGGAACACCTGGGTATGGTAACCAACATCAAGGGTCATGGCGAAGTTTATAATAACAAACTCCGCAAAAATGAGCCAGATTCCCCGTTTGATGAGATAGGAGCTTTGCTGGCGTTTGGTACGCCGGGTACCCACAAGGTAAGCCGATATGCCGCTCAGAAACACAAATGTGGGTGCGCAAAAATGAGTTATAAAACGGGTGAAAAATAAAAACGGCGTGGTGATAGCCAGGTTGGTTGCGTCGGGAATGCCCAAATGAAAATAATCGCGCGCATGGTCAATTGCCATAATCAGCATGATCGCTCCGCGTAAAATATCAATTGATGCTATGCGCTGTTTTACCGGACTTGCTGCTATGGCGGTCATCGTGCTGTGGTGTTTATTTGGTTATAGAGCATACCAAACAACCGGCCCGTAAACACAGGAGCAGCGCCTATTATCCGGTATAAGCTATTTGCAAGTTAGCCCGGTTTTAAAAAATGGGGTATCACATCTTTGGGGTATTTTGGGGAGCGAAATAACCAATGAGAGGTCGGCTTTTTCGGGCAAAATTTCCACGGGCAAGCGCCGGTTGCTTTGCCAAATCCCAACGGGGGAAAATTACTTCGAGTACTCTTCCCTGGTAGTTAACACCACCCTGGTTGGCATATCTGATGATGTTGGGAAAAAACAAGCCGTTTCAACAACGTCCTTATCGCCGGGGTTTAATACCAAATCGGCTTCGCCCTTTGATTGCGCCACCACGTGGCCCATAGCATTATAATAGGTGGCATCTACATAAACATTCCTAAACACCTGTTTACCAGTTGCTTTTATGGTTGCATGCACATAATACAAACCTTCGGTAACATCATATTTATCGCTGGTTTCCACAATTTCAACGCCGTTTAACCCGCCCTTTGTTTCAATATCTACAGGTGGGTTTCCGCTTCCGTTCTCGCAGGCGCTTAACAGGGCGCTCAATAATATTATGGTTAAAATAATTTTCATTCTTTTAATTATTAAATATCCACAATATAAGCAACAAGCGCCGTGCCGAAAAAAATATATATAATTATATATCGTCCTTTTTAGCTGTGGGCAATATATGTTTCCGTATATTAATTACTTCCGGCATAACTTTCATATGTTAATCGAAAGTTCCTGTTTTATTAATTTGAAACTATTTAATTGGTTTGTCAGCATTAACGCTAATTTTGTTATGTATAAAAATGTTGTGTTGAATTTATTACAGATCAGGGGTAATTAATGGAATTTAAGGGTATAAGTAAGCGCTTTGAGGAATTGCAGGTTTGTGTTATTATCCCTACCTATAATAACCATCTTACCCTGGCTGGTGTAATAACCGACGTGGCCGCCTATAGTAACCACATCATCGTAGTTAACGATGGCTCAACAGACAATACCGAAGAGATTGTAAAATCATTCCCGCAGGTTCAACTCATCAGCTATCCTCAAAACGTGGGTAAAGGCTGGGCATTACGCCAGGCATTTGCTTACGCCATGGAAAAAGGCTACAAATATGCTTTAACTATCGACTCGGACGGGCAGCACTTTGCCAAAGATATCCCCAACTTTTTAAATAAACTGGAAGATGTACGCGATGCCATCATCATTGGCTCCCGCAATATGAACCAGGCGGCCGTACCGGGCAAAAGCAGCTTTGGCCACAAGTTTTCCAACTTTTGGTTTTGGGTAGAAACCGGCATTCATTGCCCCGATACCCAATCTGGTTTCAGGCTTTATCCATTGTATCTGCTGAAGGGCATGAAATTTCACACCGTAAAGTACGAGTTTGAGATCGAGGTGATCGTTCGGGCCGTTTGGCGTGGCGTGCATATGGATTCGGTACCCGTTACGGTTTACTATGCCCCTAAAGAAACCCGGATATCGCACTTCCGTCCCTTCACTGATTTTTCGCGGGTGGGTGTGTTGAACGCCTTTTTGGTAGTCATCGCCTTTGCCTGGATTAAGCCGCGCAACTTCTTCCGCGATTTAATTAAAAAAAAAGGCCGTAAAAAAATATTAGCCACCCTGTATAATCCCAACGATTCGGATGAGACCAAAGCCCTCTCTATCGGCTTTGGTATTTTTATGGGGATAGTGCCTATATGGGGTTTTCAGCTTGCTGTGGCCATATTCCTTTCTATTATATTTAAGCTAAACAAGGCGCTGGTGGTGTTCTCGGCACATATCAGTATCCCGCCCATGATCCCGATTATTCTCTTTTTAAGCTATAAGGCCGGCGAGTATTGGATGGGCGACAGGGTTGCCAATATCGCTTTCAGTTCGCATATTTCTTTTAAATCTATCGGGGCACATTTAGAGCAGTATATTTATGGCAGTTTAACCTTAGCTGTTGTGGCTTCGTTAAGTATTGGGCTGATAACCTATGGGTTATTAAAACTGCTTAAAAAGTCACCTGCTGCATTATAGTTCCCATTTAAATGGAAAAAGGCCTAATCCTCATATATCATTATTTTTATAAACACAAGCTTGTTTTTTATACCCTATTCGCCGCATGCTTTTTGGCGATGGGCTACTTTGCATCGCGTGTAAAGTTTGAGGAAGATATCAGCAAGGTTATCCCAAAGGATAAAAAGATTGCCAAGCTAAACGAGGTTTTTCAAAACTCCAAGTTCCTGGATAAGCTGGTGATCATGGTGTCGCTTAAAGATAGTACAGCCGTTGCCAATCCGGATAGCCTGGTTGCCTATGCCGATGGGTTTGCCGCTGCTATTGAGCCCAAACTAAAACCCTATATAGGCAAAGCCAATTTTAAAGTAGATGATGATGTGGTGATGAAACTGTTTGGCACTATAAGCCAGCGTTTACCCATTTATTTAACGGAGAAGGATTACAAAACCATCGATACGCTTATAACTCCTGAAAAAGTTAAGCAAACCCTGGCTTATGATTACCGCACGCTTACATCGCCTGCGGGCATAGCGCTCAAAAGCATTATTAGTAATGATCCGGTTGGCATCTCGTTTATCGGTCTTAAAAAATTACAGCAGCTACAGTACGATAAAAATTTTGAACTGTACGATAATTACGTGGTAACCAGGGATCATAAAAACTTGTTGATGTTTATCACGCCGGCTTATCCGCCAAATAATACGGGAAAAAATTCGGTATTGATAAAGCGACTCGACCAACTGATCGACAGCCTTAGCAACAAGCCAAAACGCATCGCGACTGCAACCTACTTTGGTTCGGCAGCTGTTTATCATGGCAACGCACAGCAGTTAAGGCGTGATACAGCACTTACACAAGGAGCTACCGTAGTTGTGCTCATCTTGTTTTTAGGTTTGTACTTCCGTAAAAAAAGGGCACCTATCATTATCCTCATCCCGGTTTTGTTTGGTTCGCTATTCTCTTTAACCGCTATTTACTTTTTAAAGGGAAGTATCTCTGTTATTGCACTGGGCACGGGTTCGGTGGTGCTGGGTATCGCCATCAATTATTCGCTGCACGTGTTTAACCATTACCGGCATACCAAAAGTGTGGAGCAGGTTATCCGGGATCTTACCCTACCACTTACCGTAGGCAGTTTTACAACAATAGGTGGTTTCCTGTGCCTGGAGTTTGTAGAGTCGGAAATGTTGAAAGATCTGGGTTTATTCGCGGCTTTCAGTTTAATAGGCGCTTCCATTTGTTCGCTGGTATTTTTGCCGCAATTTATATCGACAAAAAAAGAGCAGGAAAACCACACTTTTACCCAACTATCGTGGATTGACAAACTGGCCTCATTTAACCCCGAGTACAACAAATACATTGTTATCGGCATCATCCTGCTTACAGGCGTGTTTTTTTACAAGGCCAATGATGTAACCTTTGAGTTTGATGTAGCCAAAATGAACTACATGTCGCCTGCGCTGCAGCAATCGCAAAACAAGCTCAATAAAATTAACCAATACGCACTGCAATCGGTGTACCTGGTATCCGAAGGAAAAACCCTGGACAGGGCGCTGGTAAATAACGAAAAGCTGGCCGGGCAGATTGAAAAGCTCAAAGCGCAGGGCATTGTCAAAAAATCGTCAGATGTATCCTCCTTCATTATCTCCGATTCGCTCCAGAAAGAACGGGTTAACCGCTGGAATAATTACTGGACCGCCGAGAAGAAACAACAACTTTTTGCCACGCTCGAAAACGAAGGAAAGCTAAAAGGGTTTAGCGCATCGGCGTTCGAAAAGTTTAAAGTATTATTGAACAAAGATTTTTCGCACACCAACGACGACGACGTAGCCGAGATCAGGAAGAGTTTCCTGGATAATTTTATTAACGAATATCCGAGCCATTCCACAGTAGTAACACTAATACAAACGTCGCCCGAAAAAAAAGCAGCCATATACAAAGCTTTTGAAAACGACCCGAATGTTACCGTTATTGATAAACAATACCTTACCAATAAACTGGTAGAGATCATCAACGCCGATTTTACCAAAATAGCGGTCATGTCCTCCTTATTGGTATTTGTGGTACTGCTGCTTACCTATGGCCGCATGGAGCTGGCGCTGGTTTCTTTTATCCCCATGGCCATTTCCTGGATCTGGATTTTGGGCCTGATGGGCATCCTCGGCATTGGCTTCAATATCGTAAACATCATTATATCAGCACTCATTTTCGGCCTGGGCGATGACTATAGCCTGTACATAATGGATGGCCTGTTACAGGAGTACAAAACCGGCAAAAAGGTATTATCATCCTACAAATCATCTATCTTTTTATCGGCCATTACTACCATAACCGGGCTTGGGGTTTTGATTTTTGCCAGGCACCCGGCATTACGGTCAATAGCCGCTATATCCATCATCGGGATTGTTTGCGTAGTTATCATGTCGCAGATACTAATCCCCTTCCTGTTCAATATCCTCATTAAAAACCGGGCAGAAAAGAAACGT
Source organism: Mucilaginibacter sp. P4_C11 (assembly GCF_056402115.1). Taxonomy (NCBI): domain Bacteria; kingdom Pseudomonadati; phylum Bacteroidota; class Sphingobacteriia; order Sphingobacteriales; family Sphingobacteriaceae; genus Mucilaginibacter; species Mucilaginibacter sp. P4_C11. The sequence continues at coordinate 94,700 of NZ_JBFUIA010000017.1, read as the reverse complement.
TTCCCCTGGACCATCAGCGGATTCGTGATCAGCATTTTCGCATTTGCGTATTTTGTTACCGGCTGCCTGATACTATCGACATTAGGTTTTTTATTCCGGCTAAACCCATTTAGCAAAGAAAAAGGCAAGCTGGTGTACCATGCTATTTTAGCGCGGTTCTCCTGGTCGATGATTTACATTATGGGTAATGTAAAAAAAGAGATCATCAATAAGCAACTGGCCGATTTTAAAAACCCTGCGGTTATTATCGCTAACCACCAGTCGTTTTTAGATATTTTGATTTTGGTGATGCTGAACCCAAGGCTTATTTTATTTACCAATAACTGGGTGTGGAATTCGCCGGTATTTGGCGCCGTGGTGCGTATGGCCGATTATTTCCCGGTAGCGCAGGGCACCGAAGAAAGTATTGATGTATTGGCCGACAGGGTAAAAAAAGGGTATTCTATAGTCATCTTCCCCGAAGGTACCCGGTCGGAAGACGGCGAGATCAAGCGTTTCCATAAAGGGGCGTTTTACCTGGCCGAGGCTTTGAAAACGGACATCCAACCCATATTGATCCATGGCACAGGCTATTGCATGACCAAGGGCGATTTCCTGCTGAAGAACGGTAAGATCACCCTGAAATACCTGCCCCGCATAAAACCCGCCGATACCAATTTTGGAACCGGTTACGCCGAACGCACCAAAGCCATCAGTAAATATTTCAAGGCCGAGTTTAAGCAGCTAAGCGAGGAGATACAACAGCCACGATACTACCGCGAGCAGCTTATTTACAATTACCTGTACAAAGGGCCTGTGCTGGAATGGTACATGCGTGTAAAGGTAAGTTTAGAGAAAAACTACCAGCAATTTCATGATTTATTGCCGGCCAAAGGCAAGATGCTTGATATTGGCTGCGGTTATGGTCTTATGCCTTATATGCTGCACTTTGCCGCACCACAGCGCGAGTTTACCGGCATTGATTATGATGAGGATAAAATAGAAGTAGCCAATAACTCCTTTAATAAAGATGCGCACATCAATTTTGAGCATGCCGACGTACTAGGCTTTGAATTTGAAAAATACGATGCCATTATTATAGCCGATGTGCTGCACTATATGCTGCCCGATGATCAAAAACTGATTATAGAAAGGTGTATGAAAAGCCTTAACGCCGGCGGCAAACTGATCATTCGTGATGGCAATAAAGATTTGAAGGAAAAGCACCGTGGCACAGAGCTGACCGAGTTTTTCTCGACCAGGTTCATCAAGTTTAACAAGGCAAGCCGGGGGCTATCATTTTTATCAGCACAACTGGTGGAAGGGATTGCAGCAGCTAACAACATGAGTTGCAAAATAATAGATGAGACAAAGTTCACGTCAAATATTATTTTTGTAATTGAATAATGACGATTTGGTTTCAATTCCCCTCTTGAGAGGGGGCGGGCCGGGATAGCGAAATAGCAGGGGTGTGTTTAAACGCGCGATAACACATCCCTGCCCCTCTCAAGAGGGGATCCCGCGCCCGGTGCCCGTTTTAAACCATAACGGATTTAAACTGACTATATAAAAACAGGGATTAGATAAATGGAGATTTTTGATGCCGTAATTATCGGCAGTGGCATGGGGGGATTGGTGAGCGCCGATTTATTAGGCAGAGAAGGTTTTAAAGTTTGCGTCATTGAAAAAAACCAGCAGATAGGTGGTTCGTTGCAAACTTATGTGCGCGATAAAGTGATCTTTGATTCGGGCGTACATTACCTTGGCGGGCTGGACGAGGGCCAAAACCTATACCAGATATTCAAATACATCGACATTATTGATAAGCTGAAGCTGCAAAAACAGGATGTTGTTTTTGACAAGATAGGCATCCACGGCGAAGACATTGAGTACGAATATGCGCAGGGTTATGATAACTTCATTTCCCATATATTACAACATTTTCCCGGTGAGGAAGCCGCGCTTAACGCTTACTGCGACAAGATCAAAGAAGTTTGCAGCAAATTTTCGTTGTACAACCTTAACAGCGGCGACGATTTTAACGAGAAATCTGCCGTCCTTGAAATTGACACCAAAGGTTTTATTGAATCGGTAACCGATGACCCCCGTTTACAGGCGGTGCTTGCAGGCAACAACGCGCTTTATGCCGGGCAGGCCGATAAAACCCCCTTTTATGTACACGCACTCATCCTGAACAGCTATATTGAAAGCTCGTATAAATGTGTGGATGGCGGTTCGCAGATAGCTAAGTATATTGCCAAAAATATCCGGGCAAGAGGCGGTGTTATTAAACGCCATTGCGAGGTAAAACGCATTGTAGTTGAAGATGGCAAGGTATCGCACGTGGAGATAGCCGGCGGCGGTAAAATTTATGGCAAACAGTTTATCAGCAATATTCACCCCGTGCAAACACTGGAGATGACCGATAGTGATATCATCAAGCTGGCTTACCGTAACCGGTTGAAAGGGCTTGAAAACTCCGTATCGTCATTTACCTTAAATGTGGTTTTTAAAAATGATAGCTTCCCATATTTTAACACCAACTATTATATTGGTAAAGAAGGCCATGTGTGGGATATTGCCGAGTATACCGAAGAGAACTGGCCGCTGGGTTTTGCCTATTTTATGGCTCCATCGTCTAAATCGCCAAATTATGCCGATGGCGCGTCAATCCTTACATATATGCGCTTTGAGGAGATGAAACCCTGGAAGGATACCTTTAACACGGTATCAAACGTTAATGAACGCGGCGAAACGTATGAAGAATTCAAGATCAGAAAAAGCGAGAAACTGCTGGATATGGTGGAAGAGAAGTTCCCCGGTTTCAGGAGCCATGTTAAATCTTATTATTCGGCAACGCCGCTTAGTTACCGCGATTACATCGGCAATGGCGATGGTTCACTTTATGGCATTGTAAAAGATTATAAGCACACTTTAAAAACTTTTATATCGCCGCGCACCAAAATACCTAACTTGTATTTTACCGGTCAAAACCTTAACCTGCATGGTATTTTAGGCACGGCCATGAGCGCTATTGTTACCTGCACCACATTACTTGGCGACGATTCCATTATAGGAAAAATACGGAATGCGTAAAAGAGATGCAATTATTGCCAATGTGCGTTGAATAAACAACTTTACCACATGCGGCAGGTGTATAGCATTAGTTAATTCTTGAATTTTAAAACTGCTCCTTATTCTTCCTTACCCCATTTGGGGTAAATCATTTGTAGAAAAAAAGCGAAGAATATTTGCACCCCTTTGGGGGCGCTTCATTACATTTATGCCTGACTTTAAATTCTATGCCAAATACCTTCACTCAATTGTACATTCACTGTGTGTTCGCTGTAAAATACCGGCAGGCAATGATACAGACCGAGTGGGAAGACAGGCTTCAGAGGTATATTACGGGCATTTTGCAAAACAATAAACATAAATTATTGGCAATAAACACCATGCCAGATCATTTACACTTTTTTGTCGGCCTGAGTCCTGATCAATCCATTTCAGATATGCTGCGACTTGTAAAAACCGGCAGTTTGGTATTTATTAATAACGAGGGCCTTACTAAACGGAAGTTTCATTGGCAGGATGGCTATGGTGCCTTTGTAACAGCCGGTCACAAATTGATGGAGTGGTAAAATATATACTGAATCAAAAACATCACCATTTAAAAAAGACATTCAGGGAAGAATACCTGGAAATACTAGAGGATTACGCCATAGAATACGACGAAAGGTATATTTTTCACGAATTGTCAGACGACTAATGAAGCGCCCTTACAGGGCACAAACGAACAACGGTTAGATGCTACAAATGAATTGCCCCTACCGGGGCAGGCCTTAATATTCAAAAACGGCAGTGAAAAGCCCGCCCAAAAGATTGCAGGTTGAATATTCTAAGAGTAACTTTGTCCTGGCGTTAATGTATCAAACATTTATATAAACACTAAATAATTTAAAACTGAAACATTATAAAAAATTCAGCTGGAAAACGTTTGGAAAAAGGACGTTATATGCTTTCCTTGGCTTTCTCGGGCTTATTATTATCGGCATGGTGTACCTGTACATTGTAGCCATTGATTACCCGCCCGAACCTAAGGACCAAAGCAGCCTTAACCTCAAACGAGAGCAGCCATCCAAAGGATTTTATACCATCAACAACAGCTGGTTCCGCAAAAGCAAAAGCGGCTTGTTTGAGATGTATGTAGAAGGCAAACCTTTTGAACGTGGCGTTATTAACGGCAAGCTGAGCCAGGAACTGGTGGTAGCGCAGGAAGATCATTTTGTGGAGCAGATAAGCCGTATTGTACCATCTAACTTTTACCGTCATTTTTTAAAGTATTTCATCGCCTGGTTTAACCGCAACCTTGATAAAAACGTTACCGAAGAATATAAAGAGGAGATTTACGGCACCTCTAAATCCGCGTCGGATAAATACCAATACATTGGCTCCAATTACCAGCGTATTTTAAACTATCACGCGGCTCATGATATTGGCCACGCCCTGCAAAGCATGGCATTGGTAGGCTGTACTTCTTTTGGTACCTGGGGTGTAAAAAGCGAGGACAGCACCATGATCATCGGTCGTAATTTTGATTTTTACGTGGGGGATAAATTTGCGCAGGATAAAATTGTAGCCTTCTTTGCCCCATCCGATGGGTATAAATTCATGACCGTTACCTGGGGTGGTTTTATTGGCGCGGTAAGCGGTATGAATGAGAAAGGTGTAAGCGTTACTATTAATGCCGATAAAACCAATATCCCAACCGGGGCCGCAACCCCTGTATCATTGGTTGCCCGCGAGATTTTGCAATACGCTAAAAACACACAGGAGGCTTATGCTATTGCCAAAAAACGAAAGATGTTTGTATCCGAGGCGTTCCTGGTGGCATCTGCCGCCGATAATAAAGCTGTTGTAATTGAAAAAACGCCCGATACCCTGGATATGTATGATCCACACCAGGATTACATTGTTTGCGCCAATCATTTTCAGAGTAAGGGCCTCAGTCAATCTAAAGAAAATAAAGTTCAGATGGCCGAAAGCGCCTCGCCATACCGCTATAACCGTTTGATGGAATTGCTGAATGCCAATGGCAAAAACACAGTACAAAAAACCATAGCCATCCTGCGCGACCAGAAGGGCATGCACGGCGAGAATATAGGTATGGGTAATGAGAAGGCCATCAACCAGCTGATGAGCCACCACAGCATTGTATTTGAGCCTAAAAAGCTGCTGGTCTGGGTAAGCACCTCACCCTGGCAATTGGGCGAATATGTATGCTACGACCTGAAAAAAGTATTCGGCCTTAGTGGCATGAAGCAGGACCGGGAGATTAATGAGCAAAACCTTACTGTGCCGGCGGATACTTTTCTGTCAACCGCGCAATACAAAGATTTTGTGAATTTTCGCAAGATGCGCCAGCGCGTGCTCGATGGCGAAACCATCAATACCGATAGCCTGGTAGCTACAAATCCACAATATTACTTTGCTTACGTGATAGCCGGCGATTATACTTTTAAACTGAAAGATTATAAGAAAGCATTGGGATATTATAAAAGGGCGCTAAGCAAAGTAATAGCCACCAAAAAAGAGGAAGAGCATATTAAAATGCAAATTAAAAAGTGTAACGAGAAACAGAAAAACAGCTAATAGAATATCCCGGCTGGTTTTATACAGCGGCTCCAAAACAAAAACAGCGATGAGTATGTCCCATCGCTGTTTTTGTTTTGGATTTTTTTAACCCTTATTCGTTTTCTATTGCCGAAAAAACTTCCAGTAAAATATTCCATTTTTTGTTTTGGTCTATTTCCCAAATGCGTACATAGTTATAATTACCAACAACATTCCCTTTGGTTATACGTGCATGGCCGTAACTATACGCCAAATCGTTACTTACCGACCTGCCGGCATCAGTGGTTTCGGCGGTTATGCTTATCGCTTCGTTGTTAATAAACTTCATGATAACATCAGGGCCGGTCATTGGCTCAAAGCCCGGAAAATAATAACGACCTTCGGCGCTCAAAAACTCTTTATAGCTTGCCATGGTTGATATGGTAAGCGAGTGGTTAAATATCTTATCGGTGTTTACTATAACGCTTTTGGCCGTAAAGGGGTCCTTACTTGGGGCCGATTTTGTGGTAGCATCCGGTTCTTTAAAATCAGTTACTACTTCTCCTTCAGGTTCGGGGTGCTGTATACCCAAATCTACCAGCAGTTTTAATTTATTGTTATCGTCAACATCGGCGCGCCAAATGGATACATAATCGCCAAAAACTTTATCATCATCGGTTTTGCCATTTTGATAAACGTAGGGGCCTGCGGTAAAAGCAAGATCGCCATTGGCAGAAATCCGCGCAAATTTTGGCTGCCAGCTCAATTTACCGGCCTGTTTATCAATATTGCTATAAAAATCAACTATTTTAACTGCATCTGGTTTAAATACAATACCATCGGGTGCGGCAACGGCCAAAAAGCCGTCTTTTATCCCTTTACGTTCAACTAATTTATTAAATGCTTCTTCGGCATTTACAACTTTACTTACTTTAACCGGTGCTGACTGTGCCATGGCTAAAACGCTATAGCTCATAAATGTGGCGGCTAATAATACTTTCTTCATGTTTTAATGGGATATTGGGGAGGCAATTTAGTAATAAATTTTAAGTCGGTTATGCAATTACAAATTGCTTTAAATACAAATAGGTATATGCTATTTGCAGCTTACCTGCTTAATGTGAAACGAAAACCGTTATATTTAATTGTGGGCGAAGCGGGTTTATGCATCTAAAAATTTGTTTCATTCATGTAATTATCTTATCAGTTAACAAGGCTTCAAACACAATGCCATTGCATAAGTTCGCAAACAAGTAACCCAATAATATGCATAATGTTTCGTTTAAAAGCCATGTTACGCCGTTAGCTCATAAATTTACGCAATTATGAAAATACCCGTTTTTTGTTTTTTTGCAATAGCAACATTGTTTACCGGCATTAAAGTTAATGCGCAATATATACACGATTACCAGGGCAAAGCCTATGTTGAGCAAAGCTATACCGACGTGCAGGGCGAGCCTTACCTTTTATCCAATTGGGTTGATGGCGAGGTTGAACTTGCAGGCAATAAACCAATAAGTGCTAAATTGAAATATGACCTGGTGAAAGACGAATTGCTGTTTCAAAACCCAAAAGATTCGTCGGCCATGGTTTTTGTTAATGCCGTTAAGGGGTTTAGCTTGGGGCCATTTAAAATTGACGAGAGCAATCTTTCTCCACTCATCTTTAGCAGCGGATACCCGGCGGTAGAGGATCAAACTCCGGCCTCGTTTTACCAGGTGATTGCCGATGGAAAGGTTAAGCTGTTAAAACGTTACCAAAAACGCATCCGTACCGATCAGGCATTTAACTCGGCAACGGTAACGAAAACCTTTGAAATGACAGGCCCCTTTTATTATACCGTTACCGACAATAAAATAACCCGGCTTAAGCCTGCACAAAAAACAGTTGCTGCCGTTTTGGCCGACAAAACAGACCAAGTACAAACCTTCATAAAAACCAATAAAATTGATTTTAAAAGCGACCGGGACCTGGCCAAATTGTTTACGTACTATAACTCGTTGTAGGGAAAAAGAGTCAAGAGATAAGAATCAAGAGTCAAGAGAGGAAAACTTTATTGCTATCTATCGTTTAGTTCGTTATGCTCGTATAACCGAAAAAGGTCTTAATTCTTGATTCTTATCTCTTGACTCTTCCATTATCTCTTGACTCTATTCTAATTTTTGCTCCAGAGCGTTCCCTCTTTGCTGTCCTTTAGCTGAAACCCAACTTTTGACAGGCCTTCACGAATTTTATCGCTGGTGGCATAATCTTTATTTGCCTTGGCTTCGTTACGCAGTTCAACTATCAGGTTCAGTATTTTAGGCAGATCATCATTATCGGCCTGTTCATCTTTAAGCCCTAAAACATCCTGCACAAACGTTTTCATTAGGCTTTTAAGCAAGCCCAGATTAACCTCGTCAATCTTCATTTTGCCATCATGTACCGAGTTGATGATGCGCGATGCTTCAAAAAGCTCGGCAATCAATACCGGGCTGTTAAAATCATCATTCATTGCAGCATAGCAACGCTCCAGCAGGGGCTCTATTTCAATTTCAGTACTGCCTAATGTCTTTAGGCCATCCAGTAAGGCATAGGCGTTCATTAATCGCTTAAACCCTTTTTCAGAGGCCTCCATGGCATCGTTGCCAAAATCAAGCGTACTGCGGTAATGTGCCTGCAGCATAAAAAAACGCACAGTCATGGGGCTGTAACCCTTATTCAGGATAGAGTTTTCGCCGCTGAAAAGTTCGTGGGGCAAAAAACTATTCCCCAGGGATTTCGACATTTTCTGGCCGTTCACCGTAAGCATATTGGTATGCACCCAGTAATTGGCTGGATTTTTACCGCAGCAGGCCACATGTTGGGCTATTTCGTTGGTGTGGTGGGTTGGCACAAGATCGAGCCCGCCGCCATGAATATCAAACTGGTCGCCCAAATATTTCTGGCTCATGGCCGAGCATTCCAGGTGCCAGCCCGGGAAGCCCACGCCCCAGGGCGACGGCCATTTCATCAGGTGCTCCGGCTTGGCTTTTATCCATAGGGCAAAATCAAGCTTGCCATGTTTTTCCTGCTGGCCGCCCAGCGTGCGGGTGTTGTTCAGTAAATCTTCCAGGTTGCGGCCGCTTAGCACGCCGTAATCTTTGGTTTTGTTATATTTTTCAACATCAAAATAAACCGAGCCGTCTACCTCATAAGCATATCCTTTTTCAAGAATAACTTTTACCATTTCTATCTGTTCAATAATATGACCGGTAGCCGTTGGTTCAATGCTTGGCGGCAGCGTGTTCAGTATCTGCATTACGTCATGAAAACCTACAGTATACTTTTGTACAATTTCCATAGGCTCCAGTTGGGCCAGTTTTGCTTTTTTCGAAATTTTGTCTTCGCCTTCGTCGCCGGCATCGCCTTCCAAATGGCCGGCATCAGTTACATTACGCACATAGCGAACCTTATACCCTAAATGGTTAAGATATCGGAACATCAGATCGAAAGATATATAGGTACGGCAGTTTCCCAAATGTACATCACTGTAAACAGTTGGGCCGCACACGTACATGCCCACATGCGGGGCGTTAAGGGCTTTAAATTCTTCTTTTTTGCGGGATAACGTATTGTAAACAAACAATTTTTGTTTCATGAGGGCAAACTTACGATTTTTTCAATTTTTAGCTAATGCACGCAGCCCGATTATTAAAGCTTACACCCCAGTGATACAGTCTTTATTGATGCAATAAATATTCGAAATCAAATTGGGGCCGGTAATCCAAAACCTGTTTTGCTTTATCGCAAACATAAACACGATCAATACTTCCGGGGAATACCCAGTTTTTATGTCGATAGATATGTTTGGCTTCGGGGAAATATTTAAGGATAACTTCTTCGGGGTTGTGTTTAAGCTGCACAAGATCATCCTTAACAAATGGCGACCCGCTGGATATATTGAAAATTTCAAAATCGGCAAATGTAATACCCAATGCCAATCGTAAAGCCTCGGCGCCATCGCGCTCATCCAGGCCTCTATAAATCCGGTGATTTATTTTAAGGTTATCTTCCTCGGGCAAAAACCGCCCAACCCGGTATACTGATGTTTGCAGGCCTTCTTTATAAAAAAAATCTTTGCAAAGCTGCTCGGTTGTTTGCTTGGTGATATCATAAATATCGCGTGGTTTTTCGGGCAGGTTTTCATCCACCCAAACTGCCTTCGCGTGGTCAACTAAAGCGCTCCCATAAATGGATGTTGTGCTGGTATACAAAAACCTGTTAACACCATGTTTAACACAGGCGTTAAGTAAATTAAGCGTACCTATAATATTTGTTTGTATAAAAGCCTCCCTTGGGTAATTAAGCTCATAGTGCTTGCCATGTACGGCTGCAGTATGGATAATGGCATCAAACCCGCGGCAAAGGCTTTCGGTCTCGCTTTTGTTTTTTATGTCGATAATGTTGTCGGTAGTAGCCGAGGGTATCAGATCAATACCGGTAACATGGTGGCCAAACGCCTTTAAATGTTTTACGGTGGCCGAACCCAACTGACCGGATGAACCTGTAACCAGAACTTTCATGCCCGATATTTAATTTAAAACCAGGTCGCTCCGCAGCGGAAAGTGGTCAGAAAGCTTTTTCTCTATAATCAGGTACGATGCCACATCAAATTGCGGACTTGCCATAATATAATCTATCTGGTAATTAGGGAAGTCGCCATTATAGGTGCGCCCAAAACCGGCACCTTTTTCGCGAAACGCGTTTTTAAGTCCTTTTGCCATTTGGTTAACCGCAAAGGATGTAGGTGTATCGTTAAAATCGCCGGATATGATATAGGGATATGGGCATTGCGCGGCATGCGCTTTTATTTTAAAAACCTGTTCACTACGCTTTATAAATGCAGCTTTTAATTTGCCGCCCAACCTTTTGGTTGATTGCATATCTGTTTTCCCTTTTTTTGATACGCTATCCAGGTATTTATAATCTTCGGGGTTAAATTTTATTGATTGTAAATGAAGGCTGTAAACCCTGAATGTTTTTTCGCCTTTTTTTACATCGATGTACAAACACTGGTTTGCCGATGACCTATCGGCAGCCAGTTGGATTAAGCCTTTGGCTACAATGGGATACTTTGAGAAAACAGCCATCCCGATTGCCTCCGAACTATTGAAATTAAGTGGCTCGAAATAGTAATTATTAGCGCCCATTATTTTTACAATAGAGTCGCGCATATCGTACTCGCCCTTATAGCGGGTATAAAACTCCTGGAAACCGATTATATCCGGCTTTTGATCATTAATGAGTTCCAGGATCTCGTGCTTGGTAGATATATCATTTTTTGCACCATAACGTTTAAAGTTATGCACGTTATAAGTCATCAACCTTACCGAGTTGATGCCCGGCGCCGGCGAAAATGTTGATGCCGTACGCAATCCAACATTGTTATTGAGCACACCCCAGCCAATCAAAATTGTGATCATAGAAAGCGCCGCAGGCCAGCGCCAGCGCAACAGCCAAACCAGCATCATGATTACATTAAGCAAAAGTATTGGCGGGTAGGCCAGGCCAAAAAAAGCAATCAGCCAAAAAGTTTTGGGGTTAACGGAGGGTGCCAGATAACTAAGTAATAAAGCAACGCAAAGCAGCAGGTTTATCCATAAAAATACTTTATCAATAAAACCTAATCCACTTTTTTTATTTTTCATTCTTGCTTGCGCGGGCTAATGTCTCTTTCTCCTGTCTGCTCAGGCTATCAACGCCCGTTTGTGATATTTTATCTAATATACGGTCAATTTCGTCCTGGCGGGGATATTCGGCGCTGTTTTTACCGGTATTACTGTATACCACCTTTAATTTTGACTTTGATTTGAAAATATTGGCGATACCGGTTATCCAATCGTGCCCTTTTTGAAGCTGCTTGATATAAATGAAACCAATTAAAGCTCCGCCGATATGGGCAATTTCGCCACCGGCGTTAGGGCCAACAATATTTAAAAAGTCAATTATCAGTATAAAAAGCACTATCCACTTTAGTTTTACCGGGCCAATAAATATGAGGGATATGGTATAATTAGGTAATAATGTAGCTGTGGCCACCACTATAGCCATAACACTGGCAGATGCACCGACAATGGTACTGTTGGCCGCGGCGTTTAAACTGGTAAAAGCGGGCAGTACATTTAAACAAAGTAAATAAAGCAGTGCTCCCGCGAGTCCTCCCATAATGTACAAGCCTATGGTGCGCTTATTGCCCAGGTACTCTTCAAATATTTGCCCCATCCAATACAGCCATAGCATGTTAAATAATATATGCAAGACACCAGCGTGCATGAACATATAAGTAAGCAGCGTCCAAAAATGGGTTAGCATTTTCGGCAGTGCGGCTGGCAGCAAAAGATATTCGGTGGTATATTTTAGTATGGCGCTATTGCCAAAGCCCGTAAAAAGCTGCTCGACAATTGCAGATAAATTGATCGCTAAAAAAACAATCACATTAATACCAATAAGCAGGTTGAGCTTATTGCCCGACCGCAACATTTTGTATTGGATATTTTGCCAAAGGGTGCTCATAATAAAACCATTATTAGTTTGATAACTCCTGTTTGTTCATAAAAATTGTCAGTTATGCTGCAATCGCCAAATTTTTACCATAATAAAACCAATTAGTGCACCGCCAATGTGGGCAAAATGGGCAACATTATCCGTTGGACTTTGTTTATAAATCAGCCAGAGTTCAAGTAATATATATCCTGGTATAATGTATTTTGCTTTAATTGGTACCGGTATAAATAACATCATAAGCTCCATATTAGGAAACATCATGCCGAATGTTACCAATAAACCAAAAATGGCACCAGATGCTCCAACAACCCGAGTAGTGTAAATATCATAAAGCTTCTGGCCAAGCACCGGTCCGTAAGCCTCAAAAGATGAAATAGCTTCAGGGTGCGCTATGGTAAATGAGCCGGTTATTGCATGCACCTCGTAAGCCTGCACTGCCTGATTACAAATAACCGCCCCAATACCGCAAAGGAAATACAAATTCAAAAATTTTTTAGGTCCCAGAGAATACTCCAATATTGGCCCAAAAGAAAAAAGAGCAAACATGTTAAAAAGGATATGTTGCGGCTGATCCAAACCAGCATGCATAAACATGTATGTAATGATTTCCCACAACTTGAAATTTGGCGAATTGAAGTAGTAAACCGGCAGGTACTGCATCACATTCGGAAAAAATCGACCGACAGAAACAGCCCCGATAAAAACAACGATATTTATAATCAGCAGGTTTTTTACTACCGGTGTGATATTGGCAAAAGGCGATTGGTTGTATCCGTTCATAGTATAGTTAAAGCCCCGTGGCTATTTTTCAAAGCGTTCCATTAATTCGGCCAGCGTAAATGTACTGATTACGGGCTTACCGTTCAATGCCTGGTTGGGCGATTGGCAGGCAAAAAGCTGGTCGATAAGCTGGTTCATTTCTTCCAAAGACAATTTAGTGCCGGTTTTAAGCGCGGCATTGCGGGCTAATGACCTTGCAAGGTTATCCCGCTTATCTACTTTTAAAATGGCCATATTGTTTTTAAACCCTTCCAGTAAATGTTCTAAAAGTTCGTGCTCGTCAACATTGCTCAAATCGGCCGGTATGCCGTCAACAACAACGGTGTTTTTACCAAACTCGCGGATGTCAAAGCCCAGCGCTTTAATATCGGGCAAAAGCTCTCTCAATAACTCAAAATCGCTGCCGTTTAGTGTTACCGATTGCGGAAATAAACTTTGCTGGCTTACGCCCGAATGGTGCTGCAATTGTTGTAAAAAACGCTCATACAAAATACGCTCGTGCGCGGCCTGTTGCCCTATCAACATAAAACCCGATTTAATTTGCGATAAAATAAACCGGTTATGGATCTGGAACAATTGCCGTTCGCTGGGTTTGCTTACCTCCTGCTCGTCAACAGCAATGCTTTTTTCATCGTGCATCTGCTGCTGCTGGTTGGTTTCTTTTTTGCTTATCTCGTACAGGGTATCCCAGTTATTGGGTATTGGTGTATTGCGGTAATCGTTGTTGTCCCTCAAGAAAGGATGCTGTTCTCTCGTTCCAGATGATTTTTTCTCTGCAGCAAAGGGATTAAAATCCGGGTTAAAGGAAATGGTGGGCGCAATAATCTCCTCAAAAGGTTTGGGGGTTATCAGGTGCTCAATGCTGTTTTCCTGGTCAAAATCCAAACTTGGGGTAATGTTATACCTGCCTAAAGATCGTTTTACCGCCGACCGGATGATGGCGTAAATGGCCTTCTCATCCTGGTACTTAATCTCGGTTTTGGTAGGGTGCACATTAATATCAATTTTTGATGGGTCGATATCGATGAACAGCACATAAAACGGGTAACAATCATCGGGCAACAATTCCTCAAAGGCTGTAAGTACCGCATGGTTCAAATACGCATCGCGGATAAAGCGGTAGTTTACAAAAAAGAATTGCTCGCCCCGTGTTTTACGGGCAAACTCGGGCTTGCCAACAAACCCACGCAGGTTAATAATGGTGGTATCTTCCTCAACCGGTACCAGTCGCTGATTATAGTTATTACCAAACAGGTGTACTATCCGTTGCTTTAAAGCAGCGCCAGGCAAATGATAAACTTCCTGACCATCATGGTGCAAAGTAAAAAATATTTGTGGATTGGCCAGCGCAACCCGCTGAAACTCGTCGATAATATGACGCATTTCTACCGGGTTACTTTTTAAAAAGTTACGGCGGGCGGGTGTATTATAAAATAGGTTTTTGATAGATATAGAGGTGCCGGTATTAGCCGAACATGCCTCCTGGCTAATTACTTCCGATCCTTCGATAAAAATACAGGTACCCAACTCATCTTCATGGCGGCGGGTTTTTAATTCCACCTGCGCAATTGCGGCTATCGATGCCATGGCCTCGCCCCTGAAACCCATGGTGCGGATGGCAAACAGATCTTCGGCCTTGCGAATTTTTGATGTAGCATGCCGTTCAAAGCACATGCGGGCATCGGTAAGGCTCATGCCGCAGCCATCATCAATAACCTGTATCAATGATTTTCCGGCATCTTTAATAATGAGCTGAATTTTACCCGCTCCGGCATCAATCGCATTCTCCACCAATTCTTTTACCGCCGATGCCGGTCGTTGTACCACCTCGCCAGCGGCAATCTGGTTGGCAACGGCATCTGGTAAAAGCTGAATTATATCTGACATTTAAAAAAATTCCCTTCAATTTCGTTTTCGATGCTAAATTAAATATTTGAAGGCATAACTTTATGATTGTAGTATCAAGTAGTTAGTATCAAGTATCAAGATTTTTGGTTTGGAATACCTTAACTTTGTGTTTAATACAACTTAACTGGTAATTTGCAAGTTATTCAAATTTGCATTCGGTCTTGATACTTGATACTAACTACTTGATACTTAAAACGCCTATGAAAAAACTATTGCCGGCGCTGCTGCTCCTGGCTGCAGCCTGCAAACAAAAAGATTATAATGCCGATCTGCTGATAAAAAACGCGGTTGTTTATACCGTTGATAGCGCTTTTACTACAGCCAACGCATTTGTGGTAAGCAAAGGTAAAATTGTAGCCGTTGGCAACGCAGATACGTTAGAACAAAAATACCTGGCCCATGAAGTAGTTGATGCCAAAGGCGCTGCCGTTTATCCTGGCTTTATTGACGCCCACGCCCATTTTTATGAATATGGATTAGGCCTGCAGGAAGTAAACCTGGATGGCACCAAAAGCTGGGGCGAGGTAGTTGATTCAGTACAGGCTTACTCCACACGCAACCCCGATGGCTGGATTATTGGCCGGGGCTGGGACCAAAACGATTGGGTTAAAAAGCAGTTTCCGGACAAAGCTAAACTGGATAGCCTGTTCCCTATACGCCCTGTAATATTGAGCCGGGTTGATGGGCATGCCATTATTGCTAACCAGGCGGCGTTAAACATAGCAGGTGTAAAACCCGGTCAAGCCATAACCGGCGGCGAGATAGAAACCATTAACGGAAAGCTCACCGGCATCCTGGTTGATAACGCGGTAGGTATTGTTACCCGAAAAGTGCCCGAGCCAACGGCTCCTATTGTAGAGAATGCCCTGCTATCGGCACAAAAAAACTGTTTTGCTGTTGGCTTAACCACGGTTGATGATTGTGGGCTGCCTTATACCATGATTAACACTATTGCCGATTTGCAGCATAAAGGATCATTAAAAATGCGCATGTATGTGATGTTATCAGACAGGCCGGAGAATTACGATTACCTGTTTAAACGTGGCGCGTTTAAAACGCCGGGCCTAAATGTTCGCGCGTTTAAAGTTTATGCCGATGGCGCCCTTGGGTCCAGGGGCGCTTGTTTACTAAAACCCTATGCCGACCAGCCAAAATGGAGTGGCTTTTTGTTGAGCAGCCAGGCCCACTTTGAGGAGGTGGCAACGAAAATAGCTGCCAAAGGCTTTCAGATGTGCACCCATGCCATCGGCGATTCGGCCAACCGGGTAATGTTAAAAATATATGCATCTGTTTTAAAAGGCAAAAACGACCGCCGCTGGAGGATAGAGCATTCGCAGATTATTGCGCCGGAGGATGTTAAACTTTTTGGCGATAACAGCATTATCCCATCCGTACAACCCACGCATGCTACATCAGATATGTACTGGGCTGGCAAGCGGCTGGGTGATAAAAGGCTGAAGTCATCGGGCTATATTTATAAAACGCTGTTACAACAAAACGGATGGATTCCGCTGGGCACAGATTTCCCGGTAGAAAACATTAACCCTATGTATACGTTTTATTCATCGGTAGAGCGGCAGGATTTGAAGGGGTTTCCCGAACACGGCTTCCAGAAGGAAAATGCTTTAAGCCGTACCGAAGCGTTAAGAGGGATAACCATATGGGCTGCAAAAGCCAACTTTGAAGAAAAAGAAAAAGGCAGTATTGAACCCGGTAAGTACGCCGATTTTGTGATACTGGATAAGGATATCATGAAGGTAAAAGGCGCCGAATTACCAACCACCAAAGTAACCCAAACCTATATAAACGGAGTTAAAGTATATGATAAAAAATAAATGGGGCTGTGTCTCTGTAGTACTATTAGGGTTTGCATTATTTAATACCGCCTGCGCACAAAATCCACCTTTTACCGGGCGTGCCTATGTTGCTGAAGAAAGATTGGTTCAAAACTCAACCGTTTTGCTCAACAACGCTCAATATACTATTCCGCTGCAAAAGCTGGAAGATTTAAAAATTGCCAGCGTACATTTTACCAACCAGTACGCCGGCGTTTTTGATAGCCTGCTTAACAAATACTGCAAGGTTCAGGTGTTTGACGGCAATGGCAAAAACCTGAACGCCCTTGCTGCCGATTTAAAATGGTACAACACCATTATTTTGCAGGTAAATGATGCAGATCTGAGTAATCCGCTGCTCGCAGATTTTATTATTACCAACCAAAAAATAAAGCGGGTTATCATCGCCGCGTTTGGGAATGGCGCACTGTTAAACAAGCTAAATAATGCAACAGTGCCGGTAATCTGGTCCGAAAGGGTATCGCCGGTATCGGCTTCATATGCTGCCCAGGCCGTATTTGGCGGCGTGGCCATTACGCAAAAATTAGTCAAAACATACTCGCCTGTTTATAGCAGCGGAATGGGGTTTGTTACCCAGCAAACCAGGCTGCAATACAGCGTGCCCGAGGACGTAGGCATCAATTCCAATAACTTACAGGAGATTGACCAGATAGCCCGCGAGGCCATTACCCAACATGCCACTCCGGGCTGCGTGGTACTGGTTGCCAAAGATGGAAAGGTGATATTTAATAAAGCCTATGGCTACCACACCTACGATAATGTAATGCCCGACAAGCTGACCGATATCTTCGACCTGGCATCCATGACAAAAATATCGGCTACCACCGTGGAAACAATGCAGTTGGTTGACCAGGGCAAGCTGAGTGTTGAAAACACCTTAGGCGATTACCTGCCCCTGGCGCGCACCAGCAATAAAAACGATGTAAAGCTGCGCGAGGTATTGCTACACCAGGCCGGTTTTATTCCCGATATCCAATCATTTGAAAAGGTAAAACCGTCCGATCATAGTACCGATTCATCGGCCGCCTACCCTACCAGGGTATCTGAACATTACTTTTTGCGAAAGGATTATTTTAAAGATGTAATGCTGCCCGACATGCTCAATTCGCCACTGAAAACCCGGGGGCAGTACGTGTACAGCGACGTAAGCATGCTGTTTATGCAGGAGGTAGTAGAAAGCATTTCCTCTATCCCCGAGAATGTGTATGTACAGCAGCAGTTTTATACCCCGCTGGGGATGCAAACAGCCGGTTTTTTACCGCTGCAAAGGTTTAACCCGGCACAGATCATCCCTACCGAAAACGACCAGGAGTACCGCATGAGTTTATTGGACGGCTATGTGCATGATCCTACCGCCGCTCTCAAAGGCGGCGTTGCCGGCCATGCCGGCCTGTTCGCGAGTGCCAACGATGTAGCCATATTATACCAGATGCTGCTGAACAAGGGCACCTACGGCGGCGTACAATTCTTTAAACCCGAGGTGGTAGACCTGTTTACCTCCAAACAATCGCCAGTAAGCAGGCGTGGCTTAGGTTTTGACCGCTGGGACCCAATTGCAGACAGGCACTACCCATCTAAACTGGCTTCCGACCAAACTTTTGGCCACACCGGTTTTACAGGCACCTGCGTATGGGTTGACCCTAAGTACAACCTGGTATACATCTTCCTGTCCAACCGGGTAAACCCCAATGTGGGCAGCAAACTGGGCAGCCTCAACATCCGCCCAAGAATACAGGACGTGGTGTATGAGGCTATCAATAAGGGGATGTAAGCAAGCCGGTGTTCGGGGCTTAGCTTGCCCGAACACCGTTTTCTCAAAATTCGGATTCTGCCATGGCCTCTTTTTAGAGCCCTTAACGAGGGTAAAAAAGGCCCCCCATTATGCCCTCACATGCAACCACACCTCACCAACCTGTTGCCACATAATCGTTAGTCACTTACTGCTCCGTTGGCAACCCCTTTAAACTCAGCCTTCTTTTGCTCCATGGCTTATACCGGGTTTGCCAAATAACCGCACCCTATTTTGCAATGCCAGCAGGTAACATTCAACCTGCAAGGCAGCAAGGTAATTCCTGCCTAACCGTTCCTTTTTAATATAAAATTGTTCCGAAAACTTTTAAGAATATTTTTTATATTTAAAAGCCTTAACCACTTGCTTAACAATGCCTTTACAAACCTCCTTATCGTTTGATTTATCATGTTTAATAACACCGCGCTCGATGTAGTAATTGGACTGGTATTGGTATACCTTTTATACAGTCTGTTAATAACCATTCTTGGCGAATTACTGGCCGCCTGGTTTGGCCTGCGCGCCCGTATTTTGCGTATATCCATCGAAAGGATGCTCAACGATGGCCTTGACCTAAAAAGAGCCGGTGATAAATGGCACAATAAAGTATCCTCGGCACTGGCGCGGTTCTTTTTAAAAGAGCCGCCCTCCTTTAACAGTAGTTTTGCCGGTCTTTTTTATAATTATCCATCTGTTAAATATCTGGCCAAACTTGAGCCTGGCCAGACCTTTATCTTCGGGCAAACCAAACCATCTTATATTACACCCGACAATTTCGCGGCAACGGTTATCAATATATTGTGCGATCACGGTGCCGGCACCACCAAATACGATCAGTTGGTATTCAGCCTCGAAAACAACACCCTATCCATCGAGCCGGAAAGCATTAAACAGCTACGGAACATTTACAATTCATCGGGCAAGGATTTGGATACCTATAAGGCAGGCCTCATAGTCTGGTATAATGAAACCCAGGACCGTACGAGTGGCTGGTATAAGCGCAAAATAAGTTTTATACTGTTTTGGGCGGGCTTCCTATTGGCTTTCGCCTTCAATGTGGATAGTATTAAAATAGCCCACATCCTATCAAAGGATAAAGATGCCCGCACCCAGCTGGTAAATATGGGCATAGCCTTATCGAAGGATAGTACACGATACAAAGGCTTTGTAAGTGGAAACGATACCATACCCTCGCGCGCGGTGATAGACAGCGGCTTTGCCCGCGTATCAAAAGATATTGGTGCGGCTAATTTTATTTTGGGATTAGGGTGGGACTTTTCGGAGATAAAAAAGGCCTCGACCACGATAAAAGATACAGGCAAGTTTGGAGATTACTTAATTTATCAGGAGAAAGTGTGCTTGGCCGACAGTGCAGTAAAGGCTATCCGTAAAGATGCGGCATTGCAAAGGAAAAACATCGCAGCTTTAAGGGTATCAATTCAATGTATAGCGCAGGACACCTTATTAAAGAGGCAGCAACTGAAGTATATTTCTGACGGGAAAGAACAGGTTCCGTTTAAAGAAAGACTTAATAGCGAGATTTCCGATATCGGCACTTATTATCTCAAGATCTTCGACAGCCAATCGGCAATAAAAAAAGATTCTGACGACATCATTCCGCAAATACGGATTTTGGACAGCGCACGTGATGCATTCAATCAAAAGGCGAAAGAAGATTATATAAGTCTGCAATCTGTTGAGTATAAAAATAAAACTGTTGTTATTACCGGCACCCGGCACCTTACTTTTTGGGAAAAGACCGGGCGTTTTTTTTGTATTGGGTTTTTAAGCTGGAGTTTCTGGGGGTTTATTATTACGGGCTTTGCCTTATCGCTGGGTGCGCCGTTCTGGTTCGGGCTGTTAAATAAACTCATTGCGCTAAGGGGCGCTGGTGCAAAACCCAAGGACGATACGGATTTACTTACCGATGCTGTGGCAAAAGGCAACAATGCAAACGCTGCACAATCGTTAGCCCCAACCAGGCTGCTTAGTTCCAATTATATTGCAAGCGCTGTACAGGAATTGAATTACAGGTATGGGAGTTTTCCAGGAGTATTAAGCATTGGGCCGGGTTTTAAATGGGTTGATGGGACAAAAGTGGAAGCTGTTGAAATACATGTAATCAAGGATAAATTTGACGAGATAAAAACAAAGGTTGGAGAAGGCTATCGCAACGCGCCGGTTCATGTTATAGAGAATACAATAATTACAGCCCATTTAGGCGACGGTGATGGTATAATTAATGCAAATTCAAGAATTGGCCCCGGTACGTTGGGCTGTTTTGTCAAAAACAGGGTATTTACAGGCAAGGATTATCTGCTATCGTGCTGGCATGTACTACAGGAAAAGGGAAACGATATAAACAATAAAGGGAAAAAGATAGCCGTGGTTGGCGATGGGAAACTAACCGGCACCCTTGATGTCGGCTTTGCAGAACTTGTTGTAAAACCACCTTTCAGCAATAATTCAATAGGCCTTAAATTCCCTGTTCGTGAAGTAAGCCTGCACGATGCCAAAGAGGAAACCAAGGTTAGGTTTCATGGTGCAAAAACGGGCATATCAACCGGGGTAGTTAAAATTTATAACAATGCGCCTGGCCCTCAAAATATTTATCATCCGTATACCGAAGACTATTATTTAATGAACGATTTATTCAGCATTACAAGGTACGAGGGTGAAATTCCAGTTGCCCCATCAGACAGAGGCGACTCAGGTGCCCTTGTTGTTGATTTAAATGGGTATCCGCTTGGCATTATTGTGGGAGGAGATGCGAATTTTTCTTATGCTGTGAAACTGACAAATGTATTTGCCGACGATGACTTAAAAGACTATTATATCCCTTTTTTATCTTAAATTATGAAAAAAACATACCTCGCTCTACTACCCTTATTATTTGCTCAGTGTTTATTTGCACAAACGAAAATTACAATTGATATAAAAAATAAAAGTGTTGCGATTGGTAATGATCCCCCTTCAAGTTCCGACTATATAAATATTTCGATGACAAAAGGAAATTATCTCGAATTTCAAATAAAAAACACGGAAGACAAACCTTTTGAAGTTATTTTAGAAGCAGGCGGAAAAAAGGATACATTAAAAAATATTGCTTTTGAACATGATTCTTTTAAAATAGATAACTCACTAAAATACAAAGGACTAAACCTAGCCGGCGTTTTTAAAATGTCCGTTGATGGTACCCCAATTAAAAAAACCATAAATCTCAAAGTTGTAAATAGCGCAAGGCCTGTTACTACCGTTGCAGGTACCAGCCAAGCTATTCTCCCCCCAAATCCCGTATCTCCACTCAAAAAAACTGATGGCACTAAAGTTGCCCCGGTGTATCAACTTGGTTTTACTTACTATGATGTGTTTGCTCTTAAAAACACCGTAACAACACGTGACTCTCTCATAGATTCGATCTTGAAAACTTATATACAGGGCTATGATTTGGCTGGTAGCGAAACGGTTCCGCACGATACCGTTATAAAAATGATTAAAACCAACCCTTTTTTAATGGAAGCAAAAGGGGTTCAAAATCGTTTGATAGCGGTAGAGACCTCTTTGAGGAAAAAAGATTCGTTAAACAAGTTAGCAAATGCAGTTAATCCTACAAAGGGGGCGACAGCGCAGGGTGGGGAAAGCCTTGTATCAAGCGTTGGCGCTTCCATAGGTGGCCTGGGTGTAACCACCATCGCAGACGGTATATCTAAATTCCTGATAAAAAGAGGTAAGCAGGAGCTAAGCTTAAGCTTTTTTGAAAAGTTTAAAAAAGCTATTGATGGCTATCCCGATCTGCAAACATTATTTCCAACTACGTATCCACTACTCCAGGCTATCGATAAGGATATTTATAATTATAGCGCTTACCTGCAAAACCTAAGGGAGGCTTTTAAAAAGGATATCAATTCGCTGCCTAAAAGCCTCCCGGGTATTGTTGATAATCACCCTGGCTATTTTAAAAAGCATAAGAAACTGGAGGCCGAATTATTAGGCGCCTGTTATCTTGCGGCCCAGGTACAATTAGAAGCCCACCCTGGCGACATACTGGCAAATATCCCAGATGATATACTTAATAAGTTTGATGGGTTTTCAAAAGACTCCACCAAACACTATTTCAAAGGTTCAATTCAAACATTACAATTATTAAATGGCGCGCTGCGCGATACAGCATCGGGCGATGATGCACCATATTGGGTTGGTATCGCAAAAATCAGGAAGTTGACACAGGACGAGGAAACATTTAAAATTTTTATGGCCCTGCTGTACCAAAAGGCCATGAATAGCCCGTACAATGGTATAGCTTATGACGATAACGGACATTCGTTAGTGAGCGTTTTAAAGCTGGTTGCGCTTAAAATGAATGAGGAAAAAGAAACTTATAATACCTATAAGCAGTTTATTACAGACTTTGGTATCCGGGCCGATCAGTTAAACAAAATGATAAAGGCTGGTAAAAACCAGCCCGATTCGGCATCGGTAGAAAGATACGCGGCTTACTTCAAAGCAACAGTTGGCCTGCTGCAACAAGCGGGCGAAGTGGGAAATTTACCTTTGCCCCGGGTTAATGGGCAACCGATGTCAATTTATATGGCCTTTGGTAACCAAAAATTCAACGAGCGCTTTAAGCCCTACTTTGATATATCAAACTATATAGCAGATATGACTGTTGATATAAGCCGTAAAAACTATTCGTCGGCCATTAACAACGCTGTGTTTATTTACAACGAAATAATGGCGAAGTTTCCGGCCACAGATGCAACTAAAAGTAAAACGAAGGTTGCTGCCCCGTTAGCACCAGGCGGTAATGGTAGTGACGTCAATGGATCAGCAAACAGAGATGGCGCCACCGCAGGCACAGTAAGAAATGCAACTGTACCTGTATCGGAAGCGCTTGTAAAAACGCCGCAGGCGCCGGCAAAAAAGGGGGATGGAAAAGCCGATAAGATAGCTGCCCTTAAAACAACAACCGATTCATTACAGCAGATATGGGCCAACAAAACTGCAGCAATAACTGTTAAAGGCAAAGCAGTTGCGGCAACCGCTATTGACTCGGGCGGGATTGACAAAACCAAACAAAACCAGTTTATAAAATACACCAGCTTTATGGCTGCCGTGGCCACTGCTAAAACAAGCGATGAGGTTGAAAATGCCATTGAAGCTGCAGCTTTACCGGTAGGCAGTTACTCCATCAAGCAAAAATCGGCGTTCAATATATCATTGAATGGTTATATTGGGTACGCGTTTGATTACGACAAGGTGAGCCTGCAATCTAAGTATCTTTTTGCAAATGGCATTTATGCGCCGATTGGCTTTTCGGCCACTTTAGGCCTATGTAAAGGTAATAGCGGCGCCTTCACTCTTTTCGCTTCGGTAATTGATGTGGGCAGCCTGGCATCCTATAATTTAAAAGCGGATAGCACCAGTAAGCTTAAGCAGGATGTACGGCTGGAAAGCATTATATCGCCATCGGCACAATTGTTTTATGATATACCCAAATGGCCAATAGCAGTTGGATTTGGCTGGAGGAGGACACCGAAACTATTCTTTTCGGCAAGCGATAATACTTTTAAAGTGATTGACCCCAGAAACGTCTTTAATGTCAGTATATTAATTGATATACCAATTGCAACTATACTTAATTCGCCACACAGGGTAAAGTGAGGCGTTCGATAGTTTGTGAGCCTTGTTAAGTTATAAACACCGCAACGATACGAAGTTTTAAAACTTCGTATTGTTCTTCGCCTTTGTCAAAATTGTGGCCATTGCTATAGTTGTCCCCGCGGTCTTTTCTCTTAATTTTTTCGGGGCATTGAGCTAATTTTTCACGGCCACGCTATGCCCTCTCCCTGTTTTCAACGCTTCGTCGACAGATATCTACAATTGGGCGATACATTTTAGCCCGGAAGCTTGTATATGGATACTTTCAGCTAATAATCACGCTCAAACAATTACCATATCATGGAAAGAAAAACTTTTTTAACCAGCGGGCTTGCGGCATTAGGCTTTGCCGCTATTGCGCCCCTTGCCAATTCGTGCAAAAAGGAAAGCACAAGCACTTCAACAACCAGCACAACAACCACTACCACAAGCGGGACCTGTACTACCGGGGCTTCAGAAACTGCCGGGCCCTACCCTACCATTACGCCATCAAGTTACGTCAGGAGCAATATTGTTGATGGGCAGTCGGGGGTACCGTTAACTATTAAACTCACGTTTACCAATACCAACAGTAGTTGCGCGGCATTAACGGGTGCCCTGGTAGATATATGGCATTGTACCTCGCTGGGCTACTACTCTGAATATACCGATACCCCCGGCGGCGGCTATGCCACTATTGATTATACATCGTCGCATTTTTTGCGCGGACGGCAAACCACCGATAGTAATGGCCTGGTTACGTTTACCAGTATTTTTCCGGGCTGGTACTCTCCGCGGGCTCCGCACATCCACGTGCACGTATATAACTCGTCGGGCACGTCGTTGCTTATCACGCAGATTGCTTTCCCTACAGATGTTTGCAATACCGTTTATACCACCGCAACCGATTACAAGGCACGCGGGGTTCAGGATACGGCAAACACTGCGGATATGGTTTTCAGCGATTCGCTTGCCACCGAGTTATCAACCGTTACGGGCAGCGTTTCGGCCGGCTACGTGCTTACCATAAGCATAGGCGTTGCCGCCTGATTACCGGTAAATATTAAAACCGACTACCTGTTTGTAAGCCCTAAAAAAGGCGATTGCAAGAATCTTGCAATCGCCCCGGCGGCTATTTACCAACACCTGCAAAAACCTATTTCTTAATCAGCCATTTAACTTAGCACCAAAGCCATATGATCCCGCAATCCAAAGGCAAGATGTTTTTATCAGACGAACGCGGACTAACCCAGCATGATTGGTACCGCAGTTATCACACTTTCAATTTCGGCAATTATTATAACGGCCATAAGCAGCCGTTCAGCAACTTATATGTTTTAAATGACGATACACTGGCCGCCGAAGAAAGCATCAGGATGAGTGTAAAAGAACACACGGCCGTTTTGCTCATCCCGGTTATTGGTGCCATAGGGTGCCGGGACCATAACGGCGACCACACCATGATAGAACCCGGAATGGTACAGCTGTTGGCACTTCCGCCCGGTTCGGGGTTCCAGGTTAATAATCCGTACAAAAAAGAAACCGACCTGGTTAATTTTTTGCAACTCTGGATCAAAATAAAAACCCCGGCAAACCAGGATTTCAGTTTCGATTTACCTGCAAACCGGAGCCAGCTGACCGAAATTTTCAGGCTTGGCAACACTATTGGCTACATGGGCCAGTTTGATGGCCGAGCCGAAACCACTCTCCGAGTAGGCAAACCGGGAAACGCCCTGTTTGCCTACGTTATTGAGGGTGCGTTTGAAGTTCAGTACCGCCTGATGCACGCCAGGGACGGGCTGGTTTTATGGGATTTGGAACAGGCCGGGCTGGAAGCGCTATCAAACAACGCCATCATTATGCTGATTGAAATTGCACCACAATAAGTATTGCGCAGCTTGCCCGCCCGTTATGGCACCCGGTTGAAAACGGATACCGGGATAACGCCATCGGGACGGGGCGGTACATGCCAGGTTAGTTTATCGCCATCGAGGGTAAAGCTACTTACACGGGTGGTTTCGTCCCAGTTGGGGAAAGAAGCCCGGTCGGTATGAAAAGTGATGGTGTTTTTCACCGGGTCGACGGTGTAGGTACCAAAATGGCAGCTGGCACTTAAAATGGCCGCCTGGTACTCTTCCGGAGTGCCTTTCGCCCGGTCGCCCGAGGCAAATTTAGTCCGGTCCGACCGGAATATTTCTACCACATAGTGCCCATCAGCAGTAAAAATGGCGATGCCGTGAGGATTGGGGCCATAGTCGGACTGCCGGGTACCGTCAGCAAGTATCTTGTCGGCCGCGGTCAGGCGCCAGGTACCCACAAGTAGCTTGGATTGTGAAAAGGCCGGCATTGTACCAAAGGCCAACGCGATTAATAAAAAGCCTTTTTTTAAGGCATTGGTTTGTTTTTTCATGACATTGCTTTTTTATTGACCAAAGCTGTCTATTACAAACCGGTCCTAATAATATTTTAGACCAGGTTACTTTTATCTTCTACGGATACCACCATTTATTCGACGCCAGAACTTTCAGCCGCGTCGTGGCCAGGCGCCTTACGTTTTAAGGTGATTGCCGGGAATAATAGTCCAGCCGAATAAAAACTGCGCATTCAGCTAAAAACCCTGGAATTGGAAGAGATGTGAAAACATAAACATACAAACCGGCTACAAACCGGCCTCATGTACCTGTTGTAAAGTATTATTTGCTGATGTAAACGGGCAACTTATCGGCCATTGCCGCTTTAACAACCTGTTCTAACGCTGTTTTGTTAACCGGTTTAATAATAAACCCCGAAACCAATTCAAGATCGGTTGCCCGCTGGTGATCATGTGGGTCTATAGATGCGCTCACTAAATAAATTACAACTTTCCTGGACAGATCCGGTGCCAGCCGGGCAAAACGTTCAATAAATCCCCACCCGTTAAGTATAGGCATGTTAATATCCAGCAGGATAAGCTCAGGTAACATATCGGGCTTATCTTTAAACAACTTAAAGTAGTCGAGCGCTGCTTTCCCGTTTTCGAAGGTGACGGTTTTTTTTGCTATCTTATAATTGAAGATCATAATCTCCGACATCAGGCGGGCGATGCTGTCGTCGTCAATTACACAAGCAAGGTTAAAATCATACATGTTGACCTTAAATTCAAAAAGCGAACCAATTTAAATATGCCCGTTTTTAAGCTGAATTTGTTGATGTAATGTGTGGATACCGGGATAAAGTTTAACTATTGGGTAAATAAATTCCCGCATGCCGTTTTGCCCTGCAATCGTTATTTATAGATCGGGGTTTACAGGAGCCCTTTGAAATAAAGCCGAATGCCCTTTAAAATACAAGCATGATTTATTTATGAGCAACGCATTAAAGCTTAATATTAACTTTTGTTCCTGTTTTAGCCGCCAGGTAAATCGCGTCAATTATCTTCAGGTCTTTTACCGCTTCTTCGCCGTCTATTGGTACAACGGGTTGTTTGTTTTCGAAAATAATGCCCGCCATTTGGTCCATCTGCACGGTTTGATGAACGGTAACGGGCTGGGTCAGTTCGCCTTTATGGGTATGCCCCATAATAGGCCCGTAACCGGTAGATGGCAATAACTCGGCAAATCCCTTTTCTCCGTTCAGGAAAAAACGGTCGAGGTTGTTCATGGAGTAGGTTGATAAGCAGGACGCAACAGCCCCACTTGGGAAACCAAGCTGAAATTGAATAGTTTCATCAACGCCCTCCTTAAATTTTACATGATCGGTTTTAGTTTCCTGCGCCGTAACCCAAACCGGGTCTTCGCCGGTCATATACCGCGAACCATTGATGGCATAAATACCAATGTCCATTATAGATCCCCCGCCTGATAGTTGTTTGTTTAACCGCCATTGCGTAGGGTCGCCTATGGTAAATCCGCATAGCCCCTGGAAGAAAAGAATTTTTCCAAACTCACCGGCTTTTCTCATCCTGATAACCTCCAGTGTTTTGGGCTCAAAATGCATCCGGTAGCCTACAAGTAATTTCACGTTTGCTTTTTTACAGGCATCAACCATCTCCTGCCCTTCGCGGGCATTAACGGCCATTGGCTTTTCGCAAATAGCATGCTTACCGGCTTTGGCCACACGTATTACCTGGTCATGATGCAGTCCGTTTGGTGTTATCACATAAACCGCATCTATGTCGGGATTGCTTTTTATGTTATCAAAGTTTTCGTAATTGTAACAGTTCTTCTCGGGTATCCCATACTTACTTTGCCACTCTTTAACTTTTGATGGCGTGCCGCTAATTACACCAACCAGTTTGGCCTTGGTACATGCTTGCATGGCTTCAGCAACGCGGGTTCCGTAACTGCCAAGGCCCATAATGGCCACGCGCAGTACCGGCCCGTCATAGGCTTCGTTATGATGATCTGCACCATTTGCCCATCCCGAAATGGGTACAAGGTGCAAAGCCAGGGCCGATAGCCCAATTTTTTGTAAAAAGTCGCGGCGTGAATTCATAACCAGGTTGTTTAGTTTGTTTGGCGATCACAAATTACTCATTTCTTTAAATACTTTAACATTATGGTTGTGTATATGTTTCTAATGCTATTACCTTTTTACAATTGAAAATAATAGCCCGCAACATTTGTAGTTTAAAGTGAGTCGTACCCCGGGGAAATAATAGAGGAGTTGACAAAAACAAAGCGGCAGGAAACTTACCCGCCGCTTTGCAATCATCTAAAATAAAAAAATTAAAGCTGACTATTTATAATCAGGGTTTTGGACCAATACGCCGCCACTTTTATCAATTTCTGTTTGCGGCAGCGGCCATTTGTAAAACTTATCTTCAAAGTGATAAACAATCAGGGATGTTTTAACATTATTTAAAACATCGCCTGCAATATGCCACCTCAACAAATCGTAATGACGCAGGCCTTCAAACGCAAGCTCAATTCTCCGCTCATGTCTTATCCTTTCCCGCATTTGCGCCTGGGTGTACCCGGCCGGATACGGAGGCATCCCTACACGCCCCCTCAAATCGGCCATTGCTTTATAAACACTTGCATCGGGGCCTACTACTTCGTTCTGCGCCTCGGCATACATCAGCATTACTTCGGCTAAGCGCAGTATAACAGCATCCTGCTGGCTAAGGGTAGAAAAACCATACGGCATATTATTAGGTTCCAAAAACTTAATGGTACCATAACCGGTAGGCCGCTGATTTGAAGGATGGTACACTTTTCCCGGGCCAAAATAAACAGAATCGGCATATACCGTTTTACGTAGCCTTGGGTCGCGGTTATTGAACTGGTTTTTTGTATCGGTAAGCGGCGATGTGCCATATGGCAAACCATCGGTACATTCAAAAGCGTCAACCATGTTTTGCAGCGGGGCGCAGGCATCGTAGTCTCCGTAATACAAATCCCAGGGAGCAGTATTATTAGGCGACAAAAAATTAACAGAGAAAATAATCTCGGTATTGTTTTTTTGTGTGGCGTCTCTGAATACATCTTCAAAATTTGTGCTCAGTTTATATTGTCCCATCAAATCCAGACAAATATCCCTTACCTGGGTTAAAACCGCAGGATCTGGCGTTCCGGTTTTGCCATAAGCAGCAAATAACAGTACCCGTGCTTTTAACGCCTTTGCCGATGAAGCAGCCGCGTGCCCTCCATTGGCATAATACGCACTGGTGCTTAAATTGGCAATGCTATAATCCAGATCGGCCGTTATCTGGGTCAGCACCTGGGCGGCAGGTACTTTGGGCTGTTTTTGGGTAGACAGATCAAGTGGCTGTAAAACCAAGGGCACATCACCATAAATACTATATAATTGAAAATAGAAAAACGCCCTGATAAACCTTACCTCGCCTTCATACACTTTTCGCTGGGCGTCAGAGATATCAGAGCCGTTGTAGTTGCCCAAATTTTGCAGGAACAAATTTACCCTGGCAATACCCGTATAACTATCGTTATAGATGGCTGTTTCATAGCCCCCTGTAGTGGGATTAAAGTTCCCCTGAACAAAATCCTTTGAGCTCCCCGAATTAAACTGGTTATAGCCATTATCGGTAAAGCAATCTCTGAAACCCATGCCAACGGCAAACTCTTCTGGTTGCAGCGCGGCGTAAACCGCGGCAAGGGCCTGGTCAAAATCGCCTTTAGATTTATAAAATGTGGCGGTGGCTATCTGATCCAAAGGATTTAACTCCAGCGTTTTTTTACATGCTCCTAAAAACAGGGATGTTATTAATATGGTTGTTATTATAATACGATTTTTCATGTGGGGCTAATTAAAAAGTGACATTTACACCAAAAGAGTATATTTTATTTTGCGGGTACTGTACTAAGTCGCCGCTGCCATAACGTTCAGGATCAAGACCTTTGAATTTGGTTATGGTAAATAAATTGTCGCCGGCAAAGTAAAGCCTTACCCTGTTGATGCCTATACTTTTGGTCATCTTAGCCGGGAGTGTATAGCCAAACACTAAATTTTTAAGCCTTAAGTACGATGCATCCTGTAAAAAGAAAGTTGATGGGCGGGTAATTTTATCCGGCGCACCTTGTCCCCAATATATCCGCGGCATAGTGGTTGAAGGATTTGCGGGGGTCCAGCGGTTTATCCAATCTGTTGTTGGGGCAGTACCTTGTACAAAAGGCAAGGTTCCCCAGCCAGATACGTATGATTTATCGCCATAAACGCCCTGCATCATAGCCGTCAGGTCAAAGCCTTTAAAGCTGGCCGATAAGTTAAACGAATAATTTAATTTAGGGTAAACACCGCCTATGATGGTGCGGTCATTCTGGTCAATTTTGCCGTCGCCATTTACATCTTTATATTTTAAGTCGCCGGGTAAGGTGTTATCATTATACTGTTTGGGCGAGCTGGCAACTTCTGCCGCTGTTTGAAATATACCCACCACCTGCAGCATATAAAATGAATTCCAGGGCTGGCCGTTTTGGTTAATGGTGTAACCGCCAATTTCTGTTTGGCCAAATTGCACCAGCTTATTGGTGTTATGATCAAGATTAACACCTACGTTGTATGCAAAGCCGTTTAAAGCACCATCGCGTATCACGTTATTATAAGCAAGGCCAAGCTCTACACCACGGTTGTTAACAATACCATCGTTAATTATTGGCGGACTTAAGCCTACAACACCCGTTACCTGAGAGTACCTTAAAATGTTAGATGTTGTTTTATTGTACCAATCGGCTGTTAAGTTGAAATTCCTGAAAATAGTTACATCCAAACCCACATCTGTCATGGTGGTTGTTTCCCATTTAATAGATGGGTTATTTAATGCCTGTTGGGCTACACCGGTTGTTAAGGTTGAGTTATCAAAAGAGTAGGCTCCGGTTAAATTAAGCAGTGCCTGAAAAGGATAGTTACCAATGTTTTGATTGCCCAGCTGGCCCCACGACCCTCTTAATTTAAAGTTATCCAGCCAGGTTAAATTTAGCGCTTTTACAAACGGCTCTTCTGTAGCGCGCCAGCCGGCAGAAAATGATGGAAATATGGCCCATTTATTGGCATCGGGAAATCTTGAACTGCCATCATCGCGAATATTAGCCTCTAATAAATACCGACCTTTATAATCATAATTCAAACGGCCGAAATATGACATTAAAGCCCATTGATTTGATGTACCGTAGGCGCTTTGTATATCCGCGCCGCCCGCGTTTAATTCCTGAAGCTGATCGCTTGAGAAGTTTTTCCGGTAACCTTGCAAATATTGATACTTGCTTTGCTCAATGCTGTAGCCAAACTGTGCCTTAATGTTATGACCATGAAAATCATGCCCATAGTTTAAGTAGCTATAAAGGTTTGTGTATACGGTTTGCTCATCCTGATCGGTTAATCCACGCCCCAGATCCAGCGATGTTTGTAATTGGTTGGTTTTAAAATTGTACTCGTCTATGGTCGATTTATAGTCCTTGTACTTATCCATATTCATGTTTACCGAACCTTTGGTGTACCAGGAAAAGTCTTTGTTAAATTGTACTTCGAACCATCCCTGGGCATTTACTGCATAATCATTTGTTACACGTGTAAAGTTTTTGTCCAGTTCGGCAACAGGGTTTTTGTTGTTGTATTCAAAATCATAGGCTTTATAAGTGTAGCGTCCGCTGCCGTCAGTTAAATATGGCCCGTAAGTAGGTGCTTGCGACATGGCCGAAAGGAAAAGGTCCATGGAAGAACCATCCCATTGGCTGGCTGATGAAGGATTACCCGCCACAGCATCTCTTGTACCCGATTTTAACAGTACGTTTGTCCCGAATTTTATATGATCGTTAACTCTGGAGGTTAAGTTTATGCGGGCATTGTATCTTTTATAGTTAAAACCCTTCATGATACCATTCTGGTCGATATAACCTAATGACACATTGTAGGTTGTTTTATCGGTACCGCCGCTAAAGGTAACATTGTGGTTTTGGGTAGGCGCCGTTTTAAATATCAGGCTTAACCAGTCGGTATTAGGATAATGCAGCTTGTCTGTACTGTTGCGGTACAGGTCTATCTGATCCTGCGGATAAAGAGAACCCGGATCGGTAATTCCACTGTTGATATGGGCCTCATTAAAAAGTTCCATATACTGTGCCGAATTGGTGATGAGTTTAAACATTTTAGTGGGTTTATAAATACCCACGTTACCGTCATAGGTAACGGACAGTTGCCCGGCTTTCCCTTGTTTTGTAGTAACCAGTACTACACCATTTGCCGCCCTTGAACCATATATGGAGGCAGAGGCCGCATCTTTAAGAACGGATACATTATCAATATCGGTAGGGTTAAGATCGCTGAAATTCCCCGGAACACCATCAATCAATATTAGCGGGTCTGAGCCCGCGCCGCTGAATGTTCCGTTACCGCGGATGCGGATAGATACGTTCTCGTTACCGGGTTCGCCCGAGCCGGTATTGATCTGCACACCAGGCGCCAGGCCTTCCAGCATAGAGGCAGGATTAACAACCGGGCGCTTGTTCAGCGTTTCGCCGCTAACAGACGAAACCGCGCCGGTCAGGTTTACCTTTTTTTGCGTACCATAGCCCACAACCACAACCTCATTAAGCGCCGATGTTTGTTCTTTTAATACCACATCAATTTTTGATTGGCTGCCAACGGGAATTTCCTGGGTAACAAAACCAATAAAACTAAATACCAATACGGCTTTGCCATCGGGCACGCTTACGTTGTAATTACCATCAATTCCGGTTTGGGTGCCAACGTCAGATCCCTTTATTTTAATGGTAACACCAGGTAAGGGCAGGCCCTTATTATCTTTAACCTGGCCGGTAATGGTAATTGCCGCCACTTGCTTATTTTCTTCGGTTATTGGTGTTACCACAATAGTGGTATTATTGATTATGTAAGTAAACGGCTGGTCCTGGAAACATTTTTTTAAGGCATCTTCCAGGTCGGCGTTTTGCAGGTTTACATTTACAGGTACTGCCTTTTTTAGCATTTTGGCATTGTACAGCACGCTAAAGCCGGTTTGCCTGTGAATTTCCTTTAATGCTTCGGATAGCGAAGCATTGCTTTTGTTCATGCTGATTTTTTGTGCATAGGTAGTGGCGGCACCAACCTGCAGTATAGAAATCAAACATAAAAAGACCGACAATTTCATAATCAGAAATAATTTAGATTGGACGCGGGGGAGCTCCCTGCATCTAATTGCAGCGAAAATTTTATACATTTGAATGTTAGGTTAAATAATTGGTTATGAGAAAAATGATCATTGGTTTTTACCTGGCAGCTTCACAGCTTAATACCAGGGGCGGTACGAACGCTCCTGGTTATTATATACAGGTTAACATTATTGGCAGATACAACTACTTCATAATGATTACCCTCCTTCCCTCAATTTTATAGTGAATAGTTCGGGTTAATTGCATGTTATTTAAAAGTTCGGTTATGTTTTTGTACCGGGATATGGTACCTCCAAACTCGTTCTGTTGTACATCGTCCCGGTACTCCACATCCACATCATACCAGCGGCTTACCTGCTTCATAATGTTTACTATGCTTTCGTCATGAAACACAAAAAAGCCTTTTATCCAGGCCAGGTTTTCTTCGGTATCAGCCCGGCTAACTTTAATGGCTGCTCCTTTTTCGGTTGTCGTTCCTTGTTGGCCGGGTGAAAGCATAACCGCCGAGCCGGCGTTCGACATTCTTACCGATCCTTCTATCAGCGTTGTGGTTATATTGGCATTATCGCTGTAGGCATTTACATTAAAGTGGGTACCCAATACCTGCACCTGTGTGCCATTGGCTTTTACTATGAAAGGCTTTGCCTTATTTTTTGCCACCTCAAAATAAGCTTCGCCCGTTAATTCAACCTCCCTGTCGGCACCAGTAAAAGCCTGCGGAAACTTTATTGACGATGCTGCATTTAACCACACTTTGGTGCCATCTACCAGTTCAACTTTGTATTGCCCGCCCCGTGGCGTGGTTATGGTATTAAACTCTGGGGCTGCATTTACAGCTGTCTCGCCTGCCTTATTTTCAAAGTGATATACCAGCATGCCGTTGCCGGTTTTGCTTACTTTAACCCCGGTTTTTGCGGCAATCTCGCCGTTTTTAGCATCATCAAGAATAATATTGGTGCCATTGGTCAGGGTAAGATAGGCTTTGTTGCCACCCGGCACTATTGGCTTGGGGTTCACTTTGGTTACCACCGCAGATGCGTGTTGTTCTGGCTTTTCATTTTTCATGTAAAATAAGCTGGCAAGCAGAGTAAGCAGTAAAACAGCGGCAGCGGCCATCCAGCGGTAGCGGGTGTTTTTGCGCGGTGCCATTTCAACCACTTTGCGGCTATCGCTTAATTTTTGCCAAATCCGGTCGCGGGCGTCATTTTGATTAACCAAATCATCGGCCCAGGTGTCGTCCAGCAATTTCATTTCGTCGCTGTAGGCGTCAAGCAGCTCCTTTTCCATGGGGCTGCATTGCCCGTTCATGTACTTTTGGTACAAAACCACAAACTCATCTTTGGTTATCATCAGGAATGTATATTACAGGTTTATACATTATATGTGTAGATAACATTTAATCACACACATACTTTTGTAACTTTTATTTTGCAACAGGTAAAACCTCGACATTATTTGCCTGCTTTTCATACTTTTACCCAACCAATTATGCTTAACTCCACGCTTAGCGACGCTGAACTTTGGGCTGCTATCCGCCGTAATGACGAAGCCGCTTTTACCGCTCTTTTTGACCGGTACTGGGTAAGGCTTTACAAAACCGCGCAGGTTTACATTAAAGATCATGAGGTAAGCGAAGAAATTGTTCACGATGTTTTCCTGAATATCTGGAACCGCAGGGACGTGCTCGAGATCGAATCATTCCCAGGCTTTTTGCTTACTGCCACCAGGTACCAGGTTTATAACCGGATGCGATCGGCAAAATCGCCCGTTATTTTAGTACCCGAAGGATTGGATATAAGCGAGCCACTGGATAGCAACGCGGGCGAGAGTCATATTATGATACAGGAGTTTCAGCAAGAGCTGGACCAATACCTGGTACAACTACCCAGGCGCTGCCAGGAAATATTTTACTTAAGCCGGGTAAGACAACTCTCGAACCAGGAAATTGCCGGCCAGTTGGGTATATCAAAACGTACCGTAGAAAACCAGATTACGGTTGCCCTAAAGCACCTCAGGGTTTGCCTTAAACATGTATCATCTGTTATGTTGATGATGTACCTATTAAAGTAAGTCGGTTATTGAGTGTCTGCGGATTGGAGCAGGCTTTTCATGGCGAAAGCGCTAACATCCCCTGTTTGAGTGGAGAGAGAAATAAAAAGCGCCGCACTCTGAGCAGGCGCTGATTAATTAACTATTAACTGAAAGTATCTTCTTAACAAGTATGAAGAAACTGGTAAAGAACGACGAGAGTGTGATGATTTGCCAACGCAAACCTCCCCTTGGGATTATAGTATTAGTTTATTCATGCAGTGTTAATTAGCCGTTTTAATTTTCAGCAGTGAAAATAGGCCAAAGTGAATTCGTAAAACAGCAAATATCGGCGAACAGGCCTTTTATATCGATGAGTAGCGTTTCGGGGCATAGCTCGCCGAAGCTTGATAATATTAGGAGAGGGTATCGCTTACAGCAAATCCTCGAATTGGTTTACAATGAATACGAAGAAGCATGGAACATATCAGCGCATCAATAAGCTTTTCTCAGTCTATCTGCAAATTCATCCGGCAGGGGGCTTTTTTCTATCGCGGCTGCTGCTTTCTCGACATCGTACGAAACCCGGATAAATTCCGTGTAGATGCTGTTATTGTTGCTGATGCTACTATTTTCGTTCAGGCTTAATATGACATAGCAGGCGTGGGGGTTGCCATCTTTTGGTTTGCCCACCGAACCAATGTTGATAACGTGTTTGAATTTTTGACCGCCTGTTTTAATAACACGATGGTAGGGCTTATGCGAATGGCCAACACACAATATATCGGCATTGGCTTCCTCCATCATTGCTAACACGTAAGTCTCGTCCAAGTCCTCCAAAACGTATTCGTCGACACTGCGGGTGCTGCCATGGGCCAGCACCACATCTAGCGGCTCATCAGTCAGCTTAAATTCAAGCCTGATGTGTGCCGGAAGCGTTGCAAGGTATTTGCGGTTCTCATCATTAATCAAATGATAGGCGTGGCTTTTCCCCGGTTCAGTTAAACTTTGTGATGTTGTAACCATTTTTTTCGGTTTCAGATCGTGGTTGCCGGCAAGCGTTGCGATGCCGCGTTTACGTATTTGGGCAATTACCTCATTGGGCCAAACGTTGTATCCCACCAAATCGCCCAGGCAGTAAACAGCATCAACCTGGCGGCTGTCCAAATCGTTCAGCATGGCTTCAAACGCCGGCAGGTTGGCGTGAACATCTGAAAAAAGAGCAATTTTCATTATTGTACGGATACTTTTGCGGTATAATACTTTTTGCGGAAATAAAAGGCCAGGTTAACCAGGGCAATAAGCGCGGGTACCTCAACCAGCGGACCAATAACCCCGGCAAATGCTTCGCCCGAGTTAATACCGAAAACGCCTATCGCAACAGCTATAGCTAATTCAAAATTATTGCCTGTAGCTGTGAAGGCGATAGATGTGCTGCGCGAGTAATCGGCGCCAAATGATTTGCCGATAAAAAAGCTCAGCACAAACATAATGGTAAAGTAAATAACCAACGGTATAGCTATGCGGATAACATCAAAAGGAATTTGAACAATAAGGTTCCCTTTCAGGCTAAACATCACCACAATGGTAAACAACAAGGCTACCAGTGTTATCGGCGATATAAAGGGTACGTATTTGGTTTGAAACCAGGCCTCGCCTTTCATTTTGATAAGTGTATAACGGCTGATGATGCCGGCGGCAAAGGGAATACCTAAATAAATGCCCACGCTTTTGGCAATTTCGGCAATGGTAATATTTACAGCTAAGCCTTTGAGGCCAAATAGCGGCGGTAATAAGGTAATAAACACATAGGCATAAACGCTATACAGTAATACCTGGAAAATGCTGTTCAGCGCTATAAGCCCGGCTGCGTATTCGCGGTTGCCCTCAGCAAGTTCGTTCCAAACTACTACCATGGCAATACAGCGGGCCAGGCCTATCAGGATTAGCCCAACCATATAAGCAGGATGATCGCGCAGTAAGGTTATGGCTAAAACAAACATCAGGATAGGGCCCACTATCCAGTTTAAAATTAAGGATGCGCTTAATACTTTGGTATCCTTAAATACCTCGCCCATGTTTTCGTACTTCACTTTAGCAAGCGGCGGGTACATCATCAGGATTAATCCTATGGCTAACGGGATGTTAGTTGTCCCGCTGGAAAACGAGTTGATAAAGCCCGACGACGAAGGGATAAAATACCCCACGCCAACCCCGATGGCCATTGCCAGGAAGATCCACAGGGTAAGGTAACGATCAAGGAAACCTAATTTTTTACGTTCGGCCACTGGGGCGCAGTTATTTGCTGACATATTGATTTTACTGTAATGGATATTAAAAAGCGAGGGCGCCGGTTTTACCCGACATGCTGTTTTACAAAGTTGGCCGCATAGGCTTTGATGATGTCCCTAACAGCCCTGAATTCATTCAATATCTCCTCTGGTGTACCTTTGGCTTTTGCCGGATCGGGAAAGTTATGGTGAAAGCGCTGTACATTACCCGGAAAAAACGGGCAGGCCTCATTGGCGTTATCGCAAACGGTTATCACGTAATCAAACGGGATGTTAATATACTCATCCACGTGGTTTGAGGTGTGTTTTGAAATATCGATATGGTCTTCGGCCATTACCTGTATAGCCTTGGGGTTTACTCCGTGGGTTTCTATCCCCGCGCTGTAAATGTTGGCTTTATCGCCGGCAAAAAAACGAAGGTAACCTTCGGCCAGCTGGCTGCGGCAGCTATTGCCGGTACATAATACTAAAATGTTTTTCATGCTTTTTATAATATTTTTTTCATAACAATAGCCGATTGCGGACACACATGGCTAAACTCCGTTGATTGCAGAACTTCGGCCGGCACCTCGGCCCGGGTAATCTTTTGATAGCCTTTTTTGCTAAAATATTCGGGGGCAGTTTCGGTAAGTAAAAAGATTGCCTGCAGCGATTGGGCGGCGGCAAGCTTTTCTACATTGTCAAGCAACCGGTTAGCTATACCCTTACCACGCTCTGCCGCAGATACCGCAACAGAGCGCAGCAAGCCGTAGCTATCATAAATCTCGATGCCAGCAATGCCTATTACCTCTTCGCCCTGTTTGGCTACCACAAAATTTTCAAGTGTTTGCGGCAAGTCATCGGTAGGGAGTTTTTCATTTGCCAGCAGGGCAATCACTTTTGCCCTGTAGTTTTTTGCTTTTTCTATTTGCATGGCTTATTAACTAAGTATTCGTATCGAATAGTATTTCCGCTTTGTGCCTTTAGTCCAATTAGCAACAGCCGGAACCCGGGGTGCAACAGGCAGCGTCGGTAACCAGGTTTTTCAATTGAATTTTAGGTTTTGCTGCTGGTGCGCAGCATTCTTCTCCTTTATCATTGGTGCCGCAGCTACCGCCTCTTTCTATAGCTTTGCACTGTACGGCGTCTGGCCTTAAGTCAACAACCAGGTTATCGCCATCTATCAATAACGTTTTCGGCAGCATTTGGCGGGTATCAAATTCGGAGTTGCCAAATTCAATTTTCACAATGCCGTTAGGGTTTAAAGGCAACGCTTTTTCTACCAGGTTAACAATTGACAGGGCCTTGCCAACGGCCATCGCCCTATCCTGCTGTTGGCCTTCGGGCTCCCATAATTGTACAATAATTTCTGTCCAGGCATTCATTACACCGCCGCAATCTACCGATGTGATGGGCGCCTGTTTTATTTCGGTGATATGGTAAGCCGCGTTCACCCATTGGTTTTCGGCATATTGAAACTGCAGGGTTAAATCTGGGTGTTGTAACAACGTATCCTTAAACACTTTCCAGCTGATGGTTTCTATCTTATTCATAATCTTTAATTTTATTATTGCAATATTGCGATTGATTTGGTCAAATTTTTTTAGCAGCACTTAGGGGCTTCGTAAGCCGCAAAAAAGTCCTTTAATTCGTTGCTAAGCATATTCCATACTACTGGATTAATGCAATAGCAAACGCTTACACCTTCAATGGTTCCCTGTATCAACCCGGCCATTTTTAACTCCTTTAAATGTTGCGAAATGGTAGGCTGCGCCAGGCCCAATTCATCGGCCAGATCACCACAAATACAGGCATTAGCTTTAAGTATTTGTTGCAAAATAGCTATGCGTGCGGGATGAGCCATCGCCTTAAGCATAACAGCCAGCCTGTTTTGCTCGTCAGTAAATATTTCTGTTTTTGTTAAGCCCATATATATTGCAATATTACGATTAATATTTAAAATGCAATAGCGAAATAAAAATAATTTTTAGGGCGTCCTGTTCGCACATCTTTATTATTGTCAATCCTTGCTTTTAACTTATCGCTTTCCGCCTTATCTTTAGGGAATGAAAAAACTTTTTCTGCTCTCCCTGTTGGTGTTATCCGGCACGCTTTGCGTCCGGGCACAAGCACCGCTTTATAAAGTTTATGCCATTAAATTTGCTGGTTCGGCCTACCCTTTTACCGCTGCCGACTGGGCCAAGGGAGCCCCGGCTACCGATAGCCTGAAGTTCAATTTTATGGTATGGCTTATAAAAGGCAATGACCGCAATATTTTGGTTGACGCGGGCTTTTTAAATGATATTGAGGATGCCAAAGAGTTTAAGGTTATTAATTACATTCGGCCCGACAGCCCATTATATAAACTGGGTTTAAAAGCAGGTGATATCACAGACATTATCCTATCTCACCCACATTGGGACCATATAGATGGTGTGGGATTGTTTCCCAATGCCCATGTTTGGATCCAAAAAGATGATTTTAATTATTTTGTGGGGGCGGCCTGGCAAAAAGGCGAAGGTAGCGGTGGATTTAACAAAAGAGACGTACGGATGATGATTGATTTAAATTTAGCCGGAAAGGTGACGCTGGTAGATGGCGACAACAAGGAAATTATCCCCGGCATAAAAGTATTCACCGGATCAAGACATACCTTTAATTCAGAATACGTATTGGTAAATACAGGAAATAACAGGATTGTACTGGCATCCGACAATATCTGGATATACTACAGCCTTGACCATTTGGTGCCACCGGCAGATGGAGGAACGCTCGACCCGGCAGGCTATGTAAAAGCGATGCAAAGAATGAAAACCATGGTTACCGATGTAAGGTTCATTGTTCCGGGGCATGATGCCGCCGTGTTTTCCAGGTTTCCGGCTGTTACTGCGGGCGTGGTAGAAATTAAGTAGCGTGTACTCATAAGGCCGTTTGGCATTCAATAAATACCTGTTTATGTAGGTCCATTGTGCGCTAATGCTGTTACGTATCTGTCGTTATATCATCCCAGCCTTGGTTCATGTAGTTTATCAGCCAGTTTAATGCGTAGTGCCTTTCATAAACTACGCCACTATCAAGCTTTCCGGGAGCCGGCTGCCTATTGGTGCGGGCATCTACACAAGCCCAGTCCAGCCGCAGGATCAGATCGGCCTGGTCGAGAATCTCTTTTTTTGTTCGTAACCGGGCTCGCTGTTTAAACTGCCGGCCGGTCAGGCCCCGAAATATCTTTGCATCCTGGGCTACATTGCACAATTGGTCGGGGTAAGCCAGCGAGTCAATAAACCCTAATGCCCAAAGCATCACGTGTAAATCTTCGTAGCGCCAGTTGGCATCAGTGGTTTGTTGCTTTGTTGGCTGGGGATTTATTATATAAGCTCTTTCGGCCGGGGTTAATTTTGATAGCGCATCCAGGTTTTTATTTATTTCGTCCAAGTCCTTTTGCCCTATCCCTTCGC
Source organism: Mucilaginibacter sp. P4_C11 (assembly GCF_056402115.1). Classification (NCBI taxonomy): domain Bacteria; kingdom Pseudomonadati; phylum Bacteroidota; class Sphingobacteriia; order Sphingobacteriales; family Sphingobacteriaceae; genus Mucilaginibacter; species Mucilaginibacter sp. P4_C11. The sequence goes on along the minus strand of NZ_JBFUIA010000017.1, from coordinate 53,255 downwards.
TTTTTAAACCTATATATAGCAATGCCAGCGCTCTGTCTGTCACTTCATCTTTTGTGCGTATAGCTGCCTGCGATTCCGGGTCTACAAATAAAGCGTTGGGATTACTATAAAGAGGTATGTGATGTGCTTTGCAATAAGTTTCAGATTGGCGGCGGCGTTCGGCCTGATCGTTAGTCGGTTTTATGTTTTCTACCTGCTTTGTGATAGCAGCGCCCTTACGGTTGTTGCACGACAAAAACAACATCGAAGCAATTATAATGAGCCTTCTTATCATATCATGAAATTAGTAATTCTTTGGCAGCTAAATAAAAAGCAGCCCTCCTAATGTAAAGAAAATTGAGATCAAAAAAATGGCCGGTTTATTTCTGTGCAGTACACTGTTTTTGGTGACTTAAATCACCAACATGTTTTTGTAAATTGTGCAGTTTTGTATAAAGCCCGATATGAATACCGATGCCACAAAAAAAACATAAAAGCCATGACTAAAGTTTCGCGTGACCTAATATCGGTTTCATTATTACTGGTTGTCGCTGTTATAGTATCGCTTGTTTCCGCATGCAACAGGCCGGAAAAAAAGGGTGATTATAAAGACGTGGCAGTTGATACATCTCTCAAAGCCGGCCAAAAACAGGAAGATATTGCTGGTGCCGGGCTACCGCCGCAAACACAAAATATACCTGCAGGTAAAAAGGGCGATTTGATAAGGTATGGCCGAATGTTAATTACTTCAACGGCCTTATATTTTGGCCCCAATGGGTCTGTTGCCCACATCAGTAACGGCATGAACTGTCAAAACTGTCACCTGGATGCGGGCACCCGGTTATTTGCCAACAACTTCGCCGGGTTTACGGCATCCTATCCTAAAAAAAGCACCCGTAGCGGCGTGGTTATATCGGCATCTGTGCGAATTTCGGAGTGTTTTGAGCGCAGCCTGAATGGCACCATGCCCGATACCGGGACTAAAGAAATTAAGGCAATAATGGCTTACATGCAATGGTTGGGCAAAAATGCAAAAAAGGGAAAGGTGCTATTCGGTAGTACTACACCACGTTTAAAATTTACGGATAGCGCAGCCAATCCGTTAAGCGGAAAGGCTGTTTTCATTCAAAAATGCCGCAGTTGCCACGGTGCAAACGGCGAGGGGTTGCTGGCGGTAGATAAACAATCATATACCTACCCACCCTTATGGGGGCCGGACAGTTATAACGATGGTGCGGGCATGTACAGGATAGGCAATTTGGCTGGCTTTGTGAAGGCCAATATGCCTTTTGGCGCCACCTACCAAAGCCCGCAGTTAACCGATAAAGAATGCTGGGATGTTGCAGCGTTCATCAACTCGCAACCCCGGCCACACAAAGATCAACACAAAGATTACCCCGACTTACAGCAAAAGCCCATAGATTTACCCTTTGGGCCGTATGCCGATGGCTTTACCGCCCGTCAGCATAAATACGGGCCATTTGGCCCCATTCAACAATTCCATCATAAAAAAGTATAAATTAACCTCTTTAAATCTATAGCCATGAAAAATCGTTTTTCCTTACTCTTCGTGCTTGCCGGTTTGCTTTTTATTAAACCAGCTTTCGCCCAAACAGCAGCATCGGAATTTAAAGGCGCCGAAGCCAGTCAAGCCCATTATAAAGCGCTTTATTACCTTGACGAATCGGACCCGAAGAAGATTAAACAAACCCTCCGTAACATGGACAATGCCCTGGAAGACACCCGGCTAAAAGGCAAACTGGAAATGGAACTTATTGCTTTTGCTGATGGTGTTGTCGTTTACGATAAAGCAGGACCATACGAAGCCGAGCTGCAAAAACTATTACAAAAAGGAGTGATACTGGCGCAATGCAGCAATACGGTAAGGGAACGGCACATTGATAAGGCTACGCTTTTTTCGTTTATAAGCTATGTGCCCAGTGGCAATGGCGAAATTATTATCCGCCAGGCCGATGGATGGGCAACTATTCATCCCTAAGCCTACCCCGCTCCTTTTGGCAAACTAAACATCATTCTTGTTTTTACCCGTTTTTATGAAAGATCAATCCGTTATCCAGGACTATTTAGACCGCCTGTTCCCTCAGTTTGAGCCAGGATTAAAGGTCTTTTTAGTTCAAAACGCATCGGTTATTCATGTCCCTGCCGGCGAGGTTGTGTTGCGCACCGGTCAATACATCAAATCAACCATGATGATTTTAAACGGCCGGGTAAAGCTATACCGCGAAGGCGATGATGGGGGCGAGTTTTTTATGTACTACCTGGAACCGGGCAATGCCTGTGCCCTAACCATGATTTGCGCCGCCAAACAGGAAACCAGCGAGGTGATGGGTAAAGCCATTGAAGATACCGCCGTTTTGGCCATGCCTTTAGCCTTAATGGACCAAATGATGACCACCTACAAAACATGGTACTATTTTGTGTTGGAAACCTACCGCTCCCGGTACGAAGAGCTGCTGATAGTAATTGACCATATCGCTTTTAAGGGAATGGACGAGCGTTTATACTATTACCTGCAAAATCAATATCAAAAGCTAAAAACACGCGAACTAAAAATAACCCACAGCCAGATTGCCGCCGACCTGAACTCGTCGCGCGAGGTTATTTCCCGCTTGCTTAAAAAAATGGAGCAGCGGGGCGATATCGTGCTGAACCGCAATTTTATTGAGTGGAAAAAATAAAAAACCGTGGTGACATAAGTCACCGTTGCGGGCGGGTAAAACAAGCACTTTTGCGTTGTTAATTATTTAAACATGCAGTTTTTCGCTTACCTCGCATCAGCTTTAATTGGGATTTCGCTTGGCCTTATTGGCGGCGGCGGCTCTATCCTTACAGTTCCTGTGCTGGTTTACCTTTTTGGCACCAGCCCGCTTTTAGCAACCTCCTATTCTTTATTTATTGTTGGTTCAACCAGCATGGTGGGTGTTTTTACCAATTACCGCAAGGGGCTGGTGAATATTAAAACAGCGCTGCTTTTTGGGTTAACATCTATCAGCACTGTTTTTATTACGCGTAAGTTCCTGGTACCACTGATACCTCATAACATTTTGCGAATAGGCAGCTTTCAACTCACCCAAAACATCCTTACCATGGTGTTTTTCGCCGTATTGATGGTGGCCGCAGCAACAGCCATGATCAAAAGCGGCAGTAAAATGGAGACGCCGAACCACACTGGCGACAAAAAACTCAACATTCCTAAACTATTGCTTTATGGCGTAGGTATAGGACTGGCAACCGGCTTTTTAGGTGCTGGTGGCGGCTTTTTGCTAATACCTACCCTTGTTTTATTAGTAGGCCTGCCCATGAAACAAGCTGTTAGTACTTCGCTGCTTATCATCGCCATGAATTCACTCATTGGCTTTACCGGCGACCTGGGCCATTTTGCAATCAACTGGATATTCCTGTTAAAAATAACGGCGATAGCCATAGCCGGTATATTTGCAGGCGGGTTAATCAGCCGCCGGATTGACGGCAACAAACTAAAAAAGGGTTTTGGCTGGTTTGTACTGGTAATGGGTATTTATATATTGGCTAAAGAACTGTTTTTTTAAATAATTTTGATGGGGTGGTGACGTTGGTTACCATCTGCTTGCTTGCTAAACTGCACCTTTGTTAAAGTAAAGAAAATATCATGAGTATTGAACAAATATATACCGGATGCCTGGCCCAGGGGGCGTACTACATCCAATCAGAAAATGAGGTTGCCATTGTTGATCCCCTAAGAGAGGTGGAGCCTTACATAGCTAAAGCCAAAGCGGCCGGGGCCACCATTAAGTATGTTTTTGAAACTCATTTCCATGCCGATTTTGTATCGGGACATATTGACCTGGCACGGGAAACCGGCGCACAGATTGTGTATGGGCCAAATGCGGTAACTGGCTTTGAAGCGCACATAGCTAAAGATAACGAGACCTTTAAAGTTGGCAAACTCACCATAAAGGTGCTGCACACGCCCGGCCATACCATGGAGTCGGCCTGTTACCTCTTAAGCGATGAATTTGGCAAAGAAACCGCGTTGTTCTCTGGCGATACTTTATTCATCGGCGATGTTGGCCGGCCCGACCTTGCGCAAAAAGCGTCAGGGCTAACTCAAGAAGGACTGGCAGGTATATTGTTCGATTCGTTGCGCACCCGTATCCTGACATTGCCCGATGATGTTATTATTTATCCTGCACACGGTGCGGGATCTGCCTGCGGCAAAAACATGAGCAAGGAAACCACCGATACCCTGGGCAACCAAAAGAAATATAACTATGCCCTGCGGCCTAACATGACCCGCGATGAATTTATAGCCGAAGTAACCCGCGGATTAACCGCTCCGCCGGTATATTTTCCGTTAAATGTTAAAATGAATAAGGAAGGTTACGAAAGCTTTGAAAAAGTACTGAGCCAGGGAACCCAGCCATTATCCCCCGAAGCGTTTGAAGCCGCGGCCAACACCTCCGGCGCCATTTTGCTTGACACCCGCGACGCCCAGGTTTTTGCAAAAGCATTTGTGCCCAACTCTATCAATATTGGCATCGATGGGAGCTTTGCCCCCTGGGTTGGCGCATTGGTGCCAGATATTAACCAGCAAATTTTACTGATTACCGACGAAGGGCGCGAAGAAGAGGTTGTTACCCGCCTGGCCCGTGTGGGATACGACCATGCCATTGGTTATTTAAAAGGCGGAATTGCTGCGTGGCAAGCTGCCGGCAACGAGACAGACAGTATTGTATCCTTAACTGCTGATGAACTTGCGGATAAATTAAGCAACCATAGCCCGGTAAAAATTCTTGATGTGCGTAAAGCACCGGAGTACTATGCGGAACATATTTTAGACGCCGAAAACCTGCCGTTGGATGACATTAACAGCAACATGGCCCAGTTGGATAAAAATGAAACCTACTATGTGCATTGCGCCGGGGGATATCGTTCAATGATATTCAATTCGATGTTGAGGGCGCGGGGCTTTACTAACCTGGTTGATGTTCAGGGAGGTTTTAAAGCCATAAAAGATTCTGGCAGGTTTAATGTAAGTGCTTATGTGTGCCCAAGCACAATGCCCTGATTTTACAATAAGAAAACATATACAACGATGCTTAATTTGCTCAAACAACCTTGGCCCTGGTATACTTCGGGGGCTGCAATTGCCGCTATCATGGTTTTATTGCTTTATTTCGGAAAATCATTTGGTTTTTCATCAAACCTGCGCACCATCTGTTCCATGGCCGGTGCCGGTAAAAAAGTTCCGTTTTTTGATTTTAACTGGCAGGCTCAAAAATGGAACCTGCTGTTTTTAGTGGGCTCGGTTTTAGGCGGACTGATATCTGCCACCCTGTTAAAAAACGACGCGCCATTAAAGCTGGCCACCGCTACGGTAACCGACCTAAAAGCCATCGGGATAAACTTTGATGGGCAACTAAATCCGGCACAGCTTTTTGGGATCCATAGCCTGTCTTTCAAAAACATCGTCATCCTGTTATCCGGTGGTTTAATGGTAGGCCTTGGCTCAAGGTATGCGGGCGGCTGTACATCGGGGCATGCCATCAGTGGCCTGTCGAACCTGCAATTTCCTTCTCTTTTAGCGGTCATTGGCTTTTTTGCCGGCGGGCTTATCATGACACACTTTTTATTGCCCCTGATATTATCGATATGAAAGGATTAAGATTTATTATCGCCGGCGTTATCTTCGGCATCATCATGACCAAGTCTGAAGCTGTGTCCTGGTACCGCATCCAGGAGATGTTCCGCTTCCAGTCGTTTCATATGTATGGTATTATTGGCACCGCTGTGGTATTGGGCGCATTGGCCGTTTACCTTATTAAAAAGCTCCACATCAAAGATTCGCAGGGCAACCCCATTATATTTACCGATAAAGAAAAAACCAGGGCAAATTATATCATCGGCGGCCTGATATTTGGCCTTGGCTGGGCGCTTACCGGCGCTTGCCCAGGTCCCATGTTTGTAAATATCGGCTACGGTTATGCATCCTTTATCATTGTGGTTATTGGCGCGTTGACAGGTACGTTCCTATATGGTTTGTTGCGGCGTAAGCTGCCCCATTAAAACCCAATTTGTTTTAGCGCTTTTAAGGTAATCATCCCGATGCCATTATGATGATGGTGTTTTTCTAAAAAACATTTTCTTATGCCCAAGTCTTTTACACAACCCGGCTGTTAACTTTAAAGCGAGAATTCACTAATTTTCGGCATGAACGACCGCAAGGATATGCAAAACCTGAATGCCCGCAAGTTTATGGTTTGGCTAGCCATAACATCTTCGTTTATGCTGGTTGCCGGGCTAACCAGCGTGTTCCTTATTTCAACCTCAGCAGGTGATGCCATACACACTCAATTGCCCTTTGTGTTTATCATCAGTACGGTTGTTATACTCGGCAGCAGTGGCACTTTAAATGTAGCCGGCAAATGTTTAAAGGGCCTGCAAAATGCTAAATTCCACTTGTACCTAAAGCTCACGATTGCGTTGGGGCTATTGTTTATGTTGCTGCAGGCTGTTGCCTGGGGTACATTGCTTCATCAAAAAGTTTATTTTGATATGCACAAAAGCTACCAATCGTTCATTTATGTTTTTGTGGCCGTTCATCTTTTACACATTATAACCGGCGTAGCTTTATTAGGGTATACCCTATCCGGTTCGTTAAAAAACAAGCCTCGGTACAGGGTTTTATACCGCATGGAAATGAGCGCCACCTTTTGGCATTTTATAGATATTTTGTGGGTATATCTTTATTTGTTTTTGATGTTGAAATAAAAAGCCCCAATAATTACTGCCTATATGATATTGTTAAGAAAAGAAGCTATTATCTTATCCTCTTTTATACATTTTTTGAACCTTCCCGCCAGCGAAAAGAGCGAGATAATTGAAAGCGAGATAATTGAAGAAGCCACAGAAGAGGTGTCAAATTTTTATGGCAGAAAACACGTTGTGTATGCCTTTAAATCCTTTACCAATCAATACCTGGCATTATATCTAACTGCTGAGTTAAAAAAAGAAGTCAGGGTAAAAGGCCGCCAGCCGAGGCTTTATCCCTGCCCTTGTTGCGGATATAAAACCTTATCAAGCAGGGCCCACTATGACATATGTGCTGTTTGCTTTTGGGAGGACGATGGAGAGAACGATCCCTCAAAATTAAGCTCAGTAAACCATATGCATCTGGGTGAAGCAAGGCTTAATTTTTTAGAAATTGGCGTAATGCAAGACTTTTTCTTGATAGCGTACATAAACATCGCTTCCTGCGTTTCGCAAAATAATGCCCTCATCAGACAGATAAGGATGCCAAACGCCCATCAATTTACTACGTTAGTAAGTTAATATCCAATTTGACCACACATTACCTACCCTATGATTTTTACAAAAGCTAAGGCAGCCTGCAAATTCATTTTTTGCACTTTGTTTATTTCAATGGCGATAACTGCAATCGCCCAAAATAAAAAACCAACACCCGCCGATAGTACGCCCAAAATTGTTAACATCGTTAACTTCATTCGCCTGCTGGAACCACGGGATCCGGCAATTACCGAAGACGTATTGTACCAAACAGTGGTAAAACAGGTAGAGATCATGAAAAAATATCACCTGGGCGGTACATTCCTTTTACAGTATGATGCGCTGATGGATAAGCGATATCAAAAACTGTTGGCAACCCTTCCAAAAGGAACTTTTGAGATTGGTGCCTGGTGGGAGATACCGCAACCTATGGTGGAAAACGCAGGCCTTAAATGGCGCGGCCGTTATCCCTGGGACTGGCGGGCCAACATTGGCTTTTCTACCGGCTATACACCAAAGGAGCGCGAAAAACTGATAGATGTATACTTCCGCGGTTTTAAAAAGATTTTTGGCTATTACCCCAAATCGGTGGCTTCGTGGTTTATTGATGCTTATAGCATTAACTACATGTATCAAAAATACCATATTGTGGCATCAGCAAATTGCAAGGACCAATACGGTACGGACGGCTATACACTTTGGGGTGGTTACTGGAACCAGGCCTATTATCCAAGCAAAATAAATTCATATATGCCCGCCCAGCACGCGCAAAATCAGATCCCTGTTCCCATCTTCCGGATGCTGGGCAGCGATCCGGTGCGGCAGTACGATAACGGCCTTGGCACAACCCGGCAAGGCGTGGTTACACTGGAGCCTGTTTACAAATTTGGCGGCGGCGATTCGACCTGGGTAAACTGGTTTTTTAAATCATTTACCGATGATCCTTCGCTCGGTTTTAATTATACACAAGCCGGACAGGAAAACTCCTTTACCTGGGATGCCATGGCCAAAGGCTTAGAAATACAGATGCCACTGATTGCCAAACTACGCGACGAGCATAAAGTAAGGGTTGAAACCCTGGAGCAATCGGGCCGTTGGTTTAAAATGAAATACCCCGTTACACCGGCCACTTCATTTACAGTAACAAAAGATATACCCGGCAGCGATTTGAAAACCCTTTGGTATAACAGCCGCTTTTACCGAATTAACCTGCTTTGGGAAAAGGGCAGCCTGCGCATCCGCGATATTCATTTATTTGATGAAAAATTCCCGTCGGTTTATGAAAAACAGGTGGCTACATCAAATGAGTGTACCTTTTTTACCCTGCCTGTAGTAGACGGCTATATTTGGAGTAAACCCGATCATATTGCCGGCTTACGGCTTAAACGAGTGGAACTTGGAAAAGAGACCCTGGCAACCGGGCAATCGCCCATATTTAAAAACACCGGCAAAAACAGCCTGCATATATCATGGCGACTGAATGAAGGCGGCATGCTGGAAATGGATTTGACCGAGAAGCAAATTAAAATATACATGGATAGCAAGGCTACGTATAATTGGTGTTTGGATATGGATGTAGCCCCCGGTGCTGCAACACCCTATACTAACATTACCCCTAAACAACTGAACTGCAGGTTTGAAAACACAAATTATAAATTAAAGGCTTTGCAAGGAAAGTTTTCGAAACCGGCCAACGGTTCTGCCTGGCGCTTAACACCTGAAGGGGGTGCAATTGTGCTGGATTTGGGGACTGCCTTACAGTCCGGCACCCGGTAAATTAGTCGGCTATCTATATCCGGCTAATTTACCGGGTATAGATAGCAAACTTTTCCTGTTTACCGGCAACCGGCGTCATCCCTTTAATGTCTTTGCGTTTAATCAGGGAATTAAGCTTATCGGCCGTAACTAGTTGTACGCCGTTTAATGCAACAATATCCTTCTCTGAGTTTATTTTAATCCACCCTGTTTTATCAACAATATATAAGCCGGTATCTACGCGTAAAAACACTTTTTGATTGCCCGTTTTAGCGGCGGCCAGCTTATTATAAAAGCCCCTTTCGTCCCGCACTTTCTCAAAGCCTGCATTTACATTGTCATAGCTTAAATCGCCATGTTGTAAGGTAGAAAAAGAGGCCGTTCGTCCGTGCACTTTTTTAAGTCCAAAATAAAACAGCCCCTTACTGTTGCCGGGCATATCGGCCCAGTTTTCATGCTGATGAAAAGTCACAAAACCAGGTTTTACCAACGTTAGTTTGAAGTTTAACTGGCCGCTTTGTTTATACGTAAGCTGTATTTTGTAATACCCTTTTGCATCGCTGGTGCCCAATACAGTATTTTGCGCGTCATAAATGGCCGCTCCCTCAACAGGCAAAAGGGTTTGCGCATCTACAACAAGTCCTGCAATATCAATATTTCTTACCTGGGCTATCGTTTTCTGCGAAAATGCAGATAGCGAAAAAAATATCAACGCGATTATTAACCCAATTTTGGGGGCTATAGCTTTATTCGTAAATATCATGGCTCTGCTGTTCCTTTAATATGATGGCCGCCCTACGCGGTAAACGCCTTCAACGCCGTCGCTATCCTGCTAATGGTTTCTGCCTTGCCCAACAAAGCTGCTATATCAAACACATGCGGGCCAAATTTGCCGCCAACCAGCATAATACGGAACGGAAGCATTACATCGCCAACTTTCAGCACCTTTTCTTCGGCAAGGGCCTTAAATTTAGTTTCAAAGTCGTGGGCTTCGATGCCGGCCTCGGCGGTTAACAGAGTAATAAGCGCGTTAAAAAAATCGGTTTTGGCATCTGTCCATTTAGGCTTTACAGCGTTAAGGTCATATTCTTTCGGCTGCTCAAAAAAGTAACCGGCCTGCTGGTAAAAATCAGGCAATACAACACAACGGTCTTTTACAAGGTTAATTACTGTTTCCAGTTTAGCATCATCAATTACAACGATACCTTTATCACCCAACACCCGGACAACTTCAGACTTCAGACTTGAGACTTCAGACTTCTTTATCCACTCGGCATTGAACCATTTGGCCTTTTCAAAATCAAACTTAGCGCCGGCTTTGCTCACACGGTCTATCGAGAATTTCTCTACCAGTTCATCCAGTGTAAATAACTCCTGGCCCGTACCATCGTTCCAGCCAAGGGTAGCCAGCAGGTTTAAAAACGCTTCGGGCAAAAAGCCAAGCTCCCTAAAGCCGGGTGTTAGTTCGCCTGTTTTGGCATCAAACCAGCTCATGGCGTATACTGGGAAACCAAGGCGGGCGCCATCGCGCTTGCTTAGCTTGCCGTGGCCATCCGGTTTTAATATCAGCGGTAAATGCGCCCATTTCGGCATATCAGCTTTCCAGCCTAAATACTCCCAAAGCAGCAAATGCACAGGGGCAGATGGCAGCCACTCTTCGCCGCGGAAAGCATGCGAGATTTTCATCAGGTAATCATCAACTACCACCGCAAGGTGGTAGGTTGGCATACCATCGGCTTTCAGCAATACCTTATCATCAACCAGGTTGGTTTCAAAACTCACATGTCCGCGAATCATATCGGTAAAACTCACCGTTTCATCGGCCGGCATTTTTATGCGGATAACATGCGGTGTGTGTGCATCTAACAGTGCATCAACCTCATGCTGGGGCAACGATACCGAATTCCGTAATGTACTGCGGTATGCCTGCCCATACTGAAAGTTGGGGATCTCTTTTCGGTTTTTGTCCAATTCTTCGGCAGTATCAAAGGCATAATAAGCATGGCCCTGCATTACCAGGCGTTCGGCATATTCCCGGTAAATGGCTTTGCGTTCGCTTTGGCGGTAGGGGGCGTAATGGCCGCCGGCAACCGGGCTTTCGTCGGGATGCAGACCACACCATTTAAGGCAATCTAAAATATATTCTTCGGCACCTTCCACATAGCGGGTTTGGTCGGTATCTTCAATTCTCAAAACAAAATCGCCATGGTGTTTTTTGGCAAACAAATAATTAAACAACACGGTGCGTACGCCACCCAGGTGCAAACCACCTGTAGGGCTCGGTGCAAAACGTACTCTTACTTTTTTATCGGTCATAGTTTGGCAAAGATAAGGTTAATTTAGATGTGCAAATATGAAGCAAGTGTGCAGATTTCAAATTACAGATGTGCAGATGGCCGGGCCGCGCAAGATAGAATATCTCTTTATTTTTCGGCCTTTAAATAATAATCTAATAATTTACGTTAAGGATTAGTTATCATTAATGCTTTTTCACATTTAAAATCTGCACATCTGTAATCTGCACATTTAAATAAAAATCCCGTTATTTGAACCGTGGCCAGTATAAACCCGTATCAGCAAAAAAAAAGGTGGAAGTATTTACTGCTCGCATTTGCGTGTGTTATTGCCAGCGGTTCGTTATTTTACACCAGTTACCTGGTTAAAAACATAGCCCGGTCCGAGCGTACCCGCGCGCAGGTTTGGGCCATGAGCATGCGGCAGATCCTTAACTCCGACGACAATGATTTCTTAAAATACACCATTGCCGTTCGCGATAGCCTGGTGGTGCCCGCCATTGTTACCGATGCCAAAGGAGATATCCGCTTATCCCGCGGATTGGATACCACCAAAACGTATATCGATTTGCCTTCGCCGGGTAAAAAATACGACTTGAAGTATTTTAAGGACGAGCTGGAATACATGAAAGGGCAGCATGAACCCATCAGGCTGCAAATACTGGGCGAAGAAAACTTTGTTTATTATAAAGATTCGCCACTGTTAACACAACTCAAAATTTTTCCATACGTACAGCTGTCTGTTATCGCCGTATTTTTACTAATGGCTTATACGGCCTTCAGCTCGTCGCGAAAATCGGAGCAGGACCAGGTTTGGGTGGGATTAGCCAAAGAGACAGCTCACCAGCTGGGTACTCCCATATCATCATTAATGGCCTGGATTGAGCTGATGAAAGAGAAGTTTAACGCAGAGGACGACGTCTTGGTTGCCGAAATGGAAAACGATGTAAAACGGCTTGAAATTGTTGCCGACCGTTTTTCAAAAATCGGTTCGAAGCCTGTGTTGGAAGAGCATGGCGTTTATGCCGTGGTTAAGGATTTTGTTGATTATTTTAAAGTACGCGTCAGCAAAAACATTACTTTTGAAATGAGCGGCAACCCTCACCTGAAAGCAGGCATTAACATTCCGTTATTTGATTGGGTAATTGAAAACCTGTTAAAAAACGCGGTTAACGCTATTGACGGCAAAGGCAGTATTAAGGTTGAGATTAGCGGCAACAAAGTAAAAAACCAGGTATTTATTGATGTTACAGATACGGGTAAAGGTATCCCCCGCTCTAAATTTGATACTGTTTTTCAGCCGGGCTATACCACCCGCAAGCGTGGCTGGGGCCTCGGCCTTTCGCTCACCAAAAGAATGATAGATAACTACCATAACGGGCAAATTTTTGTAAAGGACTCGGAACTGGGCAAGGGCACAACGTTTAGGATCGTATTAAAAAACACGCGCAATGATAAGCAGACCCAAAAGTGATGAGTATTCACCATTCGCCACCGGTTACATAGGATTGGTACCTGATGAAAATGTGATTGAAAAGCTGGAACAGCTAAAGGAATCAAGCTACCAATTATTTAGCAGCCTTACCGAAGAACAGGGTGCCTACGCCTATGCCCCTGGCAAGTGGACAGTTAAACAGGCGCTTGGGCACATGATTGATACCGAACGCACATTTGCCTACCGCGCTATGGTTTTCTCGCGTAACCATATTGAATTGCCCGGCTTTGACCAGGACGTTTATGTAGCCAATACCGACGTAAGCCACATTAGTATTAAAGACCTGGCAGAAGAATTTAAAGCCACACGGCTGTCAAATGTTTACCTGGTCAAAGGGTTTAGCGAAGAACAGCTCTTGCGCGCCGGCATTGCCAGCAGCAGCCGCTTTACCGTACGGGCATTTGTATATATGCTGGCCGGGCACGAGCTGCATCACCTCAATATTTTCAGGGATAGATACGGGATTGGGTAATTGATGGAATTTGAAAATCGGCTTTGCAAATGCTACTAAAACCACAAAACATAGTTAAGCGCCATTACAAAAAAGTGTCCGGAGGTTCCATCTGCACATCTGAAATCTATAATCTGCACATCTCCAGCTCTATCCCTCGTTCCGTTTCAAAATAAAGGCCATCAGGTCATTAATTGGCTGTTTGATGATTTTGCCGGTTTTTACACCTTGCGAATGGCAAAGTGCGGCAAGTTCGTCTTTAAAAAAGAAAGCTATTGACCCAACAAAATGACATTTATATTTGTGGTACTCAGGGTACGATTTGATATTGGTTTGGATAAACTCCAGCAGGCCCCGTTCCAATATCTCCTGGCCATACGCCGTTGCTTTTATCTCACTTACAAATTTTGAAAACGATGCCAGGTAGGTATTGCCGTTGGGCTTTTGGTATACATTTTTTATAACGATATCTTTATTAAGGTGATAGGCGCTTTCAAATCTCGAATTAATTTCGGCAGGCATTCGGCCATACAAAAAATCGGTTATCAGGGTTTTGCCAAACCAGGTACCTGATCCTTCATCGCCCAACACATAGCCTAAGCCGTGCTGCCCCTCAAAAATCTCCTCGCCATCAAAAAACGAGATGTTTGACCCGGTACCCATAACGCAACAAATCCCTTTTTCATGGCCGCAGGTAGCGTAAGCACAGCCCAAAAGATCGCTATCCACACAGATGTAGGCCTTCGGAAAATGCTGACTGATGGCATTGGAAACAATCTCATGCCTATCGGGGCTGGAACAGCCCGCACCAAAAAAATAAATCTCTTCAATTGTGTCGCCATATGCCAGCATGGCGGGCGCCTGGTCGGCAATTATTTTGGCTATCTCTTTTTCGCCTAAAAAGTATGGGTTTAACCCTGCCGTTTTAAATGCTACTGGTTGCTGATCAGGAATGTGTAGTAACCAGTCTGTTTTTGACGATCCGCTATCGGCTACTAAAATCATGCACTAAGTTCTTCGAGGGCCTTTAAAGTTAATGGCTTATGGATAAACTGGGTAATATATTTGTTGTTTGCCGATTGTTTCATATCAACAGGATCAAGCGATGACGAAAGCATGAATATTTTGATGTTTTTTTTATCGATATCCAGCAAATCAAACTCCCTTAAAAACTCAAAACCACTCATAGTAGGCATACGGATGTCGAGGAAAATTACATCGGGTGTAATAATTCCAAATCGCAGGGAATCAATCGCTTCTGTTGGCGATTGGCGCACAACTATCGTTTCGGCAAAGTTACTTGCCTCCAAAACCTTGCGCGTAACAAAGTTGTCGATGTAGTTATCATCAATCAACAGACAGGTTTTGTAGGGATTGGACATGTTTTCAAATATATGTGTTTTTATATTTAAAATAAAATAATCCCGCTATTGAATATTTATGCTGCTTGTTATCTGTTTTAAAGTAATTTCTGCCTGTTTTGATTGATACTGGGCAGCAAAAAAAGTTGATTGGGCCGCAAGATAATTGCGCTGCGCTTCCCGGATTTCGAGCGGCGTAATATTGCCGAGTTTATACTTTTCAAGCGATATATCCAGGTTTTTCTTAGCTATAACCACGTTTGCCTGACCTAAAGCAATCAGGTCGAGCCCCGAAACGTATGAGGCATATAAACTATTTATCTGGGCTTCGATATTAAGCTGCACCTGTTTAGCGCTGATGTTGGCATTATCTATCTGGATCTTCGCGTTTCGCTCCTTGCGGGTCTGGTTAAAGCCATCAAAAATATTGATGGTTGCAGTAAGGCCGTAATTTAAACCATGCTGGTTTTGCTGTAGCGTAAAGCCGGCCGGGGTCTTATTATCGCTGAAAGTATATCCTGTTGTCACAGCCACTTGCGGATAGCGGGTTGATTTTACCTGCTTAAGGTTAATCTCGGCCAGGCGGCGGTTTATCTGGGTTGATAATATGGTTGGGTTCTGCGATTGCGCGCTACTTAAAATATTACCCAACAACAATTTATCATCAACCACGATGGTATCGGCAACCGAAAAATCGGTTTGCAAATCGCGGATGAGGATTTGGTTAAGCTGGATTTTACTCGTTTTAAATACCTGGTATTGGGTAACCAGGTTGGCGGTATCTGTATTTAAATTTACCTGGGCGTTTAACACATCAAGCTTTGAGGCGCGGCCAACATGAAACTTATCATTGGCATAGCGCAGCTGCGTACGCGAAATTTCTATCGCACCCTTCAGGGCCTTTATCTGCTCGTTTTGGCTGATGAGGTCATAATAAGTAGTTATCACGTTGGCTACCGTCCGCTGTATGGTGTCCTGCAAGCGCAACGAACCCAGCTGGTCAAGTTGCTTTAACTGGTCATAAGTGGCAAACATGTTAAAACCATCAAAAATTGTCCAGTTAAGGGCAACGCCGTAATTGATGCCGGTGTTGGGGGCATTATGGATATTATTAACCGTGCCATCTGAGCGGGTTTGTTTGGTGGTTAAGCGGCTGTTGGTTGATGCAAAATTACCGTTGACCCTTGGCAAAACACCGGCGTTACCGAGCGTAACATTATTGGCGGCGATGGTTTTGTTATTTTGCGAAAGCTTTATATTATAGTTGTTTTTTAAAGCTATTTCTACCGCGTCTTTTAACGTAAGCAGCGGTGCTTCCTGCGCCCAGGTGTGCATTCGCAGCAGGGCGCAGCAACAAAGCAGGAAAGCTGTTTTTTTAATGATCATATCAGTTAAAGATTTTCAATCAATTTCATTTCTTTTTTTTCTGGCTCTGTTTCTTCTGCAGGCTCTTCATCCGGATCGCGGCGGGTTTTTGATGCGAAGATCACATACATCAATGGTATAATATAAAGGGTTAATACTAACGAGAACAGCATACCGCCCATAATAACAATACCCAACGACACCCTGCTTTTTGCACCCGAACCCAGCGCGAAGGCAATTGGCACCGAGCCTAATACAACGGCCAAACTGGTCATAAGTATTGGGCGCAGGCGCGCTGTCGCAGCTTCAATAGCGGCTTCGTACTTGGCGACACCATGTTCCATGCGCTGGTTGGCAAACTCCACAATAAGGATCCCGTTTTTGGTTACCAGCCCCACCAGGGTGATGATACCTATTTCGCTGAAAATGTTCAGTGTTTGATTAAACAGCCACAATGATAAAAATGCCCCCGAAATAGCCAGCGGTACGGTGAGCATCACGATGAATGGATCCATAAAGCTTTCAAACTGTGCAGCCAAAACCAGGTATATCAGCAAAAGTGCAAAGCCGAAAGCAAACAAGATATTTGATGATCCTTCGGCATAATCCCGCGAAGGGCCGCTAAGGGCGGTGCTGAATGTTTCGTCGAGCAGGCTTTTGGAGATGCGGTCCATCTCGGCAATACCATCGCCAACTGTTTTGCCAGGGGCTAAACCAGCCTGTATGGTTGCTGATTTATAACGGTTAAAGTGATAAATAGCCGGCGGCGTGGCACCTTCGGTAGTTTTAACCACGTTATCCAGTTGCACCAGGTTCCCTTTGGTGCTGCGCACGTATACCGATCTCAAATCAAGCGGCTGATCACGGTTGGCCCTGTCAACCTGGGCTATTACCTGGTACTGCTTTCCGTTTATCAGGAAGTAATCCAGGCGGCCGGCGCTATAATACAATTGCAGCGTTTGCGCTATATCATCTACAGAAACACCCAAATCACGTGCCCTGTCACGGTCGGTTACCACCCTTAATTCGGGCTTGGTAAATTTAAGGTTCACATCCGTTCCCTGGAAAACAGGGCTACGGGAAACCTCGGCAAAAAACTTTGGCAGTACTTTTCTTATCTTTTCAAAATCCTGGTTTTGTATAACATACTGTACCGGCAATGATGTACGCGCGCCGCTGCCACCACCGCTTATGGTTTGCTCCTGCACAACAATAGCCCGGGCGTCGGGCATTTTGCTCAGTTTTTTGTTCATCCAGTCGGCAAGTTGTTGTTGGGTGCGCGTACGCTCGTCGGGCGCTACCAAACCAACGCGGCCGAAACCGGTGTTTGCTGCGCCGCCGCCGCCAAATGAAGGCGAAACGATCTCGAGGTTAATATTGGCTTCCGGTATCGAATCGGCCACCATATTTGAAACCTTATCCATGTACCGGGTCATGTACTCGTATGTCGCGCCTTCAGATCCGGTTACGCTGTAACGCAATAAGCTTCTGTCGTCAAGCGGAGCCAACTCGGATGGAATCACTTTCACCAATACACCAATGATTAACAACGACGCTGCCAGGATAACGAATGACACCCAGCGTACTTTCATAAACTTAATAAGCGTTTCGGTGTATGATGTGGTCATGTTCACAAAAAACGGTTCGGTTCGCTCGTAAAATTTCGACTTTTTATTGTTCTTACGGATCAGCTTCACGTTCAGCATCGGGGTTAACGATAACGATACAAAGGCCGATATTAAAACCGCCCCGGCAACTACCACCGCAAACTCGCGGAACAGCCTGCCTGTAAAGCCCTGTAAAAACACAATGGGTAAAAACACAGCAGCAAGCGTTACCGAAGTTGATACTACCGCGAAGAAAATTTCGGCAGATCCTTCAAATGCTGCTTTACGGATAGCCATCCCTGCCTCTACTTTTTTGTAAATGTTTTCAGTTACTACAATACCATCGTCAACCACCAGCCCCGTTGCCAGTACAATGCCCAGCAGGGTTAAAATATTGATAGAAAAGCCAAACACATACATGATAAAAAAGGCCCCGATCAGCGATACCGGAATATCTATCAGCGGGCGGAAAGCGATTAGCCAATCGCGGAAAAACAGATAGATGATGATAACCACCAGGACAAAGGAAATAATGAGTGTTTCCTGCACCTCGGTGATTGACTGATTAATAAAACGGGTATTATCCAGTGCTACCTTTACTTTAATATCGGGCGGCAAATCTTTCTGGATCTGTTTTAAACGGGCATAAAAATCTTTGGCAATTTGCACATAGTTGGCTCCAGGCTGCGGTACAATGGCCAGCCCCACCATGGGTACACCCGATTCTTTAAATATGGTTTCCTCATTGGCCGATCCTAAAACCGCGTAGCCAATATCGCTCAGGTGAATAACCCGGCTGCTATCGGCACGGATGATGAGGTTGTTAAAATCTTTTTCGGTTGATAATTTACCAAGCGCCCTAATGGTTACTTCTGTGTTATTCCCCTCAATTTTACCGGCAGGCAGCTCCACGTTTTCTTTGGCCAGGGCGGCGCCAATATCGGTAGCCGTAAGGCCAAGGGCCGACAGTTTGTTAGGATCTATCCATAAGCGCATGGCGTACTGGCGCTGGCCCTGTATATTAATAGTACTTACACCGGGTATGGTTTGCAGGCCTTCCTGCAATACGTTTTCGGCATAATCATCCAGTTGGGTAATGTTACGCTTGTCGCTGCTCACGGTAAGGGTGATGATCTGGTCGGCGCTGGCATCGGCTTTGGTTACTACGGGCGGGGCGTTAATATCCTGCGGCAGCTGGCGCTGTGCCTGCGCTACTTTATCGCGAACGTCATTAGCCGCTGTTTCCAAATCAGCGTCCAGGTCAAACTCTACTGTGATATTGCTTGATCCAACCGAACTTGTTGATGATATATTACGGATACCGGGCACACCGTTGATCGATTTTTCCAACGGCTCGGTTATCTGCGATTCAATTACATCGGCATTCGCACCCGAGTAACTGGTAGATACCGAAATAATTGGCGGATCGACCGACGGGAAATCCCTCACCCCTAAAAATTTGTATCCGATAATGCCAAATACAACAATAACTACTGACATTACTGTTGCCAATACCGGCCTTTTTATACTTACTGAGGATAAACTCATGGCGTTACTTTATTACTTTAATAATTTTTAAAGGAACTTTCGCCCTCATTTGTATCAGGCCCGAAACCACTACGCTGTCGCCAGGCTTTAAACCATCAATCACCTGGATTTTTGTATCTGTACGCAAATCTGTTTTTACCGGGCGGGCAACGGCAATCCCGTTGTGGGCAACGTAAACAATACTGCTTTTCAAATCGGGGATAACTGCCTCCGTAGGTAACAGGATAGTTTTGGGGATTTGGTCGAGCGTTAAATTAATTTTGGCAAAGCTGCCTGCGGTTAACAAGCCTTTGGGATTTGGCGCTTTGGCCCGTACAGTGATTGTGCGCGAGTTAACATCAATAGAAGGTTCAATAGCGTAAACATTTCCTATAAAGTTTTCCCTTGAACTTTCGGTATTAAACCTGATTTTGCTGCCTACGCCAAGTATGGTCAGGTATCGTTCAGGAACCGAGAACGTGATTTTCGCAGGGTCGATATTTACCAGCTGCGCAATAGGCGATGCCGGCGACAGATAACTGCCGGGGCTCACATTACGCAACCCGATAGTGCCGGAAAACGGCGCCCGGATCTCGGTACGGGATATTTGTGCCTTAATTACATCAGCAGCCGCTTTTAACGAGTTTAGCGAGGTTAACGAAGTATCATACTCTTCCTGGCTGATGGCTTCCTTTTGCAGTAATACCTTATTGCGATACTCAACTTGTTTGGCCAGTGTTACCTGGTACTGGTTTTGAGCCAATGAGGCTTCTAAATCCTGGTTATATACTTTAACCAGCAACTGGCCTTTTTGCACTTTGCTGCCCTCGTTAAAATAAATCCCGGTAATGTTACCCGCTGTCTGGCTTACCAGGTTCACCTTTTCGTTAGCATCAATACTGCCGGTTACATCAATAATGTTATTTACGGCGGTATCTTTCACAATCATGATGTTCACGTTTACCGGGCCGTTCTTTTTCTTGCCGCTTTTACCGCCGGCTTGTGCTGCCGCGCTTTCTTTGGCGCTTTTGCTAAAGAACTTGTTGTAAACTAAATAAGCAACCAGCAGTGCCAGCGCCGTGTAAATAATATATTTTGTTTTCATATTTAATCAACAATCATTTTGTGATCTTTAAATTGGGTTCGGTTGTAAAGGGCTTTATATTTACCTGCATTTTTTGCAGTACGCTTTCAAATATTTTCAACTCATGCGCAGATATGCCTTTGGTGATATCAGCGTTGATGTGCTCAAAGGTTTCTACAATTTGCGGCACGGCCAGCCTGGCCTTTTCGGTAACCCTCAGCAGGTGTTCGCGACGGTCATTCGGGTTGCTCTCGCGGTAAACAAAGCCCTTTGCGGTAAGCATGTTAATAATACTTACCATCGCCGATTTATCTTTATCCAGGATTTGCGCCAGCGCGTTCTGGGTAAGCTGCCCGTCGTGGTAGTATATAAGCGATAGAATGAAGTGGTACCGGGTAACATCCAGGTGGGCGGTATGCTTTGTCAGTACATTCAGGTATAACTTACCTAAACGTATCAGTTTCCGGGATATGGGTTCTATCAGTTGCATCTTAAATAAGCGGCAGCAAACATACTGACCCACAAGGTTAATTAGTTGCATGTATCAACCATTTTACACGTGTAAACAAGGCCGATATTTTAAAAAAATATAATTTTTATAACTTGCACACATGAAACCAATTAAGCTGACCGCGACTGTATCATTAATTTTACTTTTTATGAATGTAAACGCCAGTAAGGCGCAATCCCCATCGGATATATCATATACGGTTTCCTTCCCCGAAGCCCAGGCCCATTATGCCGAAATAGAGATGAATATCACCGGGCTTAAGCAAAACACGCTCGATCTTAAAATGCCTGTCTGGACACCCGGATCATACCTGGTTAGAGAGTTTGCCAAAAACATCGAGGCCTTTAGCGCCAGCATCAATGGCAAAATTGTAGCCTCGCCCAAAATCAATAAAAACACATGGCGCATTACTACAAAAGGTGTGGCGGCCGTTACTGTCAAGTATCGTGTTTATGCCAACGAAGTATCTGTACGTACCAGCTATATTGATGTAACACATGCTTTCCTTTCAACAACGGGTATATTTATTTATCCCGCAAATATGTTGCACTCGCCATCAACTATTACCATTACCCCATATAAAGACTGGGCTAAAGTTTCAACCAGTTTAGAGATGGTTAACGGCAACCCATTTGTACGCCACTCGCCCAATTTTGATATTTTGTTCGATTCACCTATCGAAGTAGGCAACCAGGATGTTTTTGGTTTTGATGTTGACGGTGTTAAATATGAAGTATGTATGTACGGTGGCGGCAACTACGATAAAGAACGCATTAAAAAAGATATGCATGCCATTATTCAGCAGGAAGCAGCCATATTTGGCGAAAACCCCAATAAACATTACACTTTTATTATCCATAATCATTTGCGTGGCGGAGGTGGGATAGAGCATCTTGGCTCTACTGTTTTGGGCATTGGCCGCGATAATTATGGCAGCGAAAAAGGTTACCAGGGTTTCCTGGGCCTGGTAGCTCATGAGCACTTTCACCTTTGGAACGTGAAACGTTTGCGGCCTATTGTTTTAGGTCCCTTTGATTACGATAACGAAAATTACACCACCAATCTTTGGATTGCCGAAGGCTTCACAGAATATTACCAGGAGATAGCAGTTCGCCGCACCAATCTTTATCCGCCCGAAAACTACCTGGAGCAGATAGCCAACGAGTTTAACGTGCTAGAAAACCTGCCGGGCAAAAACGTACAAACCGTAGCCGAATCAAGCTTTGATGCCTGGATAAAAGGATACCGTCCCAACGAAAACTCAAACAATACCACTATTTCTTATTATACCAAGGGTGCTATAATTGGTATGATGCTGGATTTGGAGATCATCAACAACTCGGCCCAAAAACACAATCTTGACGATGTAATGAAGTACATGTATGTAACCTATTACAAAACCAAAAAACGAGGCTATACTGATGCTGAGTTTAAAAAAGGATTTGAAATGTTTGCTGGCAAAAAGCTGGATGATTTTTATAAAAAATACATTAACGGACTTGACCCTGTTGACTACAACAAATACCTGGGTTACGCTGGCTACAAAATAGTTGACGAACTGGCCGGTAACAATGATGCTGCCCTGGGTATTACCACCGGCACCACCGCAGCCAAAAAAGTAATGGTTACCAGTGTAACCCGTGGCACCGCGGCTTATATTGATGGCATTAACGTTGGCGACGAAATAACAGCCATTGACGGCAACCCCATATCCGACGGCTCAAACCTGATAACCGGCAAAAACCCCGGCGATAAAATACAGGTAACCATTAACCGCGATGGGCAATCTGTTACCTTGCCAATAACACTGTTGAAAAGCAACAGGATGAAATATAAGGTAGTACCCGTTGATAGCCCTTCGGCACAGCAATTAGCGGTGCGCACGAAGTGGCTGAGTTTGTAATTACGCTATTCAGATTTTTGAAAGCCCCGGAATATCAGGGCTTTTTTTGTGATATCCCTGAATGGTATTTACATATTAAAATAACTAAATTTGTTTATGGAAACAATTGTTGTGCATCCCGAAAACAAAGAACAATCTGCAGCAATCAAGGCGTTTTTAAAGGCCCTCAAAATTAATTTTGAGAAACATGATAAAGACACTTACAATCCCGCTTTTGTAGAACAAGTACTGGAAGGTGTAGCTGCGAGAAAAGCCGGAAAAAAGGGTACTAGGATCGATACCGATAATCTATGGAAATAGATTTATATGAAAGCTCATCCTTTTGAAGGTATAGGAAAACCAGAGCCCCTTAAATACAAACTAACCGGCAGATGGTCGAGACGCATAAACTCCGAACATCGAATAATATACGATGTGGTGGATGAAATTATAAACATATATTCTCTTCGTGGTCATTACGAATAACGGGGCTCTTTTCATACCTGGACGGTTTAACCTTTTTTATTTTTTAGATAGAAGTTGTACTTAAAAATATGCTTATTACCACTTAAGTTATATTTTTATACCCTATGCCATCACCCGCCGCATTAAAAAAGATAAGGCCTATACAGCTTATTGCTGTTATCTTCTTTACCGTATCTGGTGGGCCTTACGGCCTGGAGCCGTTGTTAAGCTATGCCGGCAATCATGCCGCATTGATTATCCTGTTAATTACGCCGCTTTTGTGGGATGTGCCCGCCATATTAACCGTGTTGGAATTAAACAGTATGATGCCGGTTAACGGTGGCTATTATAAATGGGTAAAACATGCGCTTGGTACCCGCTGGGGTTTTTATGAAGGCTGGTGGACCTGGCTTTATACATTTGTAGACCTTGCCATTTACCCTGTGCTGTTTGTAATGTATGCCTCCTTTTTTTATCCCGAACTGGCTCAATATAAAATACAGGTTTGTTTGCTCGTCATCTGGGCATCAGCGGGCTTAAATATATTGGGCATTGTACCGGTGGGTAAAGCAAGCTTGTTTTTAAGCGCCGTTGTGCTGGCGCCAGTTGTTATTGTAATTGTGCTGGCCATTCATCACCATACCGGGCCATTAACGCTGCCTGCACCTACTTTTAAAGGCCTTACATTTCCATCGTTCGGGATGGCTTTGTATACGGTGATGTGGAATTGTCTGGGCTGGGATAACGTAACAACCTATGCCGAGGAGGTAGAGCAGCCGGTGCGCTCATACTTGTTATCAATGGCCATTGCATTCGTCCTGGTTATAGTTGTTTACTTTTTTATTACCTGGATAGCCCAGCAATCGGGCATCGATCATGCCAAATTTACGGATGAAGGGATGCCGGCATTGGGCGTATTGATAGCCGGGCATTGGCTCGGCGTTGTGGTTGCCGTAGGAGGTATGGCGAGTTCCTTAGGTATTTATGCTGCCGTGCTGTTATCCGTTTCGCGGGTGCCGCACGTAATGGCCCAGGACAAGTTGCTGCCGGCAGGAATCAACCGTTTACATAAATGGTTTAACACGCCCTTTGTATCCATCATTATTTGCTCGCTGGTGGTGAGCTTCATGATATTATGGAAACTGGGCGAGTTGTTTATTATCGACGTAACCGTATATGGGGCAGGCCTTTCGTTAGAATATATTTCGCTGGTAAAGCTGCGCATAAAAGAACCCGACAGGGCAAGGCCATTCAAGATCCCCCTGGGCGTGCCGGGGCTTTGTATCCTTTTAATGCTTCCTGTTCTGGTATATGTGATAGCCCTGGCCGGAACCTTCTCTTCAGAGGGCGATGCCGTAAAGGCGTCTGTATTCGCCATTATCGCACTGCTTAGTGCCGAGGTTGCCTGGCAGCGCATTGCCTTTTTCGCCCGGCTAAAACGATGGTATAAAAGAAACTGGTCGTAAATAGCCTTGCTATATATACGTGCGCTTTTGTAAAGATCATGTTATCCATCACATCGCCACCGCCAAAGCCTTACCTTTATTAACCATTTATAAAGCTATGCAAAAATCCCTTTTCTCTTTTACTATCATTGGTTCCTTGCTTTTATTCGGTTCTACTTCGTTTGCACAGCGTCGCCGGGTGGTGAAGGCAGCCGGTCAGCCCGCCGAGGTGCAAATTACACCTTATAAAACCACCGTTATTGCCAATGGTACCGACGATGTAATGATTAAAGTGGTGGTAATTGACAGTAAGGGTGACGAAGTAAAAACGGCCAGTAACCTTATCCATTTTTCGGTACAGGGTGATGCGCGGATAGCGGCAATAACAACGTCTGGCAAAGCGGATGCTGCAGCTACTATAGCCGATACATCGGCGCGGGCCAATATGAAAAACGGCCAACTTTGGGTAAAGCTAATTGCCGGCCGTACCCGTGGCCATATAAAATTTGAGGCAAAAAGCGATAGTTTATGGACCGGATCAACCGAAATTCACACCGTACAGCCCGGAAGCCCACATAAGGTAACCAACGATAAGTACGTTGCCAAAAAGGTGACTGACAAAATATTGGGTGCAGATATATCTTTCCTGCCCGAGCTGGAAGCAAAAGGGGTTAAATTCAGCGATAAAGGCGTTGAAAAAGACGCTATTCAAATATTGAAGGAGCATGGCTTCAATTACATCCGCCTTCGTATTTTTAATGACCCTGCCAGGCCCAAAGGATATTCGCCAACAAAGGGATTTTGTGACCTGGAGCATACCAAGCAAATGGCTAAACGTGTAAAAGCTGCGGGCATGAAGCTGCTGCTCGATTTTCATTACAGCGATTACTGGGCCGATCCGCAGCAGCAAAACAAACCGGCCACCTGGGTTGGGCAGGATTTTATCACCCTAAAAAAATCGGTTCAAAATTATACCACGATGGTAATTCAGCAACTGAAGGACCAAAATACGACGCCCGATATGGTGCAGGTTGGCAACGAGATTAATCATGGCATGATTTGGCCCGACGGGCAGATTAACAACCTGGATAGCCTGGCGCAATTGATTTACTCCGGTGTAAAAGGAGTAAAAGCCGTTAGTCCGAAAACCATTATCATGGTGCATATTGCCTTAGGTGGCCAAAACCTCGAGTCACGGTTTTTCATGGACAACATGGCGGCAAGAAATTTACCGTTTGATGTGATAGGGCTGTCGTACTATCCCAAATGGCATGGCACCCCCGATGATTTGAAAGCCAACATGGCCGATATGGCCCAACGTTATCATAAACAGGTTATGGTTGCCGAGTACACTCAACTAAAGAGAGAAGTTAACGATATTGCATTTACAGTACCTGGCGGCAAAGGTATTGGATCATTCATATGGGAACCGCTGAGCACCTGGGAGCAGATTTTTGACAGGGACGGCAAATCAAACGCGCTGATTGATGTGTACCCGCAAATTGCGCGCAAATACGGCGTTAAGCCATAGTGTTAAGTCTAAAGTAACTCATAAGTCTAAAGTTGATTTTTTTGAATTAGAACTTAGGGCTTGGGGCTAATACAATCCGCCAATTTATCGTTGATACCCTAATAGAGGCGGCTTTTATAATCAACCTCAATTAATTACATTTGAAAAAACACCACCTATATGAATATTAAACAATTTTGTTTTTTATTATTAGCCGGCGCCGTTGTATTTACGGGTTGTAAACACGATAAAAAAACGGAAGAGGCCGCCAAGGCCGTCAGCCCGGAAGAAATCAAAGAAAAAATAGCGGTATTGGCAGCCGATTCGATGATGGGCCGCAAGCCTTTTACCGCCGGGGAGAACAAAGCCATTGCCTACATCTCATCTGAGTTTAAAAAGGCCGGGTTAGAGCCGGGAAATAATGGCAGTTACTACCAGGATGTTCCTATGGTTGAGGTTACCAGCACGCCATCGCCAACCATGGAGATCAGCGGAGGAAAATCGCCATTAAGTCTGCATGTTACCAGCGATTTTGTGGCTTTCACCCGTCGCGAGGTGGCTAATGTTGAGCTTAAAAACTCTCCTTTGGTTTTTGCAGGATATGGTGTTGTCGCACCCGAATACCATTGGAATGATTATGCTGGGCTGGATGTAAAAGGAAAAACGGTAGTGGTGCTGGTAAATGATCCGGGCTTTAAATCGGGGCGGAAAGGTTTATTTAAGGGCGATACCATGACCTATTACGGCCGTTGGACCTATAAATTTGAAGAAGCCGCCCGCCAGGGTGCAGCTGGGGTTATCATAGTTCACCAAACTGCGCCGGCAAGCTATGGCTGGAGTGTTGTTTCGAACAGTAACTCGGGAGCAAAACTTTATTTGACACAACCCGACAAGCACATGAACCGCTGTAAGGTTGAGGGATGGATTACCGAAGATGCTGCCAAAAAGCTTTTTGCAGATGCCGGCATCAACGGAGATCTTCGCTCCATTGCCCGCGATAAAAATTTTAAGGCTGTTTTGCTTAACAGGGCTGTTAACTTAACTGTTAACACCAAACTAAAATATTCTACATCTCATAACGTCATCGGCATTTTAAAGGGTAGCGCCAGGCCTACCGAATGCGTGTTGTATACCGCCCATTGGGATCATTTAGGTATTGGCAAACCGAACGCAAAGGGCGATAGCATTTACAATGGGGCAATTGATAATGCCGATGGTGTGGCCTCAATTATCGGGATAGCCAACGCGTTTAAAAAATCAACGGCAAAGCCGCAGCGTTCCATTGTGTTTTTAGCGGTTACGGGCGAAGAGCAGGGCTTATTAGGCTCTGAGTATTATGCAACGCACCCTATTTATCCCCTTAACAAAACCGTTGCCGATTTGAACATCGACGCCATTGGCGATTATGGCGAAACCAAAGACATTGCCATAACCGGCAAAGGGCAAAATGAACTGGAAGATTATGTTGGTGCAATTGCACAACAAGATGGCCTTACCACAGTTGGCGACCGTACACCCGGCTCTGGAAGCTACTACCGGTCAGATCATTTCAATTTTGCCAAACTGGGCGTACCCGCGCTTGATATCAACATTGGCAATACCAGCAAAGCACATGATGGTACCTATGGTGCTGATAAAGAAAAAGACTATAACGAAAACCGCTATCATCAGCAAGCCGATAATTACACGCCCGATATGGATGCTACAGGCATGGCCCAGATAGCCGATATCCTTTTCAGGATAGGTACCAAACTGGGTAACGAAACTACCTTCCCCGGCTGGAAACCCGGTTCGGAGTTTAAAGCAGCAAGGGATAAATCTATGGGTAAATAAACTTCTGCAGAACGCCGAAGGCTTAAAGCAACATAAAATGGCCGGCTGCTATAGCGCCCGGCCATTTTATATTTATAGGGCAACCCTTGGCCTGTTAAACCAAATGGCCGCGCTCTTTGAAAAAAGCATAATGATAGCAGTAACTTCTAACAGGATCTCTCCTAGAAACAACCCCATTACTAACGGGCTTAATTTTACAGCCGGATTTTTTTGGAAGAAAACTACCGAAGCCCATATGAACGATAGCAGGTTAAAAACAATAAAAATCAATGTTACTATCCTGGCCCATTTGCGCCCCTCGCCTGTAGCAAATATAATGTATATAGCCAAAAGCAATTCGGCAATAAACTCAAATGGGTGGATACGATCAAGCGAGTTATTGGCCATTTGAATAATCAATGCTAAATAAAGCAACACTACGCCTCTTTTTACGGTAGCAGGAACATTGCCTTCCGGGTGATTATTTAAATAAAACCTGTTTAAAAGCTTGCTCAACATTTATTCGGCTTTTTTAAACGCGTTCCATCCTTGCGCCTTTAACGGGTGCGAGTTCCCTGATGTGGTGATCAGGTTACACCCGGCAGAAGCCTCGGTAATATGCCCGATAATAGTGATATCCATTTTAAACTTTATCTTATCGTAGTCTGTTTGTTTTACGGTGAACAGCAGTTCATAATCTTCGCCGCCGCTTAACGCGCACACTGTTGGATCAAGGTTAAATTCGCGGGCTGTTTCGTAGGTCATCGGGTCAAGTGGGATCTTTTCTTCGTATAAATTACAGCCTTTGTCGCTTTGCTTACAAATGTGCAGTATCTCAGAGGCAAGGCCGTCAGATACATCTATCATTGCTGTAGGTTTTACCTCGATGCTTTTAAGCAGTTCCACAATATCGCGGCGGGCTTCCGGTTTTAGCTGGCGCTCTACGATGTAATCCTTGCCTTCCAGGTCAGGCTGAATATTGGGGTTTTCCAAATAAATCAGCTTTTCGCGTTCCAGTAATTGCAGCCCGGTGTAAGCACCGCCCAAATCGCCTGATACGCAAATCAAATCGCCTTCGCCGGCTCCATTGCGGTAAACCACATCGGCTTCGTCGGCATAACCTATTGATGTTACGCTGATTACCAGCCCCTGTTTTGATGAGGTGGTGTCGCCGCCAACCAGGTCGACATTATATTTCTCGCAGGCTATGTAAATCCCTTCGTACAGTTCTTCAATTGCTTCCAGCGGAAATTTGCTCGACATGCCAATAGACACTGTAACCTGCGAAGCCGTGCCATTCATGGCGTAAATATCGCTCAGGTTAACCTGTATCGCCTTATAACCCAAGTGTTTTAAGGGCGTGTAAGCCAAATCAAAATGAATGCCTTCCAATAGCATGTCTGTGCTTACCAGCACTTTTTTACCGGTAAAATCAAGCACAGCGGCATCATCCCCTACTCCCTTTTTGGTACTTGGCTGTGTTAGCTTTATATTTTTGGTTAAATGGCTTATCAGGCCAAATTCGCCTAATTCTTCCAGATTTGTTCTTTCCTGATTTTCAAACATGTTTTTTGTAATTACGCCGGCATCTTGCCATCAATCAGCAAAAATACAATTATTCCCATTAGGTAAAGCGACGGAAGGTAAGGGTTTCTGGGAAAACGCATCTAAATTGGGTTAACATAACTTAACACATTTCAAGTGAACGCCTTCATAAATATTTAATAATCAATAATTTACTGGTTTTGCAAGGTTAACACTAAACTCACGCCTTATGCAATTTAAACGCATACAAATATTTGCGCCTGTTGTTGGTTAAAACAGATGCCGAATGGACCTTGATTTTTTAATCAGCATTAGGGAATAATGCAAGTTATTGTTTGATGTTTATCTTTTCTTCACCACCTAAGCCTATTCCGTTAACTACCATTAAATAACGGTTCATCGCGCTAAATAATTAGATTCATTTGCCTTGGTAAAGCCTTGAATTTGTAATTATTACGATAGACAATTCGACAATATAGTATTACTATAGTTTATTAATGTTTAGTTAATATTAATTGCCGATTTTTGCCTCATTAAAAACTATCCTATGAAATTAAGAAATTTATTTATCTGTATGGGTTTAATGCTGGCGATGGCCAGCTGTAAAAAAGACCTGCAAAACCCGCACATCCCGCCCGGCGATACCACGGTTATCCAGCAGCCGGTGCCATATACCGTTGTTGAAAATTTTGAAAACGGCAGCAAAACGGCCTATGCCATTGCAAACGTTCAGCTGAGTACCGGTTTGTGGAGTTTTAACGACGCATTGATAGGCAGCCTGGCTGCTGATGTTAAAGATGGCAATAAAGCAGTAAGGCTGCGCACCGGCGATATCACCATGAAATTTGATGTAAAAGGCTTAAAGCAAATCAGCATCAAACATGCCAAATATGGGAATGATGCAGCATCAACCTGGCAACTGATGATGTCGACAGATAGCGGAGCTACCTTTACGCAATTGGGAACAGACATCGCCGAAAACAGCACCAGCCTGGTTACCGACTCATTTAAAGTGACCACTACAGCAAAGGTCCGTTTTCAGATTAGGAAACTGGGTACCACCCGCATAAACATTGATGATATTACCTTCAAAGGACTTGGCGATCCGGGAATTATTGTCGGCCCGCCCGATACCGGCGGGAGCGATACTACGGGCAACACCGGTACAGCAGCGCCCGACAGAGGGGTTATTGCCGGTACCGATGCACAGCCAACAACCGGCGACAATAGCAACATTTTGCTGGGCAACCCATCAGATGCACAGCCTGCTATTGTTATGGCCAATAACTACCTCATCGATCAAAAATATTACGAAGAATCATATAATAGCACACGCGGCACGCCAAATTGGGTTAGCTGGCATCTTGATGCTACCAATATTACCAATGCCTCTGCCCGCCTGGATAATTTTGCCGGTTTTAACGGCTTACCTACAGGCTTTTACGAGGTAGAAAGCAACAGCTATTCTGGCTCGGGGTTTGACAGAGGGCATAACTGCCCTTCGGCCGATCGGACAAGTTCGGTTAATGCCAATTCGGCCACATTCCTAATGACCAATATGATACCGCAGGCGCCGCAAAACAACCAGCAAACCTGGGCTAACCTTGAAAATTACCTGCGCGAGCAGGTTGTAGCCGGGAATGAAGTGTATATAGTAATGGGGAGTTACGGAACCGGCGGAACTGGCTCAAATGGCTCTGTAAGTACTATTACCAGCGGCCATGTAACGGTGCCAAGTAACGTTTGGAAAGTGGCAGTTGTTGTGCCAACCGGCGATGGCGATGTTAACAGGATTACAACAACCACAAGGGTAATAGCCGTTAATACACCCAACGTTAACACCATTAATGCCGACTGGAAACAATACCGCGTAACCGTGCGGGACATTGAGAAGGCTACCGGTTATAACCTGCTATCAAACCTGCCGCAAGCGGTGCAGGATGCCGTAGAAACTAAAAAGGATAACCTGTAACAATACTCGCAAACACAAAAAAGGCCCTCCTTTGTACTTTAAAGTTAGTTATAAAGCGGGGCCTTTTTAATTAAAAAATCATTATTGTTGGCTTTAATTCGATCGTTTTACCCGATAACCAACGGATATAATTACCTCCAGGTTATAAAAAAAGTGTCGTAGTTTTTACCATCCGGGGCAGTTGTTCGGAAATTCCGAACAACTAAATTTTCATTAAGTTCGGCCTCTCCAAAATATTTTTTACATGTTCGCTTATAGTCGGTTTAGCTTTTAGTGCTGAAGTGGTTACATTCTCCGCTTAATGCCTCTTACAGTATAAGCATGGCCCCTTTTAACGGAATTTTTTAGTTATTATCGTCTGCCTTATCTTTTGCACCCTTATCCTGGCCCTTTTGCAATTTTTCCTGCGCTTTTTTGATGGAATCTTGTTTGGCTTTGGCTGCCTTTTTCTTTTTATTAAAGAACCCTTTTAGCAGGAAATTTGATTGCGCCGCTTTCAGGTCTTCATTTAAAGTACCGGTGGTTGCATGCACATTTTGCATCGTTGTTTTGGCCTGCCGCACAGTACTTTCCAGGCTCCTGGATAGGTTATCGTTATTTAATAGCCGGCCAATACTACCTTTTCCACTATTTATTTTACCTACAATCTCTGCCAAGTCGCCGGTCATCTCTTCGGCATTATCAGCTACCCTGGTTAGTTTGGTTATTATCCTATCCACATCAACCGGGTTTACTGAGGCCAGCCGGCCCCCATCTGCAACCTGCTGGTTACTGGAGATGCCGCCGGGAGCTAAAACCACCAGCTTATCGCCCATTAAACCATCGCTGCCGATACTTAGTTTCGAGTCGGTTTTTACAAATTGCCTTACCTTGTCGTTCAAGGTAAGATCAACTCTAACCGAGCTGTCGGTTACAATGTTGATAGATTGTACCACGCCAACGTTAATACCGGCAAAGCGTACGTTGTTGCCCACCTGCAGGCCGTTTACATTTTTAAAGGTGCCATAAACGGTAAAGGTGGAGTTAAACATACTTTTCTGGCTCCCGATAAAAAAAACTGCGAGTCCCAGTATCACCAACCCAAGGAAGGTAAAAAGGCCTATTCTTATTTTTTGTGATGATGTGGTTTTCATGTTGTTTCGTTAAAAAATGATCTTACAAGTTCGTTATCAGACTTATGGAGTTCTTTCCAGGAGCCTTCGGCTATATATTCGCCATCGTTCATTACTACAATCCGATCGGCCACAATACGTGCACATTCCAGGTCGTGGGTAATGATGATGGACGAGGTTTTATATTTTTTTTGCATGTGCAATATCAGCTCGCTTATCTCGCGCGATGTTATCGGGTCAAGGCCGGTGGTAGGTTCATCGTAAAGCATAATTTCGGGGTTTACAATCAACGTACGGGCCAGCCCTACCCTTTTGCGCATCCCTCCCGATAGGTCTGATGGCATTTTATCTATCGCATCAAGCAATCCCACGTTGTCTAATACCTCTTCTACTCTTTTATCAATCTCGGCCTGGTCTTTAAGCTTAAGCACCCTGGTAAGCGGGAATTCGAGGTTATCCCGCACCGTCATGCTATCATATAAAGCCCCGCTCTGGAACAGGAAACCTATTTTCATACGTAGCTGCTTTAATTCCTCGTCGCTCATCTGGGCCACTTCTTCTCCAAAAACGGTAAGTTCGCCGCCGTCGGGTTTAAGCATACCTACAATACATTGTATGGTTACCGATTTGCCTTGCCCGGATTTGCCCAGTACTACCATGTTTTCGCCCCGTTTCAGGTCGAAGTTGATGTTCTTCAATACTTCCTTGTCACCAAAAGCTTTTCTGAGTCCTTTTGCGTGTACAACCACTTCATCTTTTGATGCAGATGGCTTTTCTTTAGTTTCGATATCTTCTTTTTTTGCTGCCATCTCAATGATAAAATAGTAAACTGGTGACTTGTACCGCGATGGCATCAATAACGAAGATCCAAAGCGAAGCGGTTACCACAGCAGAATTTGCCGCAATACCTACGCTTTCCGTACCCTTATTGGAGTGATAGCCTTTATAGCATCCCACAAAACCGATGGCGAAACCAAAGAAGATGGTTTTTATAACCGCCGGCAAAAAATCCGAAAAATCAAGAGAGCCTATACACTTCTGAAAATACAGCGTGAAGCTTATTTTATCGTTAATATTAAGGGCAAGGAAACCACCCGTTAAGCCTATTACGTCGCCAATTACCGATAATAATGGCACCATTAAGCTGGTTGCTATAATGCGGGTTACCACCAGGTACTGTATAGGGTTGGCGCCCGATACCTCCATGGCGTCTATTTGCTCGGTAACTTTCATGCTGCCCAGTTCGGCGCCGATGCTGGAGGCTATTTTGCCTGCGCAGATAATGGCAGTAATTACGGGGCCCATTTCGCGGATAAAAGATACTGCTAGGGTTTTAGGTAGCATACTTGCTGCTCCAAGGGCAACAAGCGATGGTCTGAGCTGGAGAATAAGTACAAAGCCCATGATGAAGGAGGTAATGCCCACCAACATCAGGGACCTGTAGCCAATTTCGTAACATTGCCGCACAAACTCCGACCATTCGAAGCCGCCTGCAAAAATATTTCTAAAAAATCTGCCGAAGAAAACACATTGTTCGCCAATGTTTAACATCCACTTGCGCCAGCCGGTAATTACCTGTTCTGCCATATTAGGTTATAATTTGACATACAACAACGTATTGTCAAAATGTTTTGCAGTTCAGAAAAAATTGGCTCTTGGCGGTCGGCTTGCAGGATTTATGACATGGGTACGTCAATGATCAGGTAACGGGATTCTTCTTCGGCTTCAATTGTAAATGAACTACTATCATGAACACCTATAGCATCGCGTTTGTTTAACAGGATGCCATTTATTTTAGCAAGGCCATTTAACAAGAATACATAAGCGCCGTTGCCTGGCGTTTTTATGGCATAATTTAAAGCCTTTCCGGCCTCGAAAGTACCCATGCTGAAAGTGGCATCCTGGTGCAGCCAAAGATTGCCGTCGCTCCTATCCGGTGATACCAGGACGGTTAGTTCATTTAGCTTAAACTGATCAGTAAAACTCTTTTGATCGTATCGTGGTGTTACATTTCGCTCTTTCGGAAACAACCATATCTGTAAGGTTTTAGCTATTGCCGTTTTCGACGCATTATATTCTGAATGATAAACACCGGTTCCGGCCGACATTACCTGTACATCACCGGCATCAATAACGCCTTTGTTGCCCATATTATCCTGGTGCTCCAGGCCGCCTTCCAACGGGATAGTCACAATTTCCATATTATCATGCGGGTGCAGGCCAAAACCTTTGCCTCCGGCTATAATATCGTCATTTAAAACCCTAAGAGCTCCAAAACTCATCAGTTCGGGGTTATAGTAAGGGCCAAAGCTGAATGAGAAATTTGCCTTTAACCAGCCTATATCATTTTTTCCACGTTCGTTTTCGGGATAAAATATTGTTTTCATTGTTATGTTTTCCTTTTTATATGTTTAAACATCAATATATGTGCCAAGAGGCCGGCTTGGCAGGTTAATAGGGCGGCGCAGCCTCGTCGGGTGAGTCTTAGCCGCCGTTCAAACCGCCTCCTATTTACACTGATTTAATTATGTGTATTTTTGCAAAAAATTAAGTATCAATGGCAAATAAAGCTATTATTGCAGGTTCAACAGGACTTATTGGCAGTAAATTGCTCCAAATTTTGCTGCGTGAAAGCTTTTACGACGAAGTTTTGATCCTTGTGAGGAAAAAAATCGATCTCGATCATAAAAAACTAACGCAGCTGGTGGTCAATTTCGACCAGTTGGATAGCTATGCCGATGCGCTAACGGGGCATGCTTTATTCAGTTGCCTTGGTACAACCAATGCCAAAACGCCGGATAAAACAGTTTACAGGCATATCGATCATGATTATCCTGTTCACCTGGCACAATTGGCCTTAAAGAATGGTATCGGGCAGTATCACCTGGTATCATCCATAGGTGCAGATACCGGTTCGTCGTTTTTTTACACTAAAACCAAGGGCGAAACAGAAGTAGATATCCGGCAATTAGGGTTACCTGGGTTATATATCTACCGCCCATCGATGTTAACTGGCAACAGGCAGGAAAAACGATCAATGGAAAAAGCGCTGATCGCTTTCTATAAAATAATAGATCCCCTGTTATTTGGCAGCTGGAAAAAATACAGCAGCATAGCCGCCGAAAGGGTGGCGATGGCCATGTACAAACAATCAACAAAAAACAATACTGACACGTTTATATACGAGTCTGATCAAATAAAGCAACTATCGTGAGTACTTATCTATCTGCCGAGAACCTTGGCCATCAATTTCATGACAACTGGTTATTTAAAAATATAACCATAGGCATTAACCGCGGCCGCAGGGTTGCACTGGTTGGTGTTAACGGCGCCGGCAAATCAACCTTATTAAAATTACTTGCCGGCTATATAAAACCGACTGAAGGCAAGGTGGTGCAGGCGCGCGACCTGAATATGGGCTACCTTGAACAGGATCCCGGCTTTAAGGATGCCGTAAGCATCAGCGATTATATTTTTCATGCTGATGATGTACAGCAGCAAATGATTCGCAAATACGAGGAATTGCTGGAAAACGACCCTGACAATGCCAAGGCGCTTGAAAAGATCATGGAAGAGATGAGCGAGGTTGACGCCTGGGAGTACGAGTACAAAATAAAAACCATTTTAGGCCGGTTGGATATCCACCATCTTAACCAGCATATCAGCACCCTATCGGGCGGACAAAAGAAACGTTTGGCTTTGGCCAAGCTGCTGATTGAAGACCCGGACATTTATATTTTAGATGAGCCTACCAACCACCTGGATATTGATACCATAGAGTGGCTGGAAAAGTTACTGACCGACGGATCGAAAACCATATTGATGGTTACGCACGACAGGTACTTTTTAGATAACGTTTGTAACGAGATATTGGAGATTGACCGTGGTAAGATAGTACCGTACAACGGCAGCTACGCCTATTACCTGGAAAAGAAGGCCGAGCGGGATGTAGCTGACGAAGCATCGTTCCAGAAAAACAGCAACCTTTTAAGGAAAGAATTGGAATGGATGCGCCGCCAGCCACAAGCACGCGGTACTAAATCAAAAGCCCGTATTGATGCTTATTACGACCTGGAAGATAAAACCAAACAGGGTGGAGCCCGTGAAAAGGTTGAACTGAGCGTTAAAACAGCACGCCAGGGAAACAAGATCATGGAGATGGAGCACCTGTATAAAGGCTTCAATGGCAATACTTATATCGAAAACTTCAGCTACGTATTTAAAAAAGGCGACAGGATTGGCTTAGCCGGCAAAAATGGTACAGGTAAATCAACCCTGCTGAATTTAATCACCGGGGGGTTACAACCCGATAAAGGAACCATTGTAAAAGGCGAAACCACGGTTATCGGCTACTTTCACCAATCGGGAATTGTTTTTAAAGAAGACGACCGCGTGATAGATGTGGTAAAAAACGTGGCCGAGTTTATCACCATGGCCGATGGTAAAATGATTTCCGCCTCGGCCTTGCTCACTTTGTTCCTGTTCCCTCCTGCCAAACAGTATGGTTTTATATCCAAACTAAGCGGTGGCGAAAAGAAACGTTTGCAGCTGATGAGCATCCTGATGAAGAACCCTAATTTCCTGATCCTGGATGAGCCTACCAATGATTTGGATATTGATACTTTGAATGTATTGGAAGAGTTTTTAACCAACTATTCGGGTATATTAATGATGGTATCGCACGATAGGTACTTGCTTGATAAACTAACCGACCAGCTATTTATTATGGAAGGACAAGGTAAGGTGCGCATATATAACGGCAACTATTCATCATACCGGGTTGAGCTGGATGAAGCCAAACAACAGAATAAAAAAGGCAATACCGCCCCTACTCCTGTTGCTGCTCCTGTTGCTAAAAAAAGTAAATTAAGCTTTAAAGAAGCTAAGGAACTGGAGACTATAGAAGCAGAAATTACCGTTATAGAAAACAGTATAAAAGCTAAAACCGATGAGTTAAACAAGGTGGGTATTGTGCTGGCAAAGCTAAATGAAACCATAGCGCAGATAGCTGATTTGAATAAAAAACTGGATACTAAAAGCGCCCGCTGGATGGAACTAACAGAATTAAGCGGAGTATAAAATGAAACTATCAGATATCATAGCATCTATTGGTGTTATCATTTTATTGATAGCCTTTGTACTTAATTTACTGAATAAACTGTCGTCAGACAGCAGGGTTTACAAGCTATTGAACTTTATTGGTGCAAGCACTTGTTGCTACGCATCGTACATGGTAAGTTTTTACCCATTTGTTGTTTTAGAGGGTGTTTGGGGTACTGTGGCACTGGTTTCTTTATTACGGGTTCCACGTGGAACGTCAGTTTAAAAGGATATTATTTATAGCTACTATAACACACAAATGCTATACAAATGAGATACTATTAAACAATAAAGTTGCATTTTTATGTAATAAACTGATACTTTTTAATACAAGTATTACAAGCGACAGGATGATATAGATACTCATGTTCCACGTGGAACATGAGTACAAAACAGAGCCGTCCTGTCACGATATATTCAGTTTTAATCCTGATAATTTTATGTTCCACGTGGAACATAAAAAGGATACCATCATTAGTTCGGTATTAGCAAAAGAGGTACCAACTGTAGTTTAAATAGATACTAATCGGCACCGATTAAAACTAATTACAGCGTATAACTCATTCAGGTTTTATTCGTGTGATTCGGAAAATTCGAGACAATTAGTGTTACAAATTTGATTGTTCCACGTGGAACATGGAGGTATAAAATGTTTAAGAAATATAACGTTATTGTGGTTGGTGCAGGGCATGCAGGCTGTGAAGCAGCGGCAGCAGCAGCCAACCTGGGATCGTCTGTTTTACTCATCACCATGAACATGGGCGTGATTGCACAGATGAGTTGTAACCCCGCTATGGGCGGTGTTGCCAAGGGACAGATAGTGCGCGAGATTGATGCATTGGGCGGCTACTCGGGTATTATCACCGATAAAACATCTATCCAATTCAGGATGCTCAATCAATCAAAAGGCCCTGCTATGTGGAGCCCAAGAGCGCAAAGCGACCGTATGCGATTTGCCGAAGAATGGCGTTTAGCATTGGAGCGTACACCCAATGTCGACTTCTGGCAGGATACTGTTTCGTCCCTTTTAATCAAAGGAAATACCATTGCAGGCGTACGTACTTCATTAGGTGTCGAGATAGAAGCCGACGCAGTTGTATTGACTAATGGTACCTTTTTAAATGGTATCATTCACATAGGCGAAAAGAAATTTGGTGGTGGCCGGGCCGGAGAAAAATCGGCAACCGGCCTAACCGAACAACTGATTGAATTAGGTTTTGATGCCGGCCGGATGAAGACCGGTACCCCTCCCCGCATCGACGGACGCAGCCTAAATTACTCCCTGATGGAAGAACAATGGGGCGATGAAGAACGTGGTCGTTTCTCCTACACCGATGTTGAAATGATACAACAGCAACGCTGCTGCTGGATTACTTATACCAATACCAATGTACACGAAACGTTAAAAGAAGGCTTCGAAAAATCGCCAATGTTTACCGGCCGCATCAAAGGATTAGGCCCAAGATATTGCCCATCTATTGAAGATAAGATTAACCGTTTTGCAGAGCGCGACCGTCACCAGATTTTTGTTGAGCCTGAAGGATTGAACACGGTAGAGATTTATGTAAATGGTTTTTCAACCTCCCTGCCCGAAGATGTACAGTATAAAGCATTAATTCAGATACCAGGTTTCGAGAAAGCTAAAATGTTCCGCCCGGGATATGCCATCGAGTATGATTACTTCCCGCCTATCCAGTTAGGGCTCACTTTAGAAACCAAACTGATCAGCAATCTTTACTTCGCCGGGCAAATAAACGGTACCACCGGATACGAGGAAGCAGCATCGCAAGGCTTCATTGCAGGTATCAATGCGCATCAAAAAATAAATGATAAACACGAGCTAATCCTGAAAAGATCAGAGTCATATATAGGCGTGTTGATTGATGACCTGGTAACCAAAGGCACCGAAGAGCCATACCGCATGTTTACTTCAAGGGCCGAGCACCGCTTGTTATTACGACAGGATAATGCCGATATCCGCCTATCCCCTATGGGCCATGATTTAGGTTTGATAAGCGACGAACGTTTGGATAAGGTAAATCAGAAGATTAAAAACTCGGATGATATTGTTGCCTACACCCGCACCAAATCAATCGACCCATCTGCAGTAAATGGTTTATTGGATGAGTTGGGAACATCGGCCATAAACCAGGGTGCCAAACTCTTCAATTTGCTAAGCCGCCCGCAGGTTGGTTTCAACGATCTTAAAAAAGCGGACACCGGGTTGGAAGAATTATTATCGGCCTATGACAAAGAAACAATTGAGCAGGCTGAAATAAAAATCAAATATGAGAGTTACTTTATAAAAGAAATGGAAATTGTTGACCGGATGAAAAAAATGGAAGACCGCGAGATCAATCCAAATTTCGATTATCACACTTTAGTTTCATTATCAAAGGAAGCCCGCGAAAAATTGATGAAGATAAAACCACGCACTTTAGGCCAGGCATCCCGAATTTCGGGCGTCTCGCCGTCGGATATTTCGGTTTTAATGGTTCACGTGTCCAGATAATCTATAACTAACTGATAATTAATAATTTACAAAAAGTCTTTTTAAATCAATTATTTTAGATTTTTAATAGCAGGATTCGTAAAAATATAAAAATCGCTTATATCGCCTAAAAACCATGTTAAATCAAAAACCGGCTAATTTTTACAATTTTTTCTTTTACATTTTTGTCGCTTTGGTCATTTTTGGCTGCGCAGCCCAGCAACAACCGCAGGGAGGCCCCAGGGATGTAACACCGCCGGTTTTGGTGAAGGCCTTGCCGGCCAACAAGACCCGTAATTTTGCCGCCAAAGAAATTAACCTGGAATTTGACGAGTTTATAAAACTGGCCAACCAGTACACCGAAATTACCATGAGCCCCACCATGGAAAAACAACCGGAGTACACCGCCAACAAAAAACACCTGCGCATAGTTTTTAAAGACACCCTTAAAAAAAATACAACCTACGTTATCAATTTTGGAAAAGGCATCCAGGATGTAAACGAAAGTAACGTGATGAAAAATTTCACCTACGTTTTTTCAACCGGTCCGCATATCGATTCGCTCAGCATTTCCGGCAACGTAAATAACACCCTGACCCAGGAAAAAGAAAAAGACGTAACCGTAATGCTTTTCCCGCTAAAACAAGACTCCCTCCTGTTTGGTAAAAAAAAACCATCAATTTTTACCACTACAGATTCATCGGGAAATTTTAGTTTGAATAATTTACATGAAGACCAGTACCGCATCTACGCGTTAAAAGAAGCAAGCCCTGATAAAATTTTTAACAACGATAATGAACTCATCGCTTTTTTAAAGAAACCTATCAACCTTAAATCTGATACGGCAAATATCAAACTAAACCTGTTTAAGCAATTCCCCGAAAAATTCAGGTTCTCAGAAAAACGATTTGACGTGGATGGAAAAATGCTGTTCGTGTTTAACAAGGCCTTGCAAAACCCATCTTTAAAAGTAATTTATCCGGCAGATATCAATAACCAAAAATACGTTGAGTTTAGTAAGACCAAGGATACTGCATCAGTATTTGTAAAATACATGAACTTCGATTCTATCCGGGTGGCTGTTTATGATAACAATAAACCGGTTGATACCACCTACCTGCTAAAGCAGAAAAAAGAAACCTTCACCAGGGTATTCAATTTTAAATACAATATATCAAACGATAAGCTGAAACCAGGTAACGATCTTAAAATTACCAGTAACCTGCCGGTAGACGTTATTGACAATGCGCAGATCACACTAAAGGAGGATTCTATTGGCCTGGGCTCATCCGATTATACTTTGCAAAAAGATACCGGTAATGTTAAGAGTTTAACGCTTAAATACCGCTGGCGGCAAAACGCCAAATACGAGCTTATTTTTAATCCCGGTGCATTCACGGATATATACGGCGATAAAAATAAATTTACTTCAAAAAAATTCCAGCCTGATAAGCCCGAAAACTATAGCTCGCTTACGTTGAAAGTTACCTTACCCGATACCTCAAAAGCCTACGTTGTTGAGTTGCTGAATGATCAAAAGGTAGTATTGGAAACAACCCCCATCAGGCGGAACGGCCCTGTAGTTTATAAAACTATTTTAACCGGCAAATACTTCATCCGGGTAATTTACGATGAAAATAAAAACGGCCGTTGGGACAGTGGTAACGTGCACCTAAAAAAGCAACCCGAAAATACCTGGGTAAACGAAAAAGAGATTACCCTGAGACCCAACTGGGAGGCCGAGGAGCCTATTGTAGTGCCCAGGGAGCCACTTACTCCATAAACCAACCCGAATACATGATATAGTTTTTTGGAAGCTGCTTAAGCAGCTCTATTTGCTGATCTGTCAGCGGTTTTATTTTTTTAGCGGGCATCCCGGCATATAAAAAACCCGACTCGCAAATGGTATTTTCCAATACTACTGCACCGGCAGCTATGATCACAAACTGGTTAACAACCGCATGATCCATTACAATGGCACCCATGCCCACCAGGGTATGGTCATGCAGTGTACAGCCATGCACCAAGGCGTTATGGCCTATAGATACATTACTGCCAATATTGGTAGGCGCCCTTAAATATGTAGCGTGTATCACCGCACCATCCTGGATATTGGTGTTATCCCCTATCCTGATATAATGCACATCGCCACGGATAACCGCATTAAACCAAACCGAACAATTACTGCCCATTACCACATCCCCAACAATAGTCGCGTTTTCGGCGATGAAACAATCTTCGCCCCAGACTGGGCTTTTCTCTTTTACAGGAAGTATGACCATTTTAATTATTGAATTACTGATTTATTGAATTATTGATTGGAACTGCACTCTTAGCTAATTATTGAATTACTGATTTATT
Organism: Mucilaginibacter sp. P4_C11; assembly: GCF_056402115.1. Lineage (NCBI taxonomy): Bacteria > Pseudomonadati > Bacteroidota > Sphingobacteriia > Sphingobacteriales > Sphingobacteriaceae > Mucilaginibacter > Mucilaginibacter sp. P4_C11. The sequence goes on along the minus strand of NZ_JBFUIA010000017.1, from coordinate 10,844 downwards.
GATTTATTGATTGGAACTGCACTCTTAGCTAATTATTGAATTACTGATTTATTGATTTATTGATTGGAACTGCACTCTTAGCTAATTATCAAAATAATTAAATGCTTTCAATTACTTACATTAAGACTTATTGATTGTAACCGTTTTTCTGGATGCTGACACTATTTTCAGAATTTGGTTAGCTTCATCTATCAAAACTGCAATATCGGAAAGTTTAATGATTTCAGCTTCGACTAATACCTCCATCCAAAATACAGATTCATCCGCTTCTTCAACTACTATGGATAACTTGGCATGGAACTCTGCCTGAGACCGCGCCCGGCAAGCAGCCCTGTAATTTGCACCTACCGATGAAGACGAGCGTAATAACTGTCTCCCTATTAGTTTCGCTTCCTCTGTTTTGGGTAAAGACTTGAAAAGCTTAATATTATCGACGACAAATTTCTTTGTACGTTTTTTAAACATCTCGGCAAACTCAATTCTGCTAACATCATTCATGTATACCTAAGCTAATTCAATAATTCAATAATTCAATAATTCAATAATTCAATAATTCAATAATTCAATAATTCAATAATTCAATAATTCAATAATTATTTTTTATTGTTATGTTTGACTACAAAATTAGCGGAAATAGCTCAGCTGGTAGAGCATCAGTTTCCCAAACTGAAGGCCGCGGGTTCGAATCCCGTTTTCCGCTCTTATACCTAAACCAATATCCTAAACTACCTTCATTGCGAGTAATCATCAGGTAAAACCTGAAAAAAATCGTTATGACGATATTCGATACACATACTACTCAAAATCTCCGTCCTCTACAAACAATTTATCCAACTTCTCCAAAAACTCATCTGTATCATGTACGGCCGGGTTATACATTTTTAGCGATTCAGTGGTCAGTGGGTATTCATCCATAAAGTTAATATCATCCAGCTGATATAGTTCAAACTCATGCATGGTATTTTCAAAACGGGTTTGATCCATACCCCAGTACTGGATGTATTTGGCCCTTTTAACAAATGCTTCTTCTAAAAATTCTTCGTTATTAAATATTACGCCTATTTCTATAAATCCATCCTGCGCTATTTCAATTTTGTATTGCTCTAAATGGTTTAGCAGGGTAAATTTATCGGTATAAATGCCGTAAGTAGGTTCGTCATCAATATGATGATAAATGCAGGCAACTTCTTCAGGTAATTGCAGTGTAAGTGTTTTAAATAAAAGCCACAGCCGGTTATTATCTATATTGATCTCGGCCGAAAACTCGAAGGGGAGCTCATCGGATGTATTAAGCTTCAAGGTATATCCCTCCACAATATTGGCATGTTCCCGCTCGGCAATACGGTTTAGTATTTTTTCATCCTTTGGTACCTCATCAGGCCGGGCAGTACGTATGGTAGGCGGTAGTAGTAGTGGTTTCATTAAAAATTTATACTGTAAGTAGTCATATTACCACCCATACTAACAATAACAGACTGCCAATCCTGGGTACGAAGGATGACAGGAAATTGAACATGTCATTGCGAGCGATAGCGTGGCAATCTAGTAGCGGGCATAGCGAATTTGCATAGTTCGCGATTGCGTCGTTCCTCGCAATGACATAGTTTTATCTTTTCATTTCTGAATTGCAGATCACGAATTTATTCCACCCTTTACAACCCCAACCTCGCCGATATCTCCAGCATCCTCTCAATTGGTTTCACAGCCTTTTCAATAATATGCTGTGGTACGGTAACCTCAGGATATCCATTTTTTAAACACAGGTACAATTTTTCAAGTGTGTTGCGTTTCATGTGCGGGCAATCGTTGCAGGCGCAGCTGTTATTTGGCGGCGCCGGAATAAATATCTTATCCGGGTTCTCTTTTTGCATCTGGTGCAGTATTCCGGCCTCTGTAGCCACAATAAACTCTTTTTCGGGGTGAGTACTTGCGTACTTTAAAATACCCGTTGTAGAGCCTATATAGTCGGCCATTTGCAATATCACTTCTTCACATTCGGGGTGCGCCAACAGCTTTGCACCGGGGTACCTCTCCTTCAGTTTGGTGATCTTTTCGCGGCTGAAAATTTCGTGCACCATGCAGGCCCCGTTCCACAATACCAGGTCGCGCCCTGTTTTTTTGGCTACGTATGCACCCAGATTTTTATCTGGGCCGAAGATGATCTTCTGATCTTTCGGCAGGCTTTCTACAATCTGCACCGCGTTGCTTGATGTACACACAATATCGCTTAAAGCTTTCAGTTCGGCAGTACAGTTTACGTAGGTGATCACCAGGTGATCGGGATAGTTTTCCTTAAACTTTTTAAACAAATGTGGCGGGCAACTATCTGCTAATGAGCAACCTGCCTTTACGTCGGGTAGTAAAACCTTCTTTGCAGGCGAAAGTATTTTGGCAGTCTCGGCCATAAAATGTACCCCGGCAAAAACGATAACATCGGCATCGGTTTTGGCAGCCTGCTGCGATAGCCCAAGGCTGTCGCCAATATAATCTGCAATATCCTGTATATCGGGATCCTGGTAGTAATGTGCCAAAATGACTGCATTTTTTTCCTTTTTGAGTTTTTCAATTTCATCAAACAAGTCAAGGGTTGGGTCGATGTATTCGTCCACAAATCCTGTCACATTTATTTCTTCGAAGATATCCATTTCAACAAATCAATTAATAACAACTAATTTTATATATAAATAAAACTATTGTTTGTTATGGTGTTAGTTATGTGCAAAAGTCATTTAAAAAAATGCTTTAAAAGTTGTTTTTCACTTTTTATTAACATTTTTCCACAGGTTTTTATTTTCTATTGAATTGATCCTGTGATTTGTATGACAATCAAATTTTAATTTAAAAAGTTATTTGTTAATAATTAGGTAACCTGTAAAATGTTAGCTTTAGTGTTTAAACTGCGCAAAAGTCGCTGAAAAATTATTCACTTTCAGCATCAAAAGTGGAGTTCTCCACACTTTGATTATTTGTTAGCTATTTGTTTACACGAAATTAACATGTTTTATACCGGTTATTAACACAAAGTGTACTTTTACACATATATACATAAAATATGACCCGAAATGTTGATTTTCTGATCGTAGGATCAGGCATCGCCGGATTAAGTTTTGCCCTTAAGGCAGCCAAACACGGTAAGGTGCTGATAGTTACAAAATCAAACGAAGACGAATCGAACACGAAGTATGCCCAGGGCGGTGTAGCAGTAGTTGTTGATAAAAAGGAAGATTCTTTTGAAAAGCACATCGAAGACACTTTAATAAGCGGCGACGGCCTTTGCGACCGCGAAGTTGTGGAAGCCGTTGTTAAAGAAGGTCCCGAGCGGATTAACGAAATTATTGATTACGGAACCAATTTTGACAAGACCAACGAAGGCTTTTACGACCTGGCAAAAGAGGGTGGCCACTCCGAATTCAGGGTATTACATTATAAGGATGTAACCGGGCTGGAAATTGAAAGGTCGTTGTTGGCCGAGATCCACAAGAACCCGAATATTGAGATATTAACACATTACTTTGCTGTCGACCTGATTACCCAGCACCATTTGGGCCAGCTGGTAGGTAAATCGAGTACCGATATTACGTGTTATGGTATTTACGCTTTTAACACCGAAAGTAATGTTGTGGAAAAGATCCTGTCGAAAGTAACCGTAATGGCATCGGGCGGTGCCGGCCATATTTATTCTATCACCACAAACCCTACCATTGCCACCGGTGATGGTATTGCCATGGTTTACCGCGCCAAGGGTAAAGTAAGGAATATGGAATTTATCCAGTTTCACCCAACTGCGTTATATAACCCGGGTGAATATCCGTCGTTCCTGATATCTGAAGCGGTGCGTGGTTTTGGCGGCGTATTAAAACGTACCAATGGCGAAGAGTTTATGCAGGAATACGATTCGCGTAAATCATTGGCTCCAAGGGATATAACAGCAAGGGCCATTGATGCCGAGATAAAAAAATCGGGCGAGGATTTTGTGTACCTGGATATCCGCCATCGCAGTAAAAAAGATATCTTAAACCATTTCCCTAATATATATGCCAAATGCCTGGAAATTGGGATAGATATGACCAAGGATATGATACCCGTTGCGCCGGCCTGTCATTATATGTGTGGTGGTATAATGGTTAATCATGTAGGGCAATCATCTATATTAAGGTTATATGCCTGCGGCGAATGCTCATCAACCGGCTTGCATGGTGCCAATAGGTTGGCATCCAATTCGTTATTAGAGGCTTTGGTTTTTGCGCACCGTATTTATGAAGATGCGATAGGAAAATTTGAAAGTTTTGTGATCCCCGAAAATATTCCTGATTGGGATGAGCATGGCGTACAACTATCAAACGAAGACATCCTGGTAACCCACAACGTGCGCGAAATGCAAAAGCTGATGAATGATTACGTGGGCATCGTCCGCTCCGATTTCAGGCTGGAACGCGCCATGCGTCGTTTAGGTTTATTGTACGAAGAAACAGAATCATTCTATAAAAAAACCAAGCTATCTGTAAAACTCTGCGAGTTGCGTAACCTGATCCAGGTATCATTCATCGTAGTAAAATCGGCCATGTTAAGGAAAGAAAGCCGTGGGCTGCATTATACTACAGATTACCCCGTGCATGCGGAGGAGGTTAAGGATACGGTGTTTTAGGGGGAATCCTAATAAAACTGTTGTCATTTCGAAACGAGGTACGAGTGAGAAACTATATCTTGAGCGTAGCGAAAAATCTTGTACGCTGTGCATCGCCTTAGCCTTTCGTAATGCAGGGTGTATAAGATTTCTCCTCACTCCAGCACGCAAGCCCACTCGGTTTGTCGAAATGACAATTGGGTATTTGTAGTCCCCTTTTTCCCAAAAAATTTTTCCCGCCTTCGGCGGATATCGCATTTACCGGCCTGGCGGTTTTTTCCGCCCTGGTATTTTTATAGCCTTTTATGCCAATAATTTGACCAATATTGTATTTCATCAAAATATGATCAATATTGCCTGTTCAATACAACTTTTATGAAAATAAGATTAGCAATAGCGTTTATTATACTGGCCGCGGGCGAAAGCTATGGGTACGCAAAATCAACAGATACCATTTTTGCAGCGCAGTTAAAACCTATCGGGCGTACCATAATCAACGGGCAGAATCAATTGGAGCTGATTACATCGGCAGCACATTTTGGCTTTAGCTTTAAGGGGACAGCATGCGCGATATATGCCACAATTGCTGCAACCGGCCAGCATAATTACCTGCAATATGAGTTGGATGGTGTTTACCAAAAAAGGATCAGGATTGACGGTGGTGTAACCGCGCCGGTTATCATAAAGGCGGATGACCCTGGTAAGCACAGTGTTTGGGTATATAAAGCAACCGAAGCACATACCGGTGCAATAATCATTTCAAAAATAGCTGCCCCGGGTATAAAAAGCCTGGCGATACCCAAATTTCCGTTAATTGAGTTTATAGGTAACAGCATTACCTGCGGCGCTGCGGCCGATGATTCGGAAATACCCTGCGGAACCGGCGAATATCATGACCATCACAACGCCTATATGGCTTACGGGCCAAGGGTAAGCCGGGCATTAAATGCCAATTTTGTTTTGGCCAGCGTAAGCGGTATTGGCATTTACCGTACCTGGAACAGGAATGGCCCATCTATGCCACAGGTATATGAGCATGCTGATTTCCAGGTAAACAATCCGCAGAAATGGGACTTTAATACCTATACCCCTAAAATTGTAAGCATAGCCTTAGGCACAAACGATATGAGCAAAGGTGACGGCAGCGCCCGGGCGGCTTTTGATACCATGCAATTTGTGGCCGATTATGTAAAATTTGTGCAGCTGGTAAAATCAAAATATCCCAAAGCGCAGATAGCTTTGCTGAGCAGCCCCATGATACGGGATACATCGAACACAATCTTACAGCATTGCCTTATCAGCATCAAAAAGCAGATAGATATTATTTATCCTAGTGATAAACCGGTAGCCACCTTCTTTTTTAAGGCGATGGATGCTCACGGTTGCTCGGGCCATCCCAGTGTGGCCGATCATCAAATACTGGCCGAGGAGCTTAAGCCATTTTTTGAAGGGTTGTTGAAAACGAACTGACAGTCGCAAAAAAAGGGGAGGTCACCAATTTGACCTCCCCTTTTCCATATTTTTAACCCGGATAACTATACGTCCCCTTTCGGCTTGGCCGGTGCTTTTTTAGCGGGTGCAGCTTTCTTAGCCGGTTTTTCGGTTTTTTCAACTTCGGGATGATCAATAACCAAAGGCAATTCCTGCTGATGGCCTTCGTTAACTATTTCGGCTGGTTCATCATCAAAACTTTCGGGCCGGTTTATTTTTGCATGTTGTTCTTCGGCAACCGCGGCTACGCCGGTTGGCAGTTCGGCCAGGATGGTGCGGCCGCCTTTTACCACATCGCCAATATTTACCAAAATTTTGGTTCCTAAAGGTAAAAATACATCCACGCGCGAGCCAAACTTGATAAAGCCAAACTGCTGGCCCTGCTCAACAATATCACCTTCTTTTACATACCATACTATACGGCGAGCCAACGCTCCTGCAATTTGCCTGAACAAAACCGACACACCCTCGCTATTTTGTACACAGATGGTAGTACGCTCGTTTTCTGTTGACGATTTTGGATGCCAGGCCACCAGGTATTTGCCTTTGTGGTATTTAAAATAACTTACCACACCCGCAATTGGGTTACGGTTTACGTGCACATTTACCGGCGACATAAATACCGACAGCTGGATGCGTTTATCTTTTAAAAATTCGGTCTCTTCGGTTTCTTCAATCACCACAACTTTTCCATCCGCAGGGCAAAGTACGGTGGTTTCATCGGTGTTGATGTCAAAAAACGGGCTGCGGAAAAACTGTACGATAACCAGGAAAAAGAATCCGGATAAAATATAAATAAACCATTTAAGCGTATGCGCCTGCGGAAAGTAAAACTGTACAACCGCGTTAAGTACAAAAATAAAAAGTACCGTTATGGCTAATGAGGTGTATCCTTCTTTATGAAAAGTCATATTATAGATGATTTATTACAAAACTACTAATTTGAAATGAAGTATAAGTAAGCATAAACAATAGGCGCGGCCATTAATAATCCGTCGAACCTATCCAGCAGGCCGCCATGACCGGGTAAAATGCCGCCGCTATCCTTTACGTTGATGCTGCGTTTAAACATCGATTCAACCAGGTCGCCCAGGGTACCGAAACACGAAATAAGGATAGCTATGGTTACCCATTGTTTCCAGGTAAGTTCGGTATAAAAGTGGCCAAGTATTAAAGCGGCAACGGCGCTGATGATGATACCGCCAATTAAGCCCTCGTAAGTTTTTTTAGGCGAATGGCGTTCAAACAGCTTGGTTTTGCCCATTTTGCTGCCTACCAGGTAAGCGCCGGTATCGTTGCTCCACAAAATAATGAGGAAGGCCAGCGGGATATGGAAGTTAAAAACAGCGCCCGCGCCCATAAAAGCCATGGCGTGGAAAAACATGAATGGCACTACAGCAAAAATTATCCCCAGGAAAGTAAAGGCAATGTTGGTGAACGGTGCAGGAGTTTTTTTATATAATTCCTGTATAAAAATGGCGCTGAAAGTAAGGGGTAATAAAAATATTAAACGCCAGGCAGGGAAGTAAAAATTAGCGGCAACCAGCAAAAAAAACAAGGCACCATTGATAATGCCGGTTTCGCGGCTGGCTGTCATGCCTCCCTCCCGCACCAGTTTATAAAATTCGAACAGGCAAAAGGCGGATAATAAAAGGTAAAACCCGCTGAAAACGTATGAGCCCAACAGGTTTGAGGCAATCATCACGATAATAAAAAAAAAGCCGGTGATGGCGCGTAATTTCATAAACTAATTTGATTGAGGATCATGATCTCGATGGCCTTGCTAAAATCCTCCTGGTGAATGTAAACTTCAATATCGCCGAAGGCACGGTGCGATGAATCTTGTTTGTTTAATAAAACGGTATCGATATGATGGCGGATAAGTACTTGTTTAACAATCTCTGATTGATAAAAATTGGATGAACTAAAAATTTTGACCCAGTTTTTTTCCATTAATTACTCAGCGCCGGTTTTTTTTGCATCGATACATTTCTATATATAAAAAGCAAAAATAATACAATTATCAAGCTAAAAGCATAGGCCCATAAATTAAATACGTGCTGATCATCGGGATTAAGCTTAACTATTTTTTGATTATACAGGTAAGTAATAACCACAGCCGAGCCATTATTTAAAAAATGGCCCCAAACACCCGTCCAGATGCTGCCGCTATACGCTACAAAATAGCCAAATATGGCGCCCAAAAACACCCGCGGCAAAAAAGTAAAAAACTCCATGTGAAAAGCGCTGAACAGGATAGCAGTTATCCAGATGGCAGCATGTTTGTTTTTGGTAAGGCGTACAAAAATGGTTTGGATAACCCCGCGAAACAAAAACTCTTCGGCAATGGCGGTAAGCAGGCCAACCACAAACACCGCCCAAAGCATGCTCCAGATGTTTTTCATGCTGAGCATAGCTTCAGTAGCTTTTTGTGCCGATTGCTCGGCCGCCCGCATCCACTCTTCCAGTCCTTTTAACGAAGCGGGTAAAACCAGCCTTTGATTAATATTGGTTAAAGCCTCCATTATAGGGTTCGAAAAAAGCATGATGGTAAATATCAGCAGCAAAAAAACCGGGTTGAAGTTGAAGGAGGGCTTCAGGTACTCGCGGGTATTGTTCATAATCAAGCGGGCGAAAATTACCGGAGCCAGAAACAGCGGGATAGTTGTGCTTACTATTTGCAATATCCACAACGCCGAACCCAGATGTGGGTTGCCGGTATTAAACGCGAAGGTATCGGTAAGGGTTTTCATCCCAAAAACAGCCATTATAACGCCGGCTGCTATCGCCGAAAAAACGATTACCAGGCCAACAGTTACCCCGGTAATGGTTAAAAACTGCAGGAAGGGATTAATGGTATTTGTTTGCGGAGTGTACTGTTTTATAGGTTCTTGTATCATTTAGGGTAATTTTCGTATTTTTGCAGGGCTAAAGATAAGCATGTCTGTACAAATAGGAAATATTGATTTAGGAGAGTTCCCGCTGTTGTTGGCGCCGATGGAAGATGTGAGCGATCCTCCCTTCCGTTACGTGTGCAAGCAAAACGGTGCGGACATGATGTATACCGAGTTTATCTCGAGCGAAGGCCTCATCCGCGATGCAGCGAAAAGCCGCCAGAAACTGGATATTTTTGAGTACGAAAGGCCCATTGGCATCCAGATATTCGGCAGCGATATTGATCATATGCGCGAGGCTACCGAGATAGCGTCCCTTGCCGGGCCCGACTTAATGGATATTAACTACGGCTGCCCGGTAAAACAGGTAGCTTGCCGCGGCGCCGGCGCCAGTTTATTGCAGGACATTGATAAAATGGTGGCCATGACCAAAGCAGTTGTTAACGCCACCCACCTGCCCGTAACTGTAAAAACCCGCTTAGGCTGGGATGATAATACCAAAAACGTATACGAAGTGGCCGAAAGGCTGCAGGATGTAGGCATAAAAGCCCTCACTATTCACGGCCGTACCCGCGCGCAGATGTATAAAGGCGTGGCCGATTGGTCGTTAATAAGGGATATTAAGAAAAACCCGCGTATAAAAATCCCCATTTTTGGCAATGGGGATATCGATTCGCCCGAAAAAGCGGCCGACTGGAAAATGGAATTTGGGGTAGATGGTATGATGATAGGGCGTGCGGCTATTGGTTACCCATGGATTTTCAGGGAAATAAAACATTTTTTTAATACCGGCCAGCATTTAGATAAACCAACCATTACCGAACGTATTGTAGCCTGCTCAACCCACCTGCAAAAATCTATAGAGTGGAAAGGCCCAAAAACGGGCATTTTTGAAATGCGCAGGCACTATTCAAACTACTTTAAAGGGATTGATCACTTTAAAGAATTCCGGATGAGGCTGGTAACGGCAGGCAATTTAGAGGAGGTGCAACAGATACTGGCCGAGATTGACGAAAAATATGCCATAGAAATGGCTTAATATTTGTTCGCTTTCATTATATTTGAATTTAACGAGACAAAATCCTCATGGTTACCACTATTACAGACGGTGTTAAGGTTTCCATAGAAACCATATATCAGCCCGAGTATTCTAACCCGGCTAATGATCATTTTATGTTTGCCTATAAAGTAAGCATCGAGAATATGAGCAATTATGCTATCCAGCTAATTAGCCGCCACTGGTATATTTTTGATTCCAACGGCGCCAAGCGCGAAGTGGAAGGCGAAGGTGTGGTAGGCCAGCAACCGGTGATAGAACCAGGCCATGCGCACGAATACGTTTCGGGCTGTAACCTTAAAACCGACATGGGCAGCATGAAAGGCGAATACCAGATGACCCGCCTGATGGATAACGCCAGCTTTAATGTACAAATCCCGGAGTTTTATTTGATAGCACCGTATAGGATGAATTAGCCCCCCGGCCCCCTGAAGGGGGAGGAAGAAAATATAAAGCCTGGATGAGTGATTGTCCGGGCTTTTTTGTGGGAAGGATGAAAAATAAACGATAGCAGAATTGGTGAAACAAATCAAGTCTAAATCAACGCTGCCGCAAGGTACTGTCATTAAAAACAAGTTTATTTCGATAATATTTTCATTTAACTTTGCCTTTGCGAAAGAAGGCATACGGCGATCATTCGACGGATGACTATCTTGTGTAGCCTGGCTTTTGCCGGGCTACTTATTTTAGCCCTTTGGGCTAAGCGAAAGAAGGCTCCGTCTCCTTTTCTCCAGATATATTTTGTGTTGTAGCTTTATCAATTTTGAAAGCTTCATTT
>NZ_JBFUIA010000016.1:0-168872 GCF_056402115.1 Mucilaginibacter sp. P4_C11 | reverse complement strand
ATGGTACTTGTTCCTCAAGAATAAACAAAATGGCAATAGGTTTTCTTAGCCATATTTGAACTCTACCATGAATAAAAAAAGCCGGACTTTCGTCCGGCCATGGTATCGTTCGCAAATATTATTGCTGGCAGGTTGCACCTCTGCAGAGCCTGGGTACTCTTATATCTGCATTTGCTATATACTGCTTTTTTTAACTAATTCCACCAACTATTTTTGGCATCATTACCGGAATATACTAAGTATGTTGCCACACCAGCAAGAGGGCTTGCGCCAGCGGGGGCTGTTTGCCTTTGTTGGAATTGTCTTCAACAACCTCCATTCTGGCGGCAATTTGTTAAAACTTATGCCAACTTACCCTCATCTGTAGCTTTTTTATTAATTGCCACCGATTTTAGTTAGTCGAGCCTTAAAAACAAGTTAACTATTTGATTGTAAAATAATTAACTTGTTTTTAAGGCTCGACCATTTAGATGCGTTTGCCCTGATACATCTGCCGCTATAACTCACTACCTTCTTCTTTTACAATAAGTTCCCGGAGAAAGGCTGCTCACACATTGCTATTTGCCAGCCACGGTAAAGGAGTACTTACCAGATCCCGCTTTAATGAGTGCTTTGCCGTTTTTAAATCCTAAAAGTTTTATATTTTTATTAATGATGATGCTTTTACCGCCTTCCCTAATTAAGCTGTTTTTTTTAGCCGGCAAATAAATTATTGCGCTGGCATTAACCGGGATGGTTGTGTTCATATAAAAAACAGCAGGTGTTTTTTTCCATTCGTTGCTAATATTACCATACGGAGATTGATAGTTTACTTTCACCTCGCTTACATCACCTACCGTTTCGGGACGAATGATAATATGGCGGAAGCCTATTGATCCTGTATCTGCCCTGATGCCTCCAAGGCCGCTATAAAACCATTCCATTAAGTGGCCCAGCATAAAATGGTTATTGCTGGATATACGGTTACCCTGCCACGATTCGGTAAGCGATGTTGCTCCCTGTGCAATCTGGTAACCATAACCCGGCACGTCTGAGCGGTTATTCATATCAAATATTACATCAGAACGGCCTGCATCATCCAATACCCTCAATAAATAGCGGTAACCAATGTCGCCGGCAGTGATACCATTGTTATGATTACGGATATCCTGCACAAGGTTGGCAACTACCTTATTTTTATCTTGGGGATTGACCAGTCCCATATATACCGACATGGCATTGGCCGCCTGGCTGCCTGTACCGTATTGACTTGTTTGTGTATTAAAAAACGTTTTGTTGTATGAAGCTCTTACCTCGACGCCCAATGCGGTATATTTTTGTTCGTCTTCGGGCTTATTTAGTATCCGGGCAATTTTTGATAGCAGGGTTAAATCATAATAGTAAATGGCGGTGCTGGTTATTCCTGCAGGCGTCAATTGCGACGGCCCCAGATCCCCCGGACCTATATCATACCAATCGCCGAGGCCGAAGTACAGGATATGGCCCTTTGATTTTTTTTCAAGATAGGCCACATAATGTGTCATCATATCATAACTCTCGTTCAATATTTGTTTATCACCGTACCATTGGTAAACGTAATACGGCAAAATAATACCGTTGCTTCCCCATTCAGGCGAATCGCGAAAACCACCGTCAAACTGTACAAACTCTGGCGCTATGTCGGGTATTAAACCGTCTTTTGTTTGCGCGTTTATCATATCCTTTATCACTTTACGGCAAAGGGTGGCAATATCATAGTTATAGTGTATCGAACTGCCAACCAGGTGTGCTTCTTCCAGCCACCCCAGCTTTTCGCGGTGAGGGCAGTCGGTAAATACACTGGCTGTGTTGCTTTTTATAGCCCAGTCAATCAGCTTAAATATTTTATTGAACAATTCATTGGAGCAACTGAATGATCCGATTGTAGCAGCGCTGTTGCGGGTATGCAGGCTTTTAATTTCTACAATGGCGGGCAGCGCCGAACTTTCGGCTTGGTCTGCAGGCACCGCGCCCTCAACCTGAACGTAGCGGAAACCATAATACATAAACTGCGGATGCCATACCTCGGTACCCTGACCGCTAAGCGTATAATTAAAGTAAACAGGGCTTCCAACAGGGGCCTGCATAACAAGGCCTTTGTCGTCCAAAAGCTCGGCAGGGGTAATTTTAACAACAGCCCCGCGCTTACCTTTTACCATTATTTGCGGAATGGCCGATGCGTTTTGCCCCATATCATACACCCAAACACCTGGCTTGGGGTGCGTAATTTTTTTAACGGTAAACTGATCGGATATCTTTAACGGTTCCGCCGCCTGCGCTTCAAGTATCGGGGGGCCGGATACAACAACTGCCTTCCTGAACTGTGTATCGTTAAAGCCGGCTTTATCCCAACCTTCATTGTATAAGGTCGCGTTGTAATCTTCGCCACCGTAAATGCTTGAAAATGTAACCGGGCCGGGGGCTGCTTTCCAGCTTTCGTCGCTCACCATATTCTGGGTTGTACCGTCTTTGTATTCAATTAACGCACGGCATATCATTTTGGGATAGCCGTAGGCGCCTTTCAGTTTATGATAGCGTTCGCCCGGGATGTAGTAAAAACCATTCCCCAGCATTACCCCAAATGCATTATCGCCCTTTACCAGGTTTTTAGTAATGTCGAACGAAACGTATAAAGCATGTTTATCATATTGTGTCCATCCCGGATCTAAAAAGTGGTCGCCAACCTTTTTTCCATTGATGCTTAATTCAAACTGACCAAGTCCGGTGATGAATATGGTCGCCTTTTTAATTTCCCTTTTTATATTAATTTCCTTGCGTAGTATGGGTAAAATGTCTTTGCCTTTATTCCACCTGTTGTCACCGGTATTCGCAATAGCAGGTACCAGGCGCAATGAATCGGGAATGTTTTCATAAGCTATCCATTTTGCACCTTTCCAGTCGTCGGCTGTTAATAAGCCCATCTGCCATTGTGAAGGCTTGCTCCAGGCCGAAGGTTTACCGTGGTTATCCCAAACCATTAGTTTCCAGTAATAAACCTTTGCATCTGTTAGTTTTTTGCCTGTGAAAATAACCTGGATAGACTGATCAGACATTGTCTTCTTTGTGTCCCAAATGTTTCCATCGTTTTTCTGTAACAGCAACGGATCATCAGCAACTAATATGCGGTAAGCAGTTTGGTTAACATTTTGTGCATTAGATAACAAAAGCCAACTAAGCTGCGGGTTTGGTGTATTTATGCCCAGAGGTGTATCCCGATATTCGCACCGCAGACCCGATACAGCGATTTGGGCAGATATTTTTAGCGATGCCAATAACAATAAACCACACACACCAATATTTTTAACACTCAGGATCATAGGTATATTTTTTATAACAAAATTAAAATTATTCGCTGGTAATAGTTACCGGGCCAGGTAACCCTGACGGTATTAACGGCGAGTTTTTATCAAAATAATTCCAGGTTGTAAAGCAGAAACGTCCTTTTGATGGCCGGGCTTGCTTGTTTAGGAACCAATCTGGAAATTCTTTTAAAAAATGGCCTTCGCGGTGGCCAGGCAGCCATTCGGTGTCGGCAAATTCTTGTTCGTCGCCAACCAGGCGGTTCGCCCATACATTGGTAACTTCAATAACAAGGGAAACCTTGCGGGAACGGAGAAACAACAATAGGAAAATTTTACAGTTTAACCATGGATTGTTTCCACCTATTTAACCCTGGTAAACAAATAGGTTTCACCATTTTGAAAGTAATAAAAAGTATGCTTAACGGTATCAAACCTAAGTGAAACCCCTGCCAAATCCAGTACAAATTTATCGTTACCCCTGGCCTCAAGCGGATAGGCGCTTTGGCCGGTGGCTTGCCCTATCAACGTTGTTTTGTTTTTAGTAATAGCTATTTTTAAGGGCATTTTGGCGCTGGTGTAATTGCCGAGGTATTTATCAAGATCGGCACTTTTAAGCTCAACGCTCTTAAATTCGGGCATTGCAAAGGGCTTGTTATAATAAATGCTCAAAGCATCCATCACAATCTCATCAGTAGGATACCGTAGCCCATTAGCAGCATAAGCTACCGACAGCTTATCGGCCGGGAAATAAATAAGCTGACTCAAAAATCCGTCGATACCGCCGTCGTGCCCATAGCCTGTTTTATCATCAAAGGGAAAAATAAACATCGCCATACCAAAATTATCCTTCATCAGTTTCATGTGCTCTAAATTTGCGTTACTGATGAGTTTACCTGCAAAAAGCGCGTCGATAAAGTGAACCAGGTCGGTAGGTGAAGCTATAATGGCCCCTGCGCCGCCCGGAATACTCATATCTGTTTCGGGCACCTGGCTCCATCCGGAGATGTAGTTATAGGAATAAGCTTCATTATTTAGGGGATCGGTTTTAGTGCCGTAGTAAGTATCTTCCAATCCTATTTTGGTTGTAATCCGCTCCTTTAATTCTTCGGGATAGCTTTTACCGGTAATTTTTTCGATGATGTAACCCAGCAGTACAAAATTTGTATTGCTATACGCGGCTTTAATACCGGGCTCAAAATCGGCTTTCTGTTTTGCAAAAATGGCTGTCATTTCCGTTTCGGATTTCGGCTTGCCCATATATTTAACATAACCCGAATCAGCGGTGAAATTATGAAGCCCGCTGTGGTGGCTCAGCATTTGGGCAATAGTAATCTTGCTTGCATTGGGTAATTGCGGGTAGTACTTAGCCAATGTAGTAGTCAGCGTTAGCTTACCCTCTTCAATAAGCTGAAAGATCATAACAGCAGTGAACATCTTGGTGATAGACCCTACCCTGTACTTGGTGTGGATATTTGCCGGCGTTTTAATAGTGCCATTTACCCGGCTGTAGCCAAAAGCGTTTTGGTAAACAATTGTTCCGTTATCTGCTATCGCGATGCTACCCATGTTTTGCTCATGCGCATTCAGGGTAACCAACAAACTATCTAACCTGGGCTTATTAAAACTATGTTTATGGCAGCCGGATACCAGCACCAATATCGGCAATAAAACAAAAAGCAGCTTTCGGATCATTTTTGCAACAGTTCAGGTAATAAAACAGTAACGTTTGTTGTGGTGCAGTATTGCGTGGCGGTTACTTTAAACGGGGGATTCCTTTAAATACCCGGCCGCATAAAACTATCCGGCAGCCTGAAGACATAGGACAAGTAAATGGAACGCGGAAAGTTAGACCGGCATGGGGCATTTAGCATGAGCTGGCTTGGGGTTTTGTATTGTTAAAACGAACTGAAAAAAAGCTCTAAAAGAAAAAGAAAGCCCCTAACACCAACTTTCGGTATGCTTCCCAAAACGGCCAAGTCGCTACCTGCTATTAATAAACAATTGCGCTATCATAATCAATTACACTTAGCTATTTAGATGGGTAAGGTAATAGGTTACCTGGTCGAGCGATGAGAGTTTGTCAAAACCTGCCTGCCTTAATAGTGTTACCAATTGCCCGCGATGGTAGGTTGAATGGTTGATGCTATGCGCAAATGTTTGCCAGTAAGGCAATTGCCCTGATCCTCCCCTGGGGTAGACAAAGGTTACGGGATCTGCATAATTTTCTTCCGGGCAGTTTTTTATAAAATTTTGCATCCCGACTGAAGCCGTTTTCCAGATATCGATCAGGTCATTTTTAGAGCCGTCAAAATGAGCGGAAAGGTAGATGGCCGCTGGTGCTTTTGTCCAGAAATCTATCCAAATCTTTTCCGCACTGGCAATATGTACTGCCGTTTGCCTAACACTACTAAAACTGCTGGTCAATGGTTGTTCCCATTGCTCATCGCTAATTTGGCTTAGCCAGCCAATAGCTTTATCATTCGCCCAGCTGTTGTAAGTAGCCAAGGCCGTAAAATATTGTTTGGTCATTTTTTCTAATTATTTAATTGATACTGTTTGGGCGTTATACCATGTACCTGTTTAAAAGATTGTATAAAGCTGGATAAGTTCTGGTAACCCAGTTCATAATAAATATCACTGGCTTTGTGACCATTTTGCTTAAGTAGCTGTGCGGCTTTCTCCATTCTTTTTTCCAGCAGCCATTTGCTGGGCGAAGTGCCGTAAAGCCTGGCGAAGCGCCGCTTAAAGGTTGATAAGCTTGCATTGCACAAAAAGGCCAGTTCTTCTACGCTCACCGGCTGATCAATATTGGCATTTACCGCTTGCCTGATAACGATATCGTCGGCTGCCTGCTGGCTCATGCCGCGCAGTTTTTGTAAAGTTCCGGGGTAACTTTCGCCCAGGTAAAGCAATAGCTCATACAATTTTAATTGCTGCATATTTGGCGAGATGGCTTGATTTCCAGCAAGCATATGCCCCAAAGAACTGACAAAGTTTTGGACGAAGGCATCTTGTTCGAAGCGGAGGATAGGCTCCTCCTGTAGTTGATTGGCGGTCGCCAGAAGCAGGTCCTGGTGCCGGATAAAAAAATCGGCCAGTACGCGGTTATCAAAAGAGATCAGGATACTTCGGTAATTGCTACCCGGCGCCGCTATTTTTTCGCTCATGAGGCAATTACCGGCGGCAAGCAGCAAAAACTGCCCCGGTATAATGCTCACCACTTTGCCTGCATAATGAACAGTCTTTTCGCCTTCCAGCAGGAAACTAAAAAGATTTTGCTGCAGCGTGATCCGGTTCCTGATACTGGCCCCTTCGGCCCGGTAACTAAAAATACTAATCGGTTCTGCTTGTTTCATTTCAGGCTAATTTAATGCTTTTGCCCATAAACCAGCAACGTAGCTTTGGCAAGCGTTGCGTAATGCAGGTTGAATCCCACATAGGCTGGCGTAGCATTTTGATCTAATTGCAGTTTTTGCCCCAGCGCATAAACGGTGATCAGGTAACGGTGCGCTGGGCCTTCAGGTGGTGCCGCGCCAGCATAACCGGGAAAACCCATATCGGTGTTGCTTTGTATGGTGCCTTCGGGTAACAAGTTTTTGCTGATGTCGCCTGCATTCGCCTGCAATTCGGTTACCCCGGCCGGGATATTAAAAACTACCCAATGCCAGAAACCACTGCCTGTTGGTGCGTCCGGGTCGTACATGGTCAGGGCAAAAGCCGCTGTTTCTTTCGGAGCGTTCTTCCAATAAAGCTGCGGCGAACGGTTCTGCCCGGTAAAACCCATGCTAGCTGCGTATTGTTCTGTGTTTAATTGCCCGCCCAGCTCCTTGCTTTTTAACGTAAATGTTGTCATTGCTTCTTTTATTTGATAAGTCAAAGGTAGGCGGTAACTATGAAGTGAACTGAGGGTCAAACGTTCAAAAAGTATCGCTAAACGGTCAATTTATTCGGGAGAGATAAACCCGGCATTGAGATGGCCCGGCTGTCCGCAGAGTCCTGTTGTCCGGATGGTTTCGCCGAATGGTAACACGCTGGTGCCCCTGATGGTTAATCGGGGTACCCCGCTGATAGGTAAACGCCATGCTAAAACGGATTAGCAAATGTATCGATAGCCTCACAATAGCCCTGCTGTTTCAGCCTGATAACGCCAACCAGAAGCTAAATGACCATCTCGCCAATGAACCAGTGAACCAATGACCGCCCCCCCCCCCCCCTTTTTTTTGACTTTTGAGTTTTAACTTTTGAATTTAATTATGGTGTTGCCTGCGGCCCGTGCTGTACGTTCATACGCGCACAAGGCATTAGGCGCGGGCCGGTACCCACTTCCATCACTAACGCGAGCTGCGGGCGAAGATTTTTGATTTGTGCTACAAATGATCGTTGCGATTTGCATGCGGGCCACAAGGGAGGCCCTCACGGCAGCGGGGGGCGCACGATTGGCATAATTGATAAGTTATCTCCTCAATAAAATGTAACTTAGATGAAGTAATAAATTTATGTTTTTTCAAAAGCGATTAGTATCGATACTTATTATTACGCTGGTGCTATCTGCCACTAAAATCCTGAACGCTCAAAGTAAAATGGCAGCATATCCATTGAGCTACTCCAGATGTATTTATGCCGGAGACGCGATTTATATTATTAATCCAGGATATGTAGTTTACCAGGATTGTAACACCAGGACAATACTACATCCCGATATGGTATCTTTTAAAACTATGGAATGGCGGGAAGCCGCCAGATTTGCCATTGATAAAAACGGGGTATATTTTGAAGGTAAGTTAATTAAAACAGATACCGCCGGATTTGAGCTCATAAGGGGGAACTACGAGAAAAGTCATTATATATGGAAGACCAAACGGGTTGTGTATGATAATCAATCCGAAATAAAAGATGCTGACGCGTCGACTTTTATTGCCTTAAATGGCAACGCTACTTATTTTAAAGATAAGAATTCAGTTTATTATTTAAATAAAAGAATTCCAATTGCCGATGTTAAAAGCTTCAACGGGTTGTATGATAAAGCCTGGACTTACAGTGCTGATACGGTTTTGACCTATCATGGTAAAAAGCTGCATTCGATTAACCATTCACTTGCTAAAACCGATGATGAGGTTGTCTATCTACTTAAAATGACGATTGTAAAAAGTATAGATCTGCAATCGTTGAAAGGGATATCATCCAGTTACAGTGCAGACCGTTATCACGTTTACTGCGATACAACGGTTGTTGAAGGAGCGGAATATCACCAGGAGCTGGTAAAAACATGGGAGCAGGTAAATACCGTAATTTTAACAGATGGCTATCGGTTTTATCTGCATGATATGCCTTTCGAGAGCGGACTTGACCCAGCAACTTTTCACATGTTTAGGTATAGCGACTTGTTTTATGATAAAAATGGTGTTTATTACCGGGGGTGGGATGACAAAGCAAAAAAAGTAATTGCCATTAAATTCTCCTTTAATTACGCCGTGCCAGTAACACCCGATAATACTTTCCTGAGTGAAAACTCCCTGTTTCTCATCTATGCCAAACAAGTTTATGATCTCAACAAACGCCAGTTTGTAACGGGGTTAACAAATCACGAAATAGAAAAGTTAAAATCGATGCCGTCCCGATATTTTTGGAATGGCCCGCTTCTGGATATATTAGACGGCAAGGTAAGGTTTTTGCACAACGACCTGATTGCTAAAGACCGCCATCTTTTTTACAGGGATACCGCCATTACAAACTTCGATGCCCGTTTTTTATCGTACATCGGCAACAATTACTACAGCTATAAAAATAACGTTTTCTTTTTTAATCAAACCACGCTTGTTCCATTGCCCGGTGCCGACTTTGCCACTTTTAAAACTGCTCCGTACCTGACGTATGATAAATACAATGTGTATTTTGGCAGCACGCCTGTCATTAAAAGCAATCGTATTGAATTGCTCGCCATTTTTGCAGGCCCCCGTTATGGTGGCGACGAGGGTATGTATATTATCAACTGGTATCTATATCACAACAGCAAGGGATATTGGATTAAACAAACTACTAACGCGCCGGCTAAATTCATCGGGAAAGCAATAGATCCTAAAATTATTGAACTCCCACAGGGATTTAAGTTAGCAGGGCAAAAATAATAATGCTTTGTTCTTGATGTTACCGCCCCACCCTTGGCGCAGTCTTGTGGGTTTGGATGTGGGTGGCTGACTTGTGATTTTCTTACTAAATTCCTGTATTTAGTAACAGCACTCAACTTCCATTAAAATACCACCTTTTTCCTCGTAATTACTGGCACTGCTGTAAAGATAGTCGGCAGCTTCAGTAACCAGACCTGCTTTAACAGGGTTTTGATGAATGTATTCTAATTTTTGTGAAAAAAGATTAGATTTCGGATGCAACTCAATTGGATGATTTTCCTGTTCCCAAAATTGATAATGAGTGTTGTTACCATTTGCCTTACCGGCATCTGCAAATATGCGAAGCATCCAATTTCGCCTGCTTTCTGACCTCCGCTGGTGCACGCGTGTCGCGTGTACCCCGCTGATAGGTAAACGCTATGCTAAAACGGATTAGCAAATGTATCGATGGTCTCACAATAGCCCCGCTGACAGGTAACCGCCATGCTAAAACGATTTTTATCTTCAGCGATAGCATACCCGGCGTTCGCGTTAGGGATGGCAGCGGATACAGGCCCATGAGCTTAATGCCTGCAGGCGTATGAGCGCACAGCCCGGCCCCATTTCTACCAATGGGGCAACGCCCTTGTTTGGTAAGTGGTTGATTGGGCGAGTGGTTGATTAAGTTGAAAGGCAGTGTTTGGTGAGTGGTTGATTAGGTTGAGTGGTTGATTAAGTTGAAAAGCGAGGCTTATTCTTTAACGCCTGTTAACCCAGTCAACCCAATCAACCACTCACCTAATCAACTAATAATAATATACATTCTCCTGCACATGAGCGGTCAGCTTTTTTGTATCGGTAGCTGCCGAAAGGCCCTGCACCCAGATGGTGTTGAGCGTTTTATTTTTGATGCGCACATCGGTAAGGGTATACAATACGGTAGCTGTACCGGCCTTATGAATTTCGAAGGTATAGGTGCTGCCGCCGGTAACGGTTACAAACGGGGTGTATTGTTTGTAGGTTTTTGCCGATGCCAGGGTGGCGCCGCCTTTAACAACCAGGTCGAGCGCCTGGTTATCGGGGCTCAGGTTAACCAAGCGGATGCCGGCTTTGCCTTCATCCGGTACGCCTACCGAGTCGGGGATAACCAGTATGGCAGGCGCGCTTACCACGTTAGCCAAAAATACCGAGTAAAGCTTATTGGCGGCAAAAGTAGCCGTATCGCTGATGATTTTTTGGCTGCTATTGCCTACGTAAAATGTGATGGTGCGTTTGCCGGTATAGGCGTTGATGTAATCCAAACTTTCGCCGCTTGGGATGTAAAAGTTATTGGCCCGGTTCTGGTCGAGGAAAAAATCAACCGGCTGCGCATCGGGCGAGGCATTGATTGCCGAAACCAAAGCTATTTTAGGTGCTATGTATTGGTGGTCATCGTGGTCTTTAAGGCACGATGTTAAAGAAACCGCAAGCAAACATATCATCCCGATCATGCCTGCCCTTTGTGTAAAAATTTGCTTCATAGTAATGGTTAGTAAGTATATATAAAAGCATTACGGATGTTTTTTTGCAAACGCTACAATAGGAGTTGGATTTGAGACGTGAGATATGAGATTTGAGACGAAGCTTTATCGGTTACTTATTCTTGCTCCTTATCCTACCATTTTATGCCCACAAAATCACTCAAAAGTAATTTCCACATTATCAGTAACCGGGTGGCCGGTGCAGGTGAGGATGAGGCCAGCGTCCTGGTCGGCATCGGTGAGGACATCGTTTTTTACCATCTCTACTTTTCCGGTAATACACCTGGCCGTACAGGTAGAGCATACCCCACTGCGGCAGCTGTAGGGTAGTGGCAGGTTGTTTTGCAGGGCAGCCTGCAATATGGATTGGTTTTCGCCCACGGGCAGGTCGTGAACTTCGCCGTTGAATTTGATCCTGATATTGCGGGGGGCAAAATTGGTGGCCGTAGCAGATACTGCAACGGTCTCTAAAACAAAGTTTTCCCTGCGGATCTGGTTAGGGTCAATCCCCATATATACCAGTGCAAAGCGAATCATCCGCATGTAAGGAAATGGCCCGCAGAGGTAAAATTCGGCCTTTTCTATGTCTGAAGGTACCAATTGCCGGATTAGGCTTTCAACCCTGTCGGCATTCAGGCGGTTGGCTTCACTGCTCAGGAGGTGGATGACCTTAAATCTGCCGGGGTGAAGGGTGGCAAGCTGGTCGAGTTCGCTTCTGAATAGTATGGAGCCGGCATCCTGGTTGCTGTAAATAAGCGTAAGCCTGCTTTTGCCTGGGTGGTTCAGGATATATTTTAGCTGCGAGAATATGGGGGTTATACCGCTGCCGCCTGCAAAAAACAGTATGTATTTATCTTGTACATAGCTGCTTACCGTAAACCTGCCTGCCGGTACCAGGGCATTGAGCACATCGCCGGCTTTTATTTTGGTAAGCATAAAGCGCGAGATTTCGCCGTTGCTAATACGTTTTATGGTGATGGCAAGCAAGGGCTCGTCTGGCGACGAACTCAAAGAGTATGACCTGCGGATTTCCTCGTTGCGGTGATTAAATATCAATGTGAGGAATTGCCCGGCTTTGTATGGCACAGGCTGGCCGGGTGTATTGGACAGGTAAAAGGTAGCCGTATCTGGGGCTTCCCATTTTATTTGTTCAACTTTAAGCTTTAGTATATCAGTGGTCATATGTTACAAAAACGGCCCCGTTACATTGTACGGGGCCGTTTATATTTTAATGGGCAGCTTAAATTAAGCTATCGCTTTTGCATAAAGTTCGGCAACGTGTGCCCAGTTAATTACGCTCCAGATGCCTGCTAAATAATCAGGACGGCGGTTTTGATATTTAAGGTAGTAGGCATGTTCCCAAACATCGATACCTAAAATTGGAGTGCCTTTTACTTCGGCAATGTCCATCAATGGGTTATCCTGGTTAGGGGTTGATGTTACAGCCAGTTTTTTATCAGCAGTAACAATTAACCATGCCCAGCCCGATCCAAAGCGGGTTGCACCGGCTTCGTTAACTTTAGTTTTTAAATCGGCAATTGAACCAAAAGTGCTGGTAATTGCAGCAGCCAAAGCGCCCGTAGGTTCGCCGCCACCATTTGGTGAAAGTAAAGTCCAGAACAGGGAGTGGTTGTAGTGACCGCCACCATTATTACGTACAGCAGGCGCGAATTTTGAAATATTTTTGATGATATCCTCAATGCTGCTATCAGCTTCTGGCTTGCCTTCAAGGGCTTTATTTAAATTAGTAACATAAGCCTGGTGATGTTTGCCATGGTGAATTTCCATGGTCAGTTTATCAATGTGCGGTTCCAATGCATCGGTAGCGTAGGATAACGCCGGTAGTGTAAATGCCATAATTACAATTTTAAAGTTTAATGATTGTTATGTAACAAATATAAGAGTAGATTTTACTTTTTGTTCTAAAAATATTGTCAAGGTTGTGTATAATGTCTGAACCTGAATTCATCGAATTTATGAATTGACAGAATTAGAAAGGGTGCAATTCAAATAATTCTTTAATTCGATGAATTCCGGTTCAGAGCTTTCCCCTCTTGCTCCTGAAAAAATTCTTCACCAGTTCTGAGCATTCATTTTCGCGGATGCCACCGGTGATTACGGTTTTGGGGTGGGTTATTTTTTGGTTAAGCCTGCCAAAGCCCAGCTTTACATCATAAGCGCCAAACACTATCCGCGCTACCTGGAACCAGTAGGATGCCCCGGCACACATTACACATGGTTCCATAGTTACGTATAGGGTACAGCCCTGCAGGTATTTACCACCCATTGAGTTTGCCGCCGCTGTAAGTGCCTGCATTTCTGCATGGGCACTTACATCGTTAAGGCGTTCGGTAAGGTTATGGCCGCGGCCTATGATCTTGCCCCCATAGGTTACTATAGCGCCAATAGGGATTTCATCTTCCTCCAGGGCATACCGGGCCTCTTTTAAGGCTTCGCCCATAAAAAAATCGTCGGGGGATATGGCGGGCTCGTCTTCGAAATTTATATACCTCATTTAAATTAGTTTACTGCCGTTGGGCACAGGTTTATCAACAGCGGCCAGTACTATATCGCCATTTTCGTCGGCAAGGCCGGTTACCAGGAACTCCGACATGAATTTGCCTGTCTGTTTTTTAGGGAAATTAATTACGCCCAATATTTGCCTGCCTACAAGGCTTTCCTTTGTATAGTGTTTGGTAATTTGTGCGCTTGACCATTTGATGCCAAATTCGCCAAAATCAACCCTTACTTTAAAAGCTGGTTTACGTGCCTCGGGGAAATCGATAGCTTCTAATATAGTACCTGCCCGCAACTCTACTTGCTCAAAATTATGCCAGGTGATGGTTTCCATAGGGGCAAAGGTAAAATAGAATCAAGAGACAAGAATCAAGAATTAAGACTTTTTTATTGTGTTGCGTCATAGGTGAAACAGTAAAAAGTACCATTTGGCTAATAATCAACACATTGTGAATTATCATAAAATAAAAACCAAAACTAAAACAAGGCGGGAATTTTAAAACATTACTGTCTCGCTGTCAATAAAAAGCCCTGAGCGCATTTTAGAAAGGAATAGACATCTGTTTTATTTAATAGGTTTCATGTATCCATGTCATCACCCTCACCATTTCGCCCCTGATATCTTTATTTGGCCGGGTAAAATTGTTGTTCATGAAAGCGAAAGCCAAGTGCTTGCCTTTTCGGGTTACCAGGTAGCCGCTTTGGTTATGATTATTGGATAACGACCCGGTTTTGGCCCAAACAAAGGCCTTCCCGTTGTCTGTTTTATAAGCATTTTTAATAGTACCGGTTAGTCCTCCGGCGGGCATCAGGCTGTGCAGCAGGGTATCATTTTTAACTTCGTCGGCAATTTTGCATAGTAATTTTACGATGCTGCGCGGGGTAAACAGGTTGTAGCGCGAAAGGCCCGATCCATCCACCCATTGCGGCTCATCGGGCAAATCATTTAAAAAGTTTTTCTTCGAATAATTGATCACCGAATCGGTGTTCAGCATATTAAACTTTACCGACGAGCAAACCAGCAACAATTGTTCGGCTATAAAATTATCGCTGGGCTGCAGCATCCGTCGGTAAACGGAATCGGCGTTGGTGTTATAAATAATTTTAGCCGAGTTGCTGATGGGCAGGTACGTTAGGTAAACAGGCTTTTTTAAGGTATCTTCCAACAACTGCTTTGTAAGCATGTCGCTTGTTTTCCAGGGTACCAGTTGGTTGAATTTTTTAGGAATGTCTGTTTGCGGATAGGCAAACCGATTGGTTAACAAATCGCGCTGTACCCTAAATCCGGCAGGTTTAAAATCGGGGTCGCGGGTTAAAAACCTTTTAAAATATTGCGGTTTTACCTGCAGGTTGCCATCGGCATCGCCATATAAAAATACTTCGTTATCTTCTATCGGGAAAGCGCTTAGTTCCTGCTGGTAATCGTCATTATAATCATCCCATCCCCATCCAGGGCCAAAAATTTTACCGGTGTAACCGGTGGCCGACCAATACAGGTTTTTACCACTGTTCTTTAAAAAATTAAAACCATTAACCCCCTTCAGGTCGCTGTGTAAAAAGGAAGGGTCGCCGGTGCCCCAAAACACCAGTGAATCATTGTGCACTTCGTACTTTAATGCCGGTATCGAATCGCCCAGCATTTTAAGGCAGGTATAAAAAGTAAATAGTTTGGTGTTTGATGCCGGGGTAAAATATTTATCAGAATTTAGCTCAAATACCATCTTTTTTTGATCCATATCGTATAAAGCAAAACCGGTAAAATGATCATTGGAAACCTGCGATTGTTCAAACTGCTTTTTAATATTCCGTTTATTGATGGAATGGCTTTGAATACTGCAACTCCCCAATAATAAACCGCAAATTGTTATCAGAAATGTAAATGTTGTGCCCCGCATAAATATTTATTTATTTAACCAATTAATGTCGTAAATTTAATATTACCAATTATACCAAATTGTTACTTAAGCTATTTCATAAACTAAAGCATTTCCGGTCGTTGTGGCTCTTGTGCCTGCTGGCATTCTGTTTCACAACAGCCCATGCGCAGTACTTTGATTTAGATGCCCGCAAAAAAAAAGTAACTATACCTTTTAAACTGGTGCGTAACCTTATGGTTATTAAATTAAGCATCAATAACAGGGGCCCATTTAATTTTATTTTAGATACCGGCGTTGGCCTCATGATCATCACCGACCCCAAGTTAGCCGATTCTATAAGCATCCCCAATAAACGTACGTTAAAAATACCCGGGCTTGGCGAAGGGGCAGATGCCGAAGCTTATGTAACCTCGGCCTTAAATATAGATATTCCGGGGCTGGTAAGTTATGATGTGGCAGCAGCTATATTAAAAAAAGATCTTTTTAGCTTGTCGGGTTATGCAGGCATGCCTATACACGGGCTTATAGGCTACGAGTTTTTTAATAACCTGGCTGTTAAAATAGATTTTCAGGATAGCACGGTAACTGTTAGCCGCCCCAAAGACCTTAAGGTTTTCAGGAAAGGTACGCAGATACCCATAACCATTGAAGACCGAAAGCCCTATGTAGTAAGCAATGTGATACTGCAGGGAGGTCGTGTGGTAAAAAGCAAGCTGATTATTGATTTGGGAGCCGGGCACCCCATATCGCTCGAAAAAATTATACCTATTTATGGGCTGCCGCAAAAGTTTATTGCGTCGGCCAATCTCGGCATTGGGTTAAACGGGCCCATTAACGGGTTTATTGCCCGCCTGGAATCGCTTGAAATAGGTAAGTTTAAAATAAAAGGGATCATATCATCCTTTCCCGATGATGGCAATAACCAAACCCGGCTTTCGATACCCAGGGATGGTAACCTGGGGATTGGTGTGCTTAAGCGGTTTTCGGTGATATTCGATTATACGGGTAATTCGATGTATTTGAAACCTAATATGAATTTTAAAGAACCTTTTGAGCACGATATGAGCGGCATTGAATACTATGCTGCCGGAGCCAATTTGGATAGGATAATTATTAACCGCGTGGAGCCCGGATCGGCCGGTGACGAAATAGGACTGGAGCGGGATGATGAGATAGTGGCCATTAACTTTAAGCCGGTTTCTAAAATGAGCCTTGAAGAAATTGACGCATTATTCCGATCGAGGAACGACAGGAGTCTTTTGCTTGATGTTTTTCATGATAAAAAGCTGGATAAGGTAGTGCTTACCTTAAAGCGGAGGATTTGATTGCCCCATTTTTATTTATTAGGGACTGATTTTATAAAAAAACCGCAAACTTTGCATAAGTTTACGGTTTAAGTAGACTAATTAATGAAGAAAAACCCTGTGGCAGGCCAGTTTATGCGCGGCACTGCGTTAATTTTATCCGTTTTGGCTGCCTCCTGCGCCACAAAAAAACAAACGGCAAATCAAACTCTAACCCTTAAAACAACAGCTGGCCCCGGTGGTACAACTGCTACCGCTACCGTTGGTGCCCCTAAAAAAGAGGGTATCAAGAAATTCAGCGACCTGATTACAGGCAAGATAAAAGCTGATAGCGGATTGTTTAATACCTATAAGGTTGATGGCAAGTATTACTATGAAATTCCGGATTCGTTACTAAGCCGCGAAATGCTTGTTGTAACCCGCTATGTAAAAACTCCGGCCGGTTTAAGAACATTTGGTCAGCAATACGGCGGCGAACAGCTTAACGAACAGGTTTGGAAATGGGAGCGCCATGATAAGCAGGTTTTTATTCGTGTACCCAGCTATAGCGTAAGGGCCGATAGTACATCTGATATGTATCAATCGGTTAAAAACTCAAACCTTGATGCGGTTTTGGCCTCTTTTGATATCAAGGCTTTTAATAAAGATACAACCGGGGTTTTAGTTGATGTAACAGATTTTTACAATGGAGATATTGCAGCGATAGGCTTATCTGACGATGTGAAAAAAGCCTATAAAATTTCGGGCGTTGATGGCGCACGGTCTTATATAGATACTATCAAAAGTTTCCCGATTAACCTGGAAGCACGCACGTTAAAAACTTACCGTTCAGGCGAGTCGCCGACGGATAATTCAAACGGCGCGGTAACGTTCGAGTTAAATACATCAATGGTATTACTGCCAAAAACACCAATGAAACCACGCATCAGCGATGCAAGGGTTGGGTTTTTTGGCCAGCGCCAAACCGACTATGGTACTGATAAACAAAAATCGGAGGTTACAGCCTATATTCACCGCTGGAAACTGGAACCCAAAGATCCTGCAGCTTATGCCAAAGGGCAACTGGTTGAACCTAAAAAGCAAATTGTTTACTACATTGACCCTGCCACACCAAAAAAATGGGTGCCATACTTAATTGCCGGTATAAACGACTGGAATAAAGCGTTTGAAGCCGCAGGCTTTAAAAACGCCATTATTGGTAAAGAAGCACCTACAAAAAAGCAGGATCCTGAATTTAGTACCGAAGATGCGCGCTACAGTGTTATCCGCTACTTTGCGTCTGATGTTGAAAATGCTTACGGCCCACACGTATCCGACCCGCGAAGCGGCGAAATATTAGAAAGCCATGTTGGCTGGTACCATAATGTAATGAACCTGCTGCGCGATTGGTACCTGATACAAACTGCAGCTGTTAACCCGGCCGCACGCAAAGCCCAGTTTACCGACGAGCAAATGGGCGAGCTGATTCGTTTTGTATCATCGCATGAAATTGGCCACACGCTTGGTTTGCCCCACAATTTTGGTTCAAGCTATGCTTATGCTGTCGATTCGTTACGTTCAAAATCGTTTACGGATAAGCACGGTACCGCGCCATCAATTATGGATTATGCCCGTTTTAACTATATCGCCCAACCTGGCGATAACGTAACGCACCTTTATCCGCAAATTGGCGAGTACGATCTTTGGGCTGTAAAATGGGGTTATAGCTGGTTCCCCGGCAATAAAACTGCCGATGAGGAGAAAGACATACTGGCCGACTGGACAAACAAAAAAGCAGGCAATCCCCTGTACTATTTTGGCCGCCAGGGAACATCAATTGATCCGCGCCTGCAAAATGAAGATTTAGGCGATAACGCGATGAAGGCAAGTACCTATGGTATTGCCAACCTGAAACGCATTTTGCCAAACCTTGAAAAATGGACCTATCAAAAAAATGAAGACTATGGTGATGTAAGCGAACTTTATAACGAGGTTTTAGGCCAGTATTACCGTTATATGGGCCATGTAACCACCAACATTGGCGGCATGAACGAAAACTTTAAAACATATGATCAAAAAGGCCCGGTATATGATTTTGTTGGTAAAGGCCTGCAACATGATGCCGTTGAATTTTTAAATAAACAAATATTTACCACACCTTACTGGCTTATTGATAAAGCCGAGCTGGGCAAGTTTGATAATGGCGTAATGTATAACCGCATTAAAGGAGTGCAGGTAGCGGTGCTTGGCAACGTACTTAGCCAATCAAGGCTGGCCCGTATGTATGATAACGAAGCTAAAAATGGCACAGCCGCTTATACCGTAGCCGAATTGCTGAATGACCTACGCCCGGCTATTTTTGCAGCCGGCAAGCCAGATGCGTTTAAACGTAACTTACAGCGCGGTTATGTGGAAAACCTAAGGAGTTTATTAACTGATGATTTCAGGGGCTTCCCCGGCTTTCCACCGCAGGTATTGGCTTCATTTGGATTGACGCCAATTAATATGGCATTATCAGATATAAGGCCTATGGTGCGTGCCGAGCTAAAGAAAATTGACGCCGGCTTACCAAAGGGAGGCGACGCATTAACAGCCGCGCATTATGCTGATTTAAAGCTGCGCATAAAAGAAGCCTTAAACCCAACAAGGCCAATAGTTAACCTGCCCGGTGGTGGCGTTATACGCGGCATTAATGGCGAAGAAATGCCGAAAGAAAATACCGGTAAAGGATACCTTAATTGCTGGCCAAGAACAAATGTGGATAACTAATTTATTCTCCAATAAAAATGGCCAAATAAAAAAGCCTGCTTAAAAATTTATTTAAGCAGGCTTTTTTTATGATTTTGGCATGCGTTGATGCCGTTGAAATATCTTTTACTATCGAACAAATAGCGGCAATAAAGCAGGTATTATTTAAGCTGACTTATGTTTTCAAAAAATGCAACCTGTATATCGAGCAGCGATTTTACGTTTATTTTTTCGCCATAGGCATCAAAGCAAAGAAATTTGGCACTTTCAGGGTGATTTCTGGTGGCTTTTTCAAAAAAGTTGAAAGTTTCAAAAAAATAATGATTGATTGTAACATTATTTTTACCATTTGTTTGCGAAGCGTTGAGCCTAAAGCCGATCGCATCCATCCAATTATGGACCCGTGCGTGTAAATTGTTGCTTAGTTTGTTCATAGGTTAAATGTTTTTTAAGTATAACGAAACCATTAAGGATTTTGTTGCACTGTCTTTTATACATTTGTTTAATAAGCCTGTTGATAACCTTTTTTGCTAAAAAATTAATTAATAATAAAAAGAGTGCTTTGTTTCGCTGTTTTTTGAAACTAATTATCCACATATCCGTACTAAAGCTACTATATACTACTAAAAATATATTTTATGGGAAGACTACGACTTTTATTACCCGTTTTATTGCTTTGCATGATCAGTGTAAACTCATGCAAAAAGGATAAAACACCCGGCCCAACCGGGGCAACAGGTGCCGATGGGGCACAGGGGCCAAAAGGAGATACAGGCGCAACGGGGGCACAAGGCCCACAAGGAGCAACAACGGGCATACCCGGCCCAACAGGTGCCACCGGCGCTACAGGAGCAACAGGGGCAACGGGAGCAACAGGCCCTATTGGCCCGGCAGGCCCGGCAGGCCCAACAGGTGCAACCGGCGCAACGGGGGCTACAGGTGCAACGGGTCCAATAGGTCCGCAAGGCCCGGCAGGCGCTACTGGCGCAACAGGTGCAACAGGCGCCACCGGTGCTACAGGTGCGGTTGGCCCGAGAGGCCCGGCTGGTCCAACAGGAGCTACAGGGGCTGCTGGTGCTACGGGAGCAACCGGTGCTACAGGAGCTACTGGCGCTACAGGAGCTACGGGAGCACAAGGCCCGGCAGGACCGCAAGGCCCGGCAGGAGCCGATGGATCTGTTAGCATAAAGAGCTATATAATAACCAACCAGAGTGTGAGCTCGGCTGCGGCAACTAAGCTTAATGTACCGGCAATTACACAATCAATTGTTAACAGCGGCCTGGTATTGGTATATTTAAGGGTAACAGGAACAACAAGTTTCTACTCCCTGCCTTTCATCAGAATTACCAATGCCATATACCAATCAGATGTGGGCTTGGGTTTTGTAAACATTATAGCCAATTTTAACTCACCGGGCTACGATTTTAAAGTTGTAGTAATCCCTGGCGGTAGCGTAACCACTTTACAGGTTACCCACCCGGGCCTTAACTTTAAAAATTACAACGACGTTGCATCGGCATTAAACCTGAATTAATTAAAAACTGACTGATCTTATAATAACACCCCAGAGGCTGCTTTAAAAGGGCAGCCTCTTTTTTATTTAAGAACGATTGTTTATTAATTTAAATGCATGAAGTAAGGTTGAATACACAGCATGACAATCAAAACTGTGCCATAGCTGATGTGCTTTATTGGAATTGACGACAACACCAAATAGTTATCTCTTCAAGAATTTAACTTAGATAATGGCTGCAACCAGCGGAGGCTAAGAGTGATGAACTCAAAAAACCAGAAATGTCAGGCTTTTAGCTGGACATTCCTGGTTTTTAAATGATTATTGGTGAGATAAGATTGTAAATCAAAAAGCTCCCCCTTTAGCGGCTTGCGGGGCCTCGGCCAGCAAATCATCGGTTAGTTTCTCAAATTCATTGATAAACTCTTTGTAATACTCGCCTGTACCCGGCCCGCTGAAGCCTGTGTGTATTTTGCGAACATCACCGCTTTTATCAATGATGATGGTTGTAGGGAAGCCAACTACCTTTGATAGCATGGGCAGGCTTTTGGATGTTTCGGCTTTATCGCTGGTATAGCCGGTTATTAACAACTCATAAGGTACGTTAAAGCGGGTTTTTACCTGCTGTAAAGCCTTTTGCGATTTGGCAAAATCGCTGCTGCGTTCATACGCCAAACCTACCACCTCAACCCCCTTGCGCTGGTATTTTTTGTAGTAATTAACCATGTAAGCGGTCTCGTCCATACAATTGGGGCACCATGAACCTAATATTTGTACAATAACTACCTTGTTTTTGTACCGGCTATCCTGCAGGGAAACTGTTTTGCCTTCAATGTCTTTAAAAGTAAAATCTATTTTTTTAAAACCGGGTTTAAGCGCGGTTAACGAGTAGGCATCAGGCAATTTTGCATTGGCGTCTTTTACAGCGGCCCAGCTTTGCACGCCCGAGTAGCCTGCGTAAAACTTACCGCCGGTAAGCGTTTTATCATCCTTAATGGTTGCTGTAAAGGTGTAGGCATGCCCACCATCAAAGCAAGACAGGAACAGCTTATCGCCGGCCACAATACCTTCCAGGTAGCGGTAATCGCCGGTGGTGGTTAAAAACGTGCCGGTTAGTTTGGCGCCAACCTGTTTAAACTCGCCCACCGTGGTA
This sequence comes from Mucilaginibacter sp. P4_C11, assembly GCF_056402115.1. Lineage (NCBI taxonomy): Bacteria > Pseudomonadati > Bacteroidota > Sphingobacteriia > Sphingobacteriales > Sphingobacteriaceae > Mucilaginibacter > Mucilaginibacter sp. P4_C11. The sequence continues at coordinate 146,836 of NZ_JBFUIA010000016.1, read as the reverse complement.
TCGGCACCTTCGCCTTCGCCAATAATGGCCGACCATCGGCCGCCTACGTTATAAGCCGGTTTTTCGGGTGCTTTCAAAAAACGCCGGGTAGTATTAGGTGTAGCTGCAAATGGGGTTAAAACATCCTGGCTTGCCAGGTGCTTTATCCAGTTGCCTGTTAACTTATCGCCATCCAGCTTTAGTTTAAATTCCGAATTAAAGAGCGGCATGTGTATAAAAACAGAATCGCCCACGGTAGCAACATCGGTAACCTTAAACCTTTCGGCGCCGTTAATAATAGCTAATTGCTGTTTACCGGCGGTATCCTTAACATCAAAGTTAAACGGAATCTCGTTTCCCGATTTGGTACTTAGCGCTCCGCGCCATACACCCGTTTTAAGTTTGGTTTGTGCCGATGCTGCCTGTATAAACAGGGCGCATGATAAAGTTGCTATGATGGGTTTTAATTTCATACTGCAATAAAAATGTCTACCAAATTAATAGACTATCAAAAGTATGAAATTTAGGCAATTATTTCAATATCTCGCGCGAAATTACAATCCGCTGAATTTCTGATGTGCCTTCGTAAATCTGGGTTATTTTGGCATCGCGCATCATGCGCTCCACATGGTACTCTTTTACAAAGCCATAGCCGCCATGAATTTGAACAGCCTCAACGGTGGTACGCATGGCTACGTCTGATGCAAAAAGTTTGGCCATCGAACTGGCCTGCGCATACGGATGGTTATGGTCTTTTAACCAGGCAGCCCTCAGGCAAAGCAGGCGCGCTGCTTCAATTTCGGTAGCCATATCGGCAAGTTTAAATTGCGTAGCCTGCAAATCGGCCAGGGTTTTACCAAAGGCCTTGCGTTGTTTGGAGTATTGTAAGGCAAGTTCATAAGCGCCGGATGCTATCCCCAGTGCCTGCGCGGCTATACCTATGCGCCCGCCTTCCAATAATTTCATGGCAAACTTAAATCCGAAGCCCTCATCGCCAATGCGGTTTTCTTTAGGTACTTTAACATCATCGAACATAATAGAATGAGTGTCTGAACCGCGCACGCCCATTTTATTTTCTTTTGGGCCAACGGTAAAACCTTTCATGCCTTTTTCAACAATAAGCGCGTTAATGCCGTCGTGCCGTTTGGCGGCATTGGTTTGCGCCATTACCAGGTAAGTTGAGGCGGAACTGCCGTTTGTAATCCAGTTTTTGGTGCCATTAAGCAAATAGTGGTCGCCCATATCTATAGCGGTGGTGTGTTGCGATGTCGCGTCTGAGCCCGCTTCCGGTTCCGACAGGCAAAACGCGCCTATGCTTTCGCCCTTAGCCAAAGGAATTAAATATTTTTCCTTTTGAAATTCGTTGCCAAATTTTTCGAGTCCATTGCAAACCAACGAGTTGTTTACCGAAAGGATCACTGCCGTAGAAGCATCAATTTTCGAGATCTCTTCCATCGACAGTACATAAGATATAGCATCCATGCCGCCGCCACCATATTGCGGGGCAACCATCATCCCTAAAAAACCAAGCTCGCCCAGCTTTTTAATTTGCTCAGCCGGGAATTGCTGATGTTCATCACGCTCAATAACGCCGGGTTTTAATTCTGTTTGGGCAAAATCACGGGCAGCCTGCTTAATCATCAGCTGCTCTTCTGTAAATTCAAATAGCATAGTATAATAAAAAGCTAAATATAACAATTTACTATGCATGCATAGTAAAATATTGAATATAAAAAAAAGAGAGCCTTTTTTGAAGCTCCCTTTCCCCTAATTAATTTAAACTATTGATTAAACCCAAAACAAAGAACAAAAAATCTCAACTTGGGCGTCTGAGAATTCAAAAAAAGTTTTTCACAGGTAGGTGATTTAATTTTTTTTCACAGATCGTATGCAGGGCGAATTGTTTTAAACAAATTTATTGCCAGTATTTATTATTTTGATAATTATTGGCAATAAATAATAGTTACGTCTCAATTATTTAATCCGATATTTTTTACGAACTTTAATAATCAAACGCTAAATTATTTTTTGAGCCCCTACTAAAGATAAATTTTAAAATTAATCTTATTTTTTATGCTACTTACTGATTTTGAATACCTTAGCACTTCTGACGAGGCTTTTAAAAAGAAAATTGCACTACAGATCAAGAACCTGAGGCGGCAAAACCAGGTTACCCAGGAGAAGTTTTTTACCGAAACCAATATTAATATTGCCCGGTTGGAGTCTGGAAAAATTGATATCAGGCTGGATACCCTCCGAAAAGTTTGTTATTATTTTGATGTTTCATTGGCCGGTTTTTTTCAGGGCATCTATTAAAAGCTGCCAGTTTTAATAAAATCGCTGTCCTAAATTCTATTATTCAATACAATCGTTGTATTTTTTTACATACACCCAAACAAACAGATGATCAAAAACACTACACCTGCCCTGTTGTTGAGCGGGCTCATCGCAATTGCGCTCCTTCCGGCTTGTAAAGACAAGACAAAAATTTATGCCGACAACGACCCCGTGATTAAAAACATGGATACCAGTGTGAAACCCGGCGACGACTTTTTTAAATACGCCAATGGTACCTGGTTAAAAAAGAACCCCATTCCCGGAGCCTACGCGGCCTGGGGGATAGGCAACGTGGTACAGGAGGAACTGCGCGACCGGATGAGAAAAATTAATGAAGACGCACTAAAAGCCAATGCGCCCAAAGGCAGCAATACCCAAAAAATAGGCGATTTTTATTACAGCGGTATGGATACCGTTGATATTGAAAAGCGGGGCATTACGCCGCTTAATGATGAACTGAAAAAGATTGAGGATATTAAAGATGTAAAAGGCCTTATTGAGGAATTTGCCCACCTGGATGGTATAGGCGTAACTACACCATTAGGTACCTATGCCGGGCAGGATAGTAAAAACAGCGATAAAATAATGCTGCAATTAGGCCAGTCGGGTATCGGTTTGCCCAACCGCGATTATTACTTTAATACCGACGCGCATAGTGTTGCCATCCGTACCGATTATAAGTTAACGCATTTGCCAACAATATTCAGGTTAAGTGGCCTGCCAATTGACGCCGCCGGTGCTGCCGCCAAACAAACTTATGCCCTTGAAACAGCGCTTGCCGATAGCAGCCGTAAGCTGGAAGATTTGCGCGACCCTTACCATAACTATAACAAAATGACGCTGGCCGGTTTAAGTAAACTGGCGCCGGATATCGACTGGAAAGCCACGTTCAAAAAAATGGACTATAAGGATGTGGATACCGTGATTGTTGGCCAGCCCGAATATTACCGCGCCCTAAATAAGGCTTTGCATGATTACAGCATTACCGATTGGAAAAATTACCTGCGTAAAAACCTGGTTACCTCGTTCGGATCGTACCTGAGTAAGCCATTTGACCAGGAACTGTTTCGTTTTTATGAGATGGTGCTTTATGGCAGCAAGGAACAATTGCCACGCTGGAAAAGGGTGCTTGACCTGGAAAATGGTGTAATGGGCGAAGTGCTTGGGCAGATATTTGTAAAAGAGTACTTTCCCGAAAAAACAAAAGAACGCTATGTAAAACTGGTTGAGGCCATGCGCGAAACCTTTAAGGAGCATATTGAAAAGCTTGACTGGATGAGCCCGCAAACCAAAGAGAAAGCATACTATAAACTGAGCAAAGTAATGCCAAAGGTTGGTTACCCCGATAAATGGAAAGATTTTTCGACCCTGGAGATTGACCGCGGCCCGCTTGCGCTAAACATGATGCGTGCCAACAACTGGCAGCACAAGTTTAACGCATCAAAACTGGGCAAACCTGTTGACCGTACCGAATGGGGGATGACGCCGCAAACCTACAACGCCTATTACAACCCATCAAATAATGAAATTGTACTGCCCGCAGGTATTTTTGCCATACCGGGCTTTAAAGACGAGAATATTGACGATGGCATCATTTACGGGTACGCAGCCGCATCTACCATCGGCCACGAAATGACACATGGCTTTGACGACCAGGGCCGCCAGTTTGATGCTAAAGGAAATCTGAAAGCCTGGTGGCTGCCCCAGGACTCGGTTAAGTTTACCCAGCGCGCGCAAATGCTGATTAACCAGTTTAATGGCTATACTATTTACGGCCTGCACGTAAACGGCAAGGCCACGCAAGGCGAAAATATTGCCGATTTGGGTGGTATTGTAATTGGCCTTGATGCGTTCAAAAAAACCGACCAGTATAAAGAAGGTAAAACCATCAACGGGTTTACCCCGCTGCAACGCTACTTTTTAGGCTACGCCTTGGGATGGCTGGGGCAAGACAGGCAGGAAGCCTTGCAAAGCCAGATATTAACCAACGAACATGCCCCAGGCTTTATGCGCGTAAATGGCCCCTTTACCGATGTGCCCGAGTTTTATGAGGCGTTTGGAATTAAAAAAGGAGATAAAATGTGGCTTGATCCGGATAAGAGGGTGAAGATTTGGTAAAAACGAAGCCGCCCAGCCCCCTGAAGGGGGAGCTTTTGATTTGCATGCGAAATGTATTTACACAACACTGTTACAAACGCCTTTTAATAAGGCGTTTGTTTTTTTAATAAATTTGATGCAAACGTATTCTGCATGACAAAAACGTACAAAAAATTTATTTTAGGTGGTGCTGTATTAACTACAATGGCATTAAGCGCATATATAGCAAAACCAAACGATCCTGTTTTTGATAACCTGGATCAGTCGGTTAGTCCCGGTGCCGATTTTTTTAAATACGCCAATGGCGGCTGGCTTAAGCGTAACCCTATTCCGGCAGCCTACTCCAGCTGGGGAATTGGCAACGTGGTATCAGAAGAATTGCGCGACAGGCTGAAAAAAATCAATGAGGATGCTTTGGCCGCCAACGCCCCTAAAGGCACAACCACCCAAAAAATAGGCGATTTTTATTTTACCGGTTTAGATACCGTAAATATTGAAAAACGGGGCATCGACCCATTAAAAGCACAATTAGCTTTGATAGACCAGGCCAATGATGAGCCTTCAATTTTAAATGCCGCGGCTGTATTAAGTACTACAGGCACCCGCAACGTATTTGGTGCGCGGGTTGGGCAGGATGCCAAAAACAGCGCTAAAATGATGTTGCAGCTGGGGCAGGCAGGTTTAGGCCTGCCAAACCGCGATTATTATTTTAAAACAGACGCCCGCACGGTTAAAATCCGCACCGATTATACAACTAACCACCTGCCAACTATGCTCAGGCTTACCGGCTATGATGAGCAACAGGCTAAAGCCGGTGCCGAAAGTATTTTTAAGATTGAAAAATTTTTGGCCGATAGCAGCCGCAAACTGGAGAAACTACGCGACCCTTATGCCAACTACCACAAAATGACACTGGCACAGTTGAACGCGCTTACGCCGGATATTAACTGGAACACGGTTTTTAAAACCATGGAACTGAAGCCTGTAGATTCGGTAATTGTTGGGCAGCCGGAATATTACAGGGCTTTGAATACGGCGTTGAAAACATTTCCGGCGGCGGATTGGAAAGCCTACCTGCGCTGGAAACTCATTTCATCCTACTCGCCGTATCTTAATAAGGCGGCCGACGATGAAAGTTTCCGTTTTGGCGGCAAGGTAATATCGGGCCGTAAAGAACAGCTGCCCCGCTGGAAGCGGGTATTGGATACCGAAAATGGTTTAATGGGCGAAGCCCTGGGCTTTTTGTTTGTAAAGGAATATTTCCCGGTTACGGCAAAGCAGCGTTATACAGATATGGTTGAGGCTATCCGGCAGGCTTATCGTGAGCATATTGCCAAACTGGATTGGATGACACCCGAAACCAAGCAAAAGGCGTTGGTGAAATTGAACGCCATTCACCCCAAAGTGGGTTATCCTGACAAATGGAAGGATTTCTCGACACTGGTGATGGACAGGGAATCATACGCGGGCAACGTTATGCGCGCCAGGCATTGGGCTTACCTGGTTAATATTAACAAGCTGGGCAAACCGGTTGACCACACAGAATGGGGCATGACACCGCAAACCTACAATGCCAGCTACAGCCCGTCGAACAACGAAATAACACTGCCGGCTGCGCAGTTTACCATTCCCGGCGTAAAAGACAGCGAGGTTGACGATGCCGTAGCTTACGGCTATGTAGCTGCATCAACCATTGGTCATGAAATTACCCATGGGTTTGATGATGAAGGCCGCCAGTTTGATGCCAAAGGCAATCTGAAAACCTGGTGGACACCAACCGACTCGGTGAGGTTTACCAAACGGGCCACTATGTTGGCCGACCAGTTTAGCAGTTATATAGTGCTTGATAGTTTGCACGTAAACGGCAAAGCCAGTTTAGGCGAAAATATTGCCGATTTGGGCGGGATTGTATTAGGTATAGATGCTTTTAAAAAAACCAAACAATATAAAGAGGGTAAATTAATAAACGGCCTTACACCTATGCAGCGTTTCTTTTTAGGCTACGCCCTTGGCTGGCTTGGGCAGGAACGCGACGAGGCATTAGCCAACCAGATACTAACAGATGTGCATGCCCCCGGCTTTTTGCGGGTAAATGGTCCCTTTAGTGATGTGCCAGAGTTTTATGAAGCTTTCCACATTAAAAAGGGAGATAAGATGTGGTTGGATCCTGAGAAAAGGGTGAAGATTTGGTAGGAAGCCTCCCGGCCCCCTGAAGGGGGAGTTTTTTGATTAGCAGGGTTGATGCCACAAAGTTTTTCTTTTTCCGCGATCTGTGTCTTCACAGATCGCTTTTCGAATGTTCTTTGTGTGCTGGGGCAGATAAAACTAAATTGCCCAGTTTGAACTAAATACGATAAACAACAAGCTTTCCGCGATTTGCGTTAGGGGGAGTAGCGGATACCGGCCAATGTGAATAAGGCCTGTGCAGTATGAGCGGATGACCCGGGCCGCAGGCAACGCCCACTTTAGTAGTAAGTAATAAGTATCAGGTAGTAAGACTTTTTGAATACGGAATAGGGGCAAATATTGGTAGGATCTTCAACTTTTTTTATTTTGCCTTGATATGTTAATGTCTACCAAAATAAACTGTTGCTAAAATTCAATTAATCACCTATTTTTGCGGGGTTACAAAACAACAAATATGAAACACCAAGAAGAAGTAAAAGAAAATTTAGATTATATATACTACCTGGTAGCGCTTGTATCGGGTGCATTTGTAGGTGCAATAATTGATAAAGGTTTAACCTGGATTGTTGTTGGTGGTGTATTGGGCTTATTAACTGCCGCTTTCTTCCTGAATGTTTTGGTTAGGGGCCGTGGCGAAAAAATCTGATCCGGATTTACCATCATTTATAAGTAATTGGAACCAGTTTTACGGCATAGTAGCCGCATGGCTGGTTTTTTTAGTTTTTGTATTTTGGCTCATTACAAAATATTTTGAATGAGCTTACCCGACTGGATTGTTTTAGCCCTCACCCTTTTTGGTATAGTTGCCTACGGCATCTGGAAAAGCGGCACCAATAAAAATATCGACCAGTTTTTAATGGGCAACCGATCGTTGCCCTGGTATCATGTTGGTTTTTCGGTTATGGCTACGCAGGCCAGCGCAATTACCTTTCTATCGGCACCGGGCCAGGCTTATGCTGATGGGATGCGTTTTGTGCAGTTCTACTTTGGGCTGCCATTGGCCATGATTGTGCTGTGCGTTACGTTTGTACCCATGTTTAGCCGGCTGAAGGTTTATACCGCGTACGAATTTCTTGAACAGCGTTTTGATTTGAAGACAAGGGCACTAACATCGTTCTTGTTCCTGGTATTAAGGAGCTTATCAACCGGAGTGGCTATTTACGCACCGTCTATTATATTATCAACCATATTAAACATCAATACCGTTTATACCACGCTGTTTATAGGTGGCCTGGTGATATTTTACACGGTTTACGGCGGCAGTAAAGCGGTATCATATACCCAGCTGCTGCAGATGAGCATCATTTTCGCGGGGATGTTTTTGGCCGGAATTTTGGTGGTTGGCCTGCTGCCAAAAGGTGTTGGTTTTACGCATGCCCTAAAAATGGCGGGCAAACTTGGCCGCATGAACGTTATTGACTGGAAGTTTGACTGGGACAACCGATACAATGTATGGAGCGGGCTTATAGGGGGCTTCTTTTTACAACTATCATACTTTGGTACAGATCAAAGCCAGGTTGGCCGCTACTTAACGGGCAGCTCTATTGGGCAAAGCCGCCTGGGGTTGATTATGAACGGGCTGATCAAAATCCCTATGCAGTTTTTGATCCTGCTGATTGGCGTGTTGGTATTTGCCTTTTACCAGTTTAACCGGCCGCCCATGTTTTTTAACAATTACGAGGTGGATAATGTGCGTAAAGGCAGCTACGCCGCAGCATACAACCAGCTTGACCAGCAATATACCCAGGCCTTTGAACAGCGAAAAGCCAAAACCAACGACCTGATTAAGGCTTTTGACAGTAAAGATGCCAGCCAGGTAAGCCAGGCTCAGGCCGCTCTTAAAAATGCCGATAAGCAAGCCAAAGGCATCAGGAAGCAAGCCATTGATGTGATGAAGAAAAGCAACGCTGGTGCCGATGATAACGATACCAACTACGTGTTTCTGACCTTTGTAAAGCAGTACCTGCCGCGCGGGTTGGTGGGGCTATTGATAGCCATCATATTCCTGGCGTCGATGGGTTCAACAGCCAGCGCGTTAAACTCGCTGGCATCTACAACGGTGGTTGATATTTACAAACGCACCATCAATAAAGATGCATCCGACCAAAACTATTTGAATGCCTCGCGGCTGGCAACGGTATTTTGGGGGGTAGTGTGTGTAATTATGGCCTTATATGCCAGCAAGCTGGGCAACCTGCTCGAGGCGGTAAACCAGTTGGGATCATACATTTATGGTACCGTGCTGGGCGTATTTGTGGTAGCCTTTTATATGAAACGCATAAACGGCAATGCTGTATTTATTGCCGCTATCATCAGCGAAGCTACCATTATATATTTAGGCCTAACTAAAACGGTGGCTTACCTGTGGCTTAACCCGATAGGTTGTTTCCTGGTCATGATTTTGGGGCTGGTGTTGAACAGGTTGGTTGGGAAAAAAAGGGTTGTTGCTGAGACAACCTAAATCTGCTACCCGGAACGCACCCCTGCTTACGCGCTATGCCGTCGCGCCCACTGTCGAGCTACTGTCTGTACGCATCTTTTTAGAATCGTATCACTAAACGAAACTGATGTCATTTCGAACGAATCAGAGGTGGATTTAAGTGGGGGGGGAGGAGAAATATTATACGTCCTACATTCCGATAGGCTTTTTGGGATGTAAATCGTCTAAGATTTCTCTTTCGCCCCCTCACTCTTGCCCCCACTGCTCTATCGAAATGACATTTTCTTTTGTTTTAAAGATGTGTACACACAGTAGCTCTCGAGAAGGGAAAAGAAAAAGGCTTTTTGCATCAAACAAAAAGCCTTTTTTATATGTGTTTTCGAAGCCCTCTCCTTTGGAGAGGCTTTGGGTGAGGCTCTTTAATCCTTCGCGTGATCCAGCGCTTCTTTATTTAAACGTTCGTATTCATCATCTTTACTGGCCTTAGATAGGGCTATACCTGCTTCGGCGGCCGCAATAGCGCCTGCTTTATCGCCTTTGCGTAATAGCAAGCGCGATTCCCATAGTTTATACCAGGGGCCTTTAGGCTCAATTTTTTCGGCCTCGTAAACCCAACCTAAAGCTTTGTCAACATCTTTGTTGTTTTCGTAGTAATATTGGATGGCGTTGAAATAGTAAGGCTTCCGGTCGCCTTTCATCAGCTCATCAATATTGGCGGTTATTTTGGCGTCATCATCTGTTTGTAAATGAATCATAACCGAAGTGTGGTCCCAAACCAGGTACAGGTCAGAAAACTTGGTGGTTGAGTTGGCAAAAGCCATAGTAAAGGTTTCGCGCTTTTCGCTTACGCGCATGGGTTTCAGGGTAAAGCGTAAAAAATCTTCTGATTGTTTATAGCTGTAGGCGCCCCATTGTTTAACTACTTTGTTTAATATAATAGTCCACTCATTTTTTTCGGGGATGCTAAATAGCGAGTAGCTGCCTGCGGGTACACTATTGCCTTCAATTAAAACTTTTTCAGAAAAGGTAATTACAGTGGCTGCGTTAGCGCCGGTGCGCCAAACCTCGCCCCAGGGAATGATGCCGCCAAAAATTTTGCGGTCTTTAACATTTGGGCGCGAGTAAGTAACGGTTACTTTACCCAGTCCAAAATCCTGGATAATGGTTTGCGTAGAACTGGCCTCAGGAATGCGGGGCACCTGGGCATAGCTTTTATAGCTACAACATGCCAATAGCACTGTAGCTACCAATAGGTAAATTTTTCTCATGTTTATGTTTCGGATACTAAGATACCAAATGTTTTTAATTGGAAAATATTGTGTTGGAGTAATAAAATGACGAATGGTTTAATGGGCTTAAAGCTTAAAGCAAAAAGCCGAAAGCATTTTATAGCTGCAATCATAGCTTTTAGCCTTTGAACTTTCAGCTTAAAGCAAAAAGCTCAAAGCATCGTGCAACAGCTATCATAGCTTTAAGTCTTAAGCTTAAAGCAAAAAGCATTGTGCAGTTGCCATCATAGCTTTTAGCCTTAGGCTTTGAGCTTTCAGCTTTTTACTACCTTTGCACCCATGATTGACGTTGTTTTAAGTAAAGGCAAAGAGAAAGCTGTTGTACAAAGGCATCCCTGGGTGTTTTCGGGAGCTATTGATAAAGTAAAGGGTAAGCCCGCCAATGGCGATGTGGTACGCCTGCTTAATGCCAAAGGCGAATTTATGGCCTATGGTTTTTATAACGATCAATCGAGGGTTGCTTTACGTTTGTTGGAATGGGACGAGGCAGCTGAAATTAATGACGACTGGTTTCGCAGCAAATTGGCAACGGCAGTTAAAAGCCGCGCCAATGTACTGGAAAACGGCACCAATACCTGCCGCCTGGTTTTTAGCGAATCGGATTACCTGCCGGGGCTTATAGTTGATAAGTACGCCGGGCATTTGGCGGTGCAGGTGCTTACATCGGGTATGGAACGTATGATGCCGGTAATTATTGACGAATTGCAAAAACTGCTGAACCCCGAAAGTATCTCGGATAAAAGCGATGCAGCATCCCGGGCGCATGAGGGCATGGGCGAAACCGAGAATAAAGTATTAGCCGGCAACCCGCCACCCGAAATAGTAGAGGTGCTGGAAAATAATGTGGTTTACGGCATCAATATCACCGAAGGTCAAAAATCCGGTTTTTATTGCGATCAGCGGGATAACCGCCACGTAGTTGCCACTTATGCCAAAAACAAAAAAGTACTGGATTGCTTTTGCTATACCGGCGGCTTTACCCTAAACAGCCTTAAAAACGGCGCTGCATTTGTAACCAGTGTAGATAGCTCGGCCCTGGCCATTGAAACGCTAAAGGAAAACATCCTGCTTAACAAACTGGATGCTGATAAACATACCTCCATTAAATCCGACGTAAATACCCAGCTCCGCAAATTCAGGGACGATGGTGAAAAGTTTGACATTATCGTGCTCGATCCACCTAAATACGCACCATCACGCTCAGCGCTAACAAGGGCTTCCCGCGCTTACAAAGACCTGAACCGACTGGGCATGCTGTTACTGAACGAAGGCGGCCTGTTGGCCACTTACTCCTGCTCGGGCGCTATGGATATGGAAACCTTTAAACAGGTAATAGCATGGGCTGCTTTAGATGCCGGTAAACAGGTGCAATTCATATACCAGTTTCACCAGCCGGAAGACCATCCCGTAAGGGCTTCTTTCCCGGAGGGGGAGTATTTGAAAGGGTTGCTTTGCCGGGTATTTTAAAGAAGAAGCAAGAATTAAGATAGAAGGAAAATTGTTTTGCTATGCCGGGACAAGACACAGTTATCTTGATTCCTGGCTCTTGATTCCTGATTCTTTTCCCTGGCTTCGCCACAGCATCCACCACGGCGTTCCCGGCGAATGGTGGTGCTCATAATGATAACCAAAAAAGTAGCAGCTAAAAAATGCCAGTACGTGGTTTTTCTTTTGGCTTCGGGCAAAATAGATATTATCATGCTCGCCTTTGTGGGGTTGGTAAGTGCCAAAATAAAACAGCTGCAAGGTGCTGAGTAACGATGGCGCTACCCAAAACAGCAGCAGGTTTTGCTGGGGAATCCAGATTTTTAATACGTTAAACAAAGCCGCCATTACTACAATTTGCCATATAGAAAGATAGTTGCGGATAAACCTTACATACCAGCTCCAGAAACTGCCGTTGTGGTAATCCGGGTCGTGGGTGGTGTGTACATGACTGTGGTGCAAATGATGCTTGGTGTACAGTTGCGGATACCAGAATGACGCGTAAAAAAAAGTGCACAGGTAACCAATAAAGTTATTGATGCCCCGGTTGGGCGATATGCTGCCGTGCATGGCGTCATGCGCGGTGATAAACAGGCCGGTATATAAATGCATTTGTACCAAAATCAACAGGTAAACCAGCGGATTGGTAAAACTAAAATGCCATTGCATTAATAAAATAATAGATATTACCCAGCAACCTATTACCGCAAGGGCAACCAGTAAACCGATATTAGAAGGGCTTTTATGCATGCGGGTTATACAACAGCAAAAAGCGTGCTGTTAAATACTTTCAATAGCTTCTTTTACCTGCTGCATTAGCCACATTGGGGTTGATGTTGCGCCGGCAATGCCCACGGTATCATTTGGCGAAAACATGGATGGCTCCAATTCGGCCGTCGACGAAATGAAATAGGTATTAGCGTTATGCTTGCGGCAAACCTCAAACAGCACCTTACCGTTTGATGATTTTTTTCCGGATACAAATACTATTTTATCAAAACGGGTAGCAAATTTAGGCAAATCCTTATCCCGGTTTGATACCTGGCGGCAAATGGTATCATTGGCTTTCAGGTTATACCCGCGGGCTATCAACTCATCTTTTACGTTGTAAAACTTTTCCATGCTTTTGGTGGTCTGGCTGTACAGTGTAATGTTTTGCGGTAGCTCCATATTGTCCAGTTCGGCAATATCCTGAAAAACCAGGGCTTCATTATTGGTTTGCCCCTGCAGGCCAACAACCTCGGCATGGCCATGTTTACCAAATATCAGGATCTTCTCGTTTGAATCGTACGATGTTTTAATCCGGTTTTGCAGTTTTAGCACTACCGGGCACGATGCATCTATCAGGGTAATGTTATTCTCTAACGCGGTGCGGTAGGTGTCGGGCGCTTCACCATGGGCCCGGATAAGTACTTTCTCGTTACGCAGGTTTTTCAGTTCGGCGTGCTCAATAATGCGCAGGCCTTGTGCTTTCAGTCGTTCAACTTCCTCGTCGTTATGCACAATGTCGCCCAGGCAGTACAGGTAGCCATCTTCGGCCAGTATCTCTTCTGCCATATCAATGGCATAAACCACCCCAAAGCAAAAGCCCGAATCCTGATCAATAGTAACCTTTAAATTATACGCTCCCATGGTGTTGCAAATATACCTATGATTTTGTTGATTATTTAACAGGATTGTAAAGATTAGGTTTGATGGCGTTATGACGAATCTTATGGTTAACGGTTTTTAATTATTTTACCGGCATGGGTTAATTTGCCCCTCAACCATAAGGAGGGTTCGGAGCCGAACCCAGCAGTTAAAAGGTAAGATTCCCGATTTTTCGAATTGCTTTTTCTTCGTTTTTGTAAAAAAAATCTTCGTTTTGTGTTTGTATTAATTAATACACGTTTTGTTTTAATAAATGACACATTTGTTGCAAAAAAGTTTGAATTAATAGCCTTGTTTTTACCTGTTTGTGCATGAATAAAGCGCGGTTTTTAAATATAAAAGGAAGCGTGTAAATTTGTAGTGGTTATCACAAATAAAAACGATTTCCAAGTTACTTTACAATTATTGCATTTGTAAAATCCGCTTTAATTTGCGTGGATTATTATCTGTCAACTTTGACGCCCCACACTACATATCACAGATCCGTTTTGATTGACAGGCTCGTGTTTCAAATTAAATTCCATAATTTGCGTATTACACGCTCAGATAATACCGCAGCCGATCATGAAATCATCTGCACATTTGAAATCTGAAATTTGCACATCAATAAATTATTTCCCCGTTCCGTGCAACGTTGTAAAATAGCTTGCGTCTATTAATCTGAAGCTTAACGCAATTGGAAGCAATATTTATAGATAAACATTATAGCCTGGTGCTGGAGTGCAAACAAGGAAGCAAAAAAGCTTCTTATGAGCTATACCGCCTTTACTCAAAAGCGATGTTGAACGTCGCCTTTAGGATAGTGGGCAATATTGGCGAGGCCGAGGATGTTTTGCAGGAAGCTTTTCTTGATGCTTTTAACAAGCTAAAGGATTTCAGGCAGGAAACCACATTTGGGCTTTGGCTCAAACAAATAGTGGTAAACCGGTCAATAAATTTGCTCCGTAAACGAAAGCTGGAGCTTATTGAAATAGAAGGTGATCACTTGGAAAATATTCCGGATGAGGAACCCGAAGATGAGGACGATGTGCAATACCAGGTGGTGTTGGTTAAAGAGGCTATGAAACAATTACCGGATGGTTACCGGCTTGTGTTATCCCTTTACCTGCTTGAGGGTTATGATCACGAAGAAATAGGACAAATATTAAATATATCTGAAAATACCTCGAGAACGCAGTTTTTGAGAGCAAAAAGAAAACTAATGGAAATTTTAAAAGGAAGAGGAAAAGTGTCATGAGCAAGCGATTTGAAGATTTCATGAAAAATAATCACGAAGAATTTGACGAGATTGAGCCATCGGCAGATCTGTGGAGTAAAATAGAGGCGCGTTTAGATACGCTGGATGCGCCAAAAAAGCGCGAAGCCAAAACCTTTTCGCTCACTTTTGTGCTAAAAATGGCCGCATCTATCATCGTGGTGATGGGTATAGGTTTCGGGGCATATCTCCAAAGCCAGAAAGGCGTAAAAAGCGTTGACCTGGCTGCTATTAACCCCGAATATGCCAAACAACAGGTGCATTATGCATCATTGGTTAAAACGCAGCTTAGTCAGCTTAAAACAGCATCAAAAGGCGACCCGCAGTTGTTTAAAGAGTTTACTGCCGAGATTGCCAAAATGGATTCGACCTATAAAAAACTAAATAGCGATTTAGCCACAAGCCCTAACCAGGAACGCGTTTTACGTGCAATGATCCGGAACTTGCAAATACAAACCGATGTGCTTAGTCAGCAATTAAATGTAATAGAGCAGTATAACGAGACTAATAAAGATCAAGAAAATGAAATCAAAAATATTTAAACCTTTCCTGTTTACGCTGATGGTTTTATTAACCGTAGGCAACATTGGCTTTGCGCAACAAAAACCGGCTAAACCAGCTAAGCCAGCAAAACCTGCCGTAGCGCCCAACGCAGCCCAAACCGCTGATGATGACGATGACGATTCGGACATGGATTCGAAGGATTATCAGCAAAAAATGAAAGATTTGCAGGCCAAAATGCATGATCTGCAGGTAAAAATGAACTCGCTTAACAGGCAAAAATTCAACAAAACCATGAAGCAGAACATGAAGCAGCTGAGCAAAAGCTTTAAGGGTTATGATAAAACGTTCAAATTTGACAGCCTAAAAGGTTTTGCCTATAAGTTTAACGACAGCATGCTAAACTTTGCTTATAAATTTGATACCCACATAGCCCCGATGATAGCCTATGGTTTTAAAGATTTTGATAAAACCTTCAACTTTAATTACAATATAGATGGTGATGATGATACCAAAGTACAAACCGGAGATGAAGTTGTAAAAACCAAAAGCTACAGTAAAAGCTATAATGTTGATGGTAATGATATAATTAACATTGACAATAAATTTGGCAAAATAACGGTAAACACCTGGACAAAGAACGAGGTAAAAGTTGATGTACAGATAAAGGTAACCACCAACGATGCCGATAAAGCACAAAAAATGCTGGATAACGTAAACATCCAGGATAGTAAGGACGGAAACGGGGTTTATTTTAAAACCTCGATAAACTCCAATAACGACAACAATGGCTCATGGGGCGGCTTATTCAGAAGTGGTAACTCGGTGCGGTCAATGGAAATAAATTATACCGTTTACATGCCTGCCAAAAACCCGCTTACCATCAGCAATAAATATGGCGCTACCGATCTGCCCGATCTTGGCGGCAAGCTCATCATTAGTAACTCATACGGCAGTCTGGTAGCTAAAGCACTAAGCAACAATGGCAACCAGATAAGGGTAAAATACGGCAATGCCACCATTGGGAACTTAACCGGCAGCGATCTTGATGTAGCTTACGGCAGCTTAAGCCTGGGCGATTGCGATAAGCTTAATGCCAACCTGAGCTATAGCTCGGCAAAAATTGGCCGTATTAAAACATCGGGTACCATCAACGTTAAGTTTGGTGGCGGTATCAGTATTGAAGATGTTGACAAAAACCTGAAAGATCTTTCAGTACGATCGTCATATTCAAGCATAAAGCTGGGCCTGGGCGATAACCAAAGTGCCGATTTTGATGTAACCGTGCGTTACGGCAGCTTTAACTATGGCAACCACGATGTAAGCCTTACCAGCAAAAGCCCAGCCGATGGCGAGCGCGGATTTAACCCCACCAAAAATTATAAAGGTCATTTTGGTAAAGGCGGTACCGATAAAACAATCACCATCAATTCAACCTTCGGAAGTGTAAACTTTGATTAAGCGATAAATTCATCCTTTTACGCAAGCCCTTGCCCTAAAAAGCAAGGGTTTTGTTATTTTTGGGCTTAACCACATCGCGCACAAATGGATTTATCAATATTTGCCCAGGCCGAAACCTGGATCTCCCTGCTTACACTTACCGTTTTAGAAATCGTTTTAGGTATAGATAACATTGTGTTCATCTCGATATTATCAGATAAGCTGCCTGCAAAACAGCAAAGCAAAGGCCGCCGGGTTGGTTTAGGTATGGCCATGATTACCAGGATATTATTGTTGCTATCCATTAGCTGGGTAATGACGCTTACCGCCCCCCTGTTTAACCTGAGCCATTTATTAAATATTACCGACCCTGATTGGGCCGAAAAACTGGCTATATCCGGCCGCGACCTGATCCTGATCATCGGTGGCCTGTTCCTGATCTATAAAAGTACTGCTGAAATTCACCATAAAATTGAAGGCGAAGAAGAAAGCAGCGAAAATGTAAAGCCGCAGGGTTTTATAGCCACCATTATCCAGATCATGTTGCTGGATATTGTGTTCTCATTAGATTCTGTAATTACTGCCGTAGGTATGGCCAGCCACGTCGAGATCATGATCCTGGCGGTTATCATTGCTGTAGGCATTATGATGTGGGCATCAAACAGTGTATCGGGTTTTGTAAATAAACACCCTACGGTTAAAATGCTGGCACTATCTTTTTTACTGCTGATAGGCGTATCGCTGTTGGCCGAGGCTTTTGAACAGCATATCCCCAAAGGGTATATTTACTTCGCGATGGCGTTCTCGGTTTTGGTGGAGCTATTGAATTTAAAAATGAAAGCGAAGAGAGCCAAGAATCAAGAGGCAAGAATCAAGAAATAGATAGGTGTTCACCTTCGCAACATCGCAAAACGATTTTTTTCATGGATTCTTTCTCGTTATACTTTTGTAATTTATTTACCCCCTACTCCATTGCCAGGTTAAATTTATTTAATTTCGCACACTGAAAATTATGGGCAAAAAAGGTGTTTTATTAGTCAACTTAGGTACACCAAACAGCGCTGCGACGGGCGATGTACGTACCTACCTCAATGAGTTTTTGATGGATCCGCGGGTTATTGATATTAACCCGGTGCTGCGTACTTTACTGGTGCGCGGGTTAATTGTTCCGTTTCGTGCACCAAAATCGGCCAAGCTATACCGGGCTATCTGGAGCGACACTACCGGTTCGCCGCTAATGCATTATAGTATTTTGCAGCAAGAGGCTTTAAAACAACGCCTGGGTGATGAGTATGTTGTTGAACTGGCCATGCGCTACCAAAACCCAAATATCGAATCGGCATTGAACAGGTTGAAAGATGCATTGGTTGATGATATACAGGTGATTGCCCTTTTTCCGCAATATGCATCGGCTAGTACTGGCTCTGTTTATGATAAGGTGATGGAACTGCTGATGCAATGGCCTACCAAGCCAACCATATCGTTTGTCAACTCGTTTCATGATAACGAATTGATGATTGCCACCTTTGCCGAAAACGGTGCCAAATACGATCCCGAAAAATTTGATCATGTGCTGTTTAGTTTTCACGGCCTGCCGCAAAGGCAATTGATTAAAGCCGACCATACCCATAAACACTGCTTAAAGGTTGATAAATGTTGCGAAACAATTACCGATGCCAATAAATTTTGTTATTCGGCGCAATCGCATCAAACCGCAAAGCTGATTGCCGAAAAACTGAATATCCCCAAAGAAAAATATACCATCTGCTTTCAATCCCGCCTCGGTAACGATCCCTGGGTACAGCCCTACACCAGCGAAATTGTAGCCAACCTGGCCAAAGCCGGTAAAAAAAGCCTGTTGGTGTTTTGCCCCGCCTTTGTGGCCGACTGCCTGGAAACTGTTTACGAAGTAACCACCGAGTATGGCGACGAGTTTAAAGCCCTTGGCGGCGAACGTGTACAACTGGTAGAAAGCCTGAACGATTCGCCAACCTGGATTTCGGCACTGGAAAAAATGGTGAGGGATAACCATATTTCGGCCTGAGGGTATTAATAGTCACCTGCCAAATTCCTGTACCCAGTAGCCGTTATAGCTATAAGCCCCCATTTCTACATAAAGCGTATCCATCATGGCCTTGCAGTGGTCGTCGCTCTTTTTCCAGGCTTGCATTACCTGGCCAATAGTAGTATATCCTTTGCCAATGTTTTCGCCTATATACTGGCCTGTGTACCCCGCAGCTATTGCCCGTTGTATGGGCGAGGTACCAGTGGGAGAAATATGATCGAAGTAGTTATTGTTATTCATATCAAGCGCATGGCCTTGCGCGGCAGTAGCCAGGATGTTATTCCACGTTATTTTTTTTGCCGGGGGCATAAAATCGGTGCCGCAGGTACAGCCGGTAGCACGTAATTTATTTACAGAATCGAGCATCGATAATTCCACCCGCCCTACTAATATGGCATTTTCCTTTTTACATGCTATAACGCCGGCAAAAAGTAGGTACCCGAATAAAAACAGCCAACCATAAAAAACACGCTTTACCATTTTATTTCCTGTTAATATCCTGATGTTTCTGATTTCCTGATAGCCCTGCCAATGTTTTAGCCTGCAGAACAGCAATAAAAGTATAACAAATATTTTTTAACTGTAGCGAAAATGGCTAAGGTTGACATTTATACCCCTAAGTATCCACAACGGCAATTACCTTGTTTTATAGTTTTGGTTTAACCAATTGTTAAACAAATGCCAAACGGCAGCCGCCCGGGCTTTCGCAATTTTTTGCCTGGGCGTTAATAAAATGCATCACCATTTTCTTATACATCAAAACCAATATAAACCATTAAAAACCAAAATTATGAAAATGAAAAAACACGTAGTTCTGTTTATCGCTGTTGCGGGCTTAGCCCTGGGCTGTAAAAAAAACAATGCTGAGTTACCGGCTGCTAACGATGGAGAGGTAAAAGCAAACTGGTCGTCAAGTGCAGCCTACGGGTCATGGTCAAACGGGGGCTATACGGTGTATAACGATGTTTGGGGCTCGGGCGCCGGCGGGCAAAATATTTGGGCAAACTCCTATAGCAATTGGGGCGTTTGGGCCAACCACCCTAATACCGGAGGGATTAAATCATACCCCAACTCCACAAAATATGTGGGTATAGCTTTAAGCAGCTTAAACTCATGTACAAGCAGTGCCAACTTTACTGTTCCATCAAGCGGTGCGTGGGAGGCAACTTACGATATATGGGATAGCGGCAACCAAAATGAAACCATGCTTTGGTTAAACTACACCGGCAGCTCCAGTGGCAGCGGTAATGTTAAGCCAATATCGTATAACTACAATGCCAGCGGCGCGGCGGTGCCTGTGTACACCAACGTTAGCGTTGGCGGCCATACCTGGAATGTATTCAGGGGAAATAACGGCTCAAACAACGTTTACTCGTTTTTACGCACAAGTAATACTTCATCAGCAACTGTTGATGTTAAGGCTATTCAAACCTGGATAAAAAACAAGGGTTGGTTTGGCAATATTACACTGGGGAATGTGCAGTTTGGTTTCGAGATCACTTCATCGTACGGAACCAACGGGGGCGGCTTAAACTTTACCTGTAACAGCTATTCGGTTTCTTATAATTGATACGCGCTACAAGTTATTCACCAATCCCACACAGCCTTTGGTCGATTGATCAAAGGCTGTGTGGGGTTTCATAAATGGCATGTTACCCAGCTCTCAATGTTGGATGCTTATAATGAGAAACATCGCGCATGCGGTGGTTTTATCACCCCTAAAACCCATCAAACACAAACTTTTCCTTTACCAGCGGTTTGCGGGGCAGCATATCGGGGCGCGTGGCGGTTTGGTATACAAACGACGCTACAATGATGGCAGCTTGTTTAAGATCGTCAATTATCAGGTGGTCATAATCGTCCAGGTTGCTGTGGTGGGTGCGGGTTTCGTAATCAATGGGGTCCTGCACAAACTGAAAACCAGGGATGCCTGCCCAATCAAAACTGAGGTGGTCTGTTGAGCCGGTATTACTCATGGTTACGGTTTGGGCGCCCAGGTCTGCAAAGGGTTTAAACCATTCGGCAAATATGGGTTTTACGGCCTGGTTATTTTGAGCATAAATACCCCTGATTTTGCCGGTGCCGTTATCGAGGTTAAAATAGGCTGATACTTTTGCCTGCTCGGGTTTTATGGCGAATGTTGTACCATCTATAAAATGATTTTTTACATAATTAAAAGAACCTAACAGGCCCTGTTCCTCACCGCTCCAAAGGGCTATGCGGATGGTGCGTTTAGGCTTAAGGCCCAATGAATCCAGCAAGCGTACGGCCTCCATCATCACTATACAGCCGGCGGCATTATCAGTAGCGCCCGTGGCGGCCTGCCATGAATCAAGATGACCGCCAAGCATTACCAGTTGTGGTTTCAGTTTGGCATCGGTACCGGGAATTTCGGCAACCACGTTGTAGCCTTTGGTATCGTCGGTTTTGAGGTTGCCGCTGATATTCAGGGCCAATTTTACTTTGTGACCAGATAGGATGAGCCTTTTTATTTTTTGCCCGTCTTCTGCCGACATGGTTACCCTGGGTACGGCTTCGGCCACTGTTGTTTTGTAGCCCCCATAGGCCTGCACAACTACGGTTCCGTTATGGTTATTGCTGCCGGTAGTAATATAGGCCAGCGCACCGGATGATTTAAGCAATTCATCAACCTTCGCAAAAATTTTGAAATAACCTTTATACATCTGTATCGTCGATTTATCAATCATGTAGGCATCTTTAAGGTTGGCCAGGGCCGTATCTGCCAATCGCGTAGCCGATGGTTCAAATCTTTCGGCGCTGCTGGCGGCACCGCCGGTTACCAGTACAAATTTGTCCTTAAAATCGGCTGCATGGCTGGCCAGGTAAACGGTATCCATGGCGTTTGCTGGTGTAAGCAGTATAACCTGCCCCTGCTGTAAGCCTTTGGTATTAGCACTCCATGGGCCAGGATATGCCCGCACAGATTGCACATAAGGCGCACGCATTGATATGCTGAAATCCTGCACTTCCCACTGCTTGCCAAATTCGCCCCAGGGCTCCATTTTGGCATTGGTCAATCCCCATTTTTTCATGGTTTCGACAGCCCAGGTAGCGGCCCGCTTGTAACCCGGCGAATTGGTGAGCCTCGGGCCCGAAACATCGGTAAGGTAATGTGCAATTTGCGGAATTTGCGAACTGTTAAGCTCTGCATTCCTGATTTTACGGAAGGCAGCGGTGTCAATAGTTTCCTGCTGCGCATAAGCTGCGGTGCAGGCAAACAGGCTAAGGCCCAGTAGCGTTTTAAAGCTCAAATGTTTCATAATTTGGGAGTGATAGTTAAAAGTAGAGATTTTTTTGATGATATGGTTGCTGAAATAATTAATGTATCTGAAATGTGAACCGTTGACAGGGTTGAGGCTGTTTTTTATATAAAACCACAGTGTAAACTTAAATTTTGATGCGCTTTATGGCTTAGGTTTCCGTTATTTGTTATCCAACCAACAGAGCTATGATGACATTTGATTTTACAAATAAACGGGTTTTAATCACCGGCGGCTCGCGCGGTATAGGGCGGGCTTGTGCTCAGCTATTTGCGGCTGCAGGTGCACAGGTTGCCATAACCTACTTAAGCAACCAACAGGCAGCCGACGAAACACTTGCCCTGTTGCCGGGAACCGGGCACAGCGCATGGCAACTGCAAATACACGAGGCCGATGCGGTTGAAACCTTTATGAAGGCTTTTATAGCAAAGTATAACGGTATTGACGTATTGGTAAACAATGCCGGCGTATTCCTGGAGCATAAGATCATGGATGCTGATTATACTCACTGGCTGGCCATGTGGAAACAAACCATTGATGTTAACCTGGTGGGCGCTGCCAACCTGTGTTACTTTGCCGGTCGGCAGATGGCGGAGCAGGGCGGTGGTAAAATAGTAAACATTTCATCACGCGGGGCCTTCCGTGGCGAGCCTGATTGCCCTGCCTATGGTGCAAGTAAAGCGGGGTTAAACTCGATGAGCCAATCGCTGGCTATTGCATTGGCGCCAAAAGGTGTAAGTATACATGTTATAGCGCCGGGCTTTACAGAAACAGATATGACTGCCGATATTTTGAACAGCCCTGCCGGCCAGGCAATAAAAAACCAAAGCCCCTTTGGCCGCGTGGCAAACACGCAGGAGGTAGCAACGTTGGTGGCTATTTATGCATCACAGGGGATGGAATTTAGCAGTGGTGGTATAATTGACATTAATGGCGCATCGTACCTTCGCAGTTAAAAAATAACCCCGGCCTGTTTTGCAGACCGGGGTTGAAATTTATTTAGAATAGCAGGTTATATTGCCGTATCCCTGCGTAAAAAACCGAGTACTAAAGCTATAATAGCAATAACCAACAGGATGTGGATTAAACCACCTACAGAGTAAACAAACGCGCCAATTGCCCAGCCTATGATCAGGATAACAGCAATGATATACAGTAATGAATTCATGATAGATTTTTTTAATTGTTTATAAAATTGTTTTTCAAATGATGTATTAAACCATTTACAATTTAAATACCAACTCTGTTTTCTACCTTAAATCGCCGTGAACCGCGCTCCCATCTCCTGTTTTCTGTACTTAAAACAAGGTAAATAGGTTATTATTCTATACAACTATCGGTCATTCATATTAATAAATGACATTTTTGCCTCTGTAAATTTATCTTGTAATTTATAAACTATCTTTTTTTGATAATTCAGAAAGCTATTTGGCATTCAGTTCCAGCTTCGCAAAAAAATCATTAAACATCAGGTTGATATCCAATCGGGTGTATACACGGATGTTGCGGCCGCCGGCATTGTAATCATAACCGCCCTGTGCATTTATCTTCGGACAATTTTTAAGCACATATTCGCTGCTCGAAGGGTCGGCCTCAAACGATGATTGCAGGGCGGTAAGCAATACCAGGGGACTATCGCCTAAAACATACGTTTCGCCAATATTCAGGTGCCATTGCTGGATGCGGGTCATCAACCCTTCTATCACATTAGTTAAATATTTGCCGGCCACGCCATGGGGTTTAATTTTTAGTTGCAGCTGCGAATATGGCAGCAAAGCCTGGCGATAAGCATTGCGCGGCACCTGCCACAGCTTTAACTGCGAATGGTTAAAAATTGCCCTGGCAGCAGCGATATCGATATTAAGATTGTATTCGGGGTTGGAGTAATTGGGTGGGGGCAAGGCCAGGTCGGCATATTCGGGGCCGCCTATCCATATCAGGGTAAGTTTGCCGGCTATTGCAGGGTTGGTTAAAACCGCAGATGCAATTTCAGTAAGCCCGGCGCCGCAAATTACGTACAGGGGCAATTGAGTATCGGTACGCGAAGCCTCGTTGATAATCATATCAACTGCTGCGCTTTTAACCGGGGTGGTATCGTTCAGCATCCCGGTGTTTGAACCTGCCACCACTGGTACCCGTCCTGTCATTTTAAGGATGGTTAATAGTTCTGCCGCTTTTTTTGCGGCATTGTCAGCCTGGGTTTTTGAAGGATCAAAACCATCGCCCACTTTTAGATGCGAGCCTATGATGCCCCTGACATCTACCGATTGCGATAACATTAAATGCGTAAGGGCAAATAAGCCGTCCGGGTCGCCGCTAAAATCGTTATCCATTATCACCCGGATTCGTGGCGAAACCGGCTTATTGGCGGCTGTTGCTTGCGCGAGAGCAACACGTGGGATAATAAAAGCAAGCACCAGGCAGGCAAGGATAACACGTTTAACCATGATTTTTAGGGTTGTTAATTGGTAACGGCAATATAATGCTTTTACCTTTCAAATAACCGGGCCTGAAATCATTTACCGCAGCCTATTCATCATCGGCTGTTTCTTTACCTGTTAAGATGCCAAGCTTTTCCATTTTTGCCTTGCAAAGTTCGCGTATGGCTACCTGGATACCAAATTGATCGGTCATGTTATTTTTGATGATTGCTTCCATATACATATCGGCCGAGTCGATATTATCAACCGCTATAAAATAGCGGCACATGCAGGCATAGTAATTTGCAGCTTCGGTGAGGTTAAACACCTTACGGTCGCGATAAATATATCCCAGGTCTGGCTGGCCGTTAAATACGGCAAGTACACCTTCAGGCTCTTCGGTATCAATGAGCATATTGGCATAGCTCACTTTGGCAGGCAAATAATCGGGAAACATAGTGTACATTACTTCGGCTACCCTATAGCTCTCATCATGCTGCCTGTCGGCTTGGAGCGCCGAATGCCATAACATGTACCATGGTGCCGAACCGGTATATTTAGCAATGGCTTTTTGTACACCGGTTATTACCAGGTCATATTCATGGTCAACCGACGCGAGGTTTAGCAGGCGAAAGTATTCCTTTTCTTCCGCTGCACTGTCAAATTTCATATGGGCGGTTTCTTTGGGATCGTCACTAAGGCGATATCTTAAGCCAATAAAAGGTTGGTTAAGCACTTTCCTGGCGCTGTCTGTTCGCAAACGGTCGTCATATACGGCGCTTATTTTTTCATAACCATCCAGTAACAGTTCATTTATAGCTGCCTGTGTTTGGTCAAAATCATTATCATCATCTTCTTCATCGTCATCATCCCAATCCTCGTCATCAAAATCGTCCCAGTCATCGCCATCGCCTAAAAATGTGTAATTACCCCGGCCCGCGGTGCGGTCAAGCGTATTGATGATGGTTTGAACCTTGTAGTCGGAATCATAAGGGCCGGGTACATAACAGGGCATGCCATCCATGCCAAACTTTATTTCTACCAGTTCTATATCCTCGCTGTCCTCTTCTAAAATATATTGGGCAATTTCAAAGTCCTTATGCGGTTTAAATCCAAGGTCTTCGGCATACGCAACCGCGCCATAAATAATGTTGTGAGCTAAAACATAATCGCATACTACGCCACCAACTAATTTGCCTTTCCAGGCATCATATTCTTCTGGATCCAGGTTAAATTCATATAACACATCCTTAGGGCCAAGGCAATACATATCAACCAAAAATAGCCCAATGGTTAAATTGCCGTTTTTGTGCTTCCTTGCAACAAGTATATTAGCTATTCCGGCGGTTTCCCATTCGTTATTTATAATGCATTCGGCAATGGGTAACAGGCGCGCCTGTGTTTTTATATATTTTCGGCACTTAGCTGAACCGGCTTCAGTGCAACAACCTTGGCTTTTTTCTTTTTAGACATAGCAATCGGGGCAGATGATTAATAGCAAAGATAATAAATTAGGGAATTTCAGCAGACATTTGTACTTATGAAGCGCAACGCCAACTACCGCCATTTTGGCCCCTTAATGCTAAATCAGTTAAAAAAACAGTTCGAATTTGATGTTTACATTTTATATTTAGCTTTATAAACCAAGCATAACCAACTATGTCATTCCAGGGATATTTAAAAACAATAAAAATCAAAACGGGCAAAGAGCCCGCGTATTTCAGGGCGATAGCCGAAGAAAAGGGTTTTACACAAAGCGGCGAATTAAAAGCAAAAGCGGGCGATATTGTAGCCTGGCTGAAGGCCGACTTTGATCTTGGCCACGGCCATGCCATGGCAATTTATGCTTTACTAAAAGGCATTAAGAACGAGGATAGTGAATAGGAATAAACAAAGAAGCTATATATTCAATAGCTCCCTTGCCTGGCAATCTGACTTTTAGCTTTCAGCCTTAAGCCTTTGGCTTACTTACATTTTTTGCTTCATGTCAAAGTGCTCAACGGTTTTAACGCCCGTCGGCCATTCGTTAAAAGCAGAATACAGCACGTATTTATTATCCTTATCAATGCCGGGGATAGTTTTATCTATCACTTTCCTGATCACTTCGTTCTCTTTTTTGACAGCTGTAGTATCGCTTAGCTTGATATTGGTTAGGTAATATATCATCGGGAATGTGCCTTCCTTATCTTCCTGGGTAAAAATGCGTATAATTTCAAGGTGGGTTGGCGCGCCTTTAATGGGCAACGGAACCCGGTATTTAGCGGATACCTGGTTTAAAACGTTGCTGTAAAATTCACCGGCTTCGGCTTCATTATCATATTTCCAGAGGCTGCTTGGGCGTGAACAATTGATAGCCGAAGCTCCGTCATTAAGTGCGTTTACCAGGAAGCCTTTTGTGTAAGCAGCCTTAGCATCGGCTAAAAGCGCTGTCATGCTTTTTCCGTTTTTGGCATAGGCGTTGGTTTCCAGCTGGCTAAGTTTCCAGCCATAATCGTATTTGCAATAAAGTGCCGTTATCATATACTGGTTGGCAGTATGTTTGGGCACAAAAAAGGCTATGTACATCTCTTTAACACCGCCGGGGCAGTAAACGGTGTATTTGCCGCCAGTTAAGGCCGATTTAATGGTATCGCCATGAATGTAGCGGTTAACCACATAATACTCGTCAAGTATTTTGTAATCATCTTCCTTAAAACGATTACTTACCAGTTCAACAGCGCGTTTCCTGTTGGTAACGTCAATAAAATCCTGCGACATGATGTATTCCAGCTGAGGTTCGTCATCGGTTTTCAACGCTGCAAACAGTTTGTCGTTTAAATCGTGGAAGCGGCTTTGATCGCTTGAGCTTATTTTTTCGTTTTTATAAATACCTGGGCCGCTGGGACTGCCACAACTTTGCAATATGGCTATGAAAAGTAAAAAGACGGATATCTTTTTAAGATGTTTAATATTGTTCATTTTAATTGTAAAAGGTTCCTGTTACGATAATACTGATTTTTTAATTATTGACCAATAATTTACTGTAGCATTTTCGTTATTGGCGCCGTAATAAGCTTAATAAACCTGAGTATCAATGAAAAAAATATTACCCGCATGCGCCATTGTTTTATTTTTATTTGCCTGTAAAAAAGATAATAGCGTTGGTATTAGCCTTAACGGTACGTGGGAATACCGGGGTACAACCTGTTATTGCGCACCACCAACCGACAGCAGCGCGTATAAACCGGGCAATGGTACCGTTTACAACTTTTCGGCCACCAATTACAAATACTATCTTAAACACGTGTTGAAAAAAAGTGGCACTTATAAGCTGTTTAAAGAAAACGTAAACGGCGCCGAGCGTAACCGTATTGTTTTTGATAATGATTACAACAGCGAGGCAAAATATATAGGCCTTGCCGGGAACAAATTTAGCCTGGGCGGTGCTATAGGCAGCGCAGCTGATGCACCGGTGGACTACTTTGAAAAGGAATAAAAGCCACTTGCCGCGCCTTTTACAGGTATATGGTGCCTTCCATAACGATAACTGACGAGCCGCTTACCCAAATACCATCGCCGGCAACTTTGACATGGATTGACGACGGATGCTTTACCGCGGTGCCCTGTAATATCCGGTAATCCTGCCCGGCTTTAATATGGCCTAATTTTTCCAGGTAACCGGCCAGGGGCCCAGCTGCTGTACCTGTTGCAGGGTCTTCATCAATCCCGATACCGGGATTAAAAAAACGTGTTTCGGCAATATAGCCATCATCCTGGCCATTTGTGGTAAACAAGTAAAATCCCTCAAATTGGTGTTTTGCCGAGAGTTGTTTTAAAAGTGCCTTGTCGGGTACCGCACGTTGTAAGATCTCCAGATTTTTTACCGGCACCATCAGGTGGGCAACTTCTGTTTCAACTACGTTAATTTCCCAGCCATTTAAATCTAAATCATGTACGTCTAATCCAATTGCTTTGGAAACCTGCCCGGCAGGTACCGGGTTAATCACCCTGGCTGGTTGCTGTTTCATGGCCACGTACGGAAGCCCGGCATCCTCGGTTACGCGGAGCGGGATTCTTGTATCCTTGATTATTACCGATGGCGGTCCGTCCTGGTTTTTAAAAATGTCCCAGTCCTTTATTAAAGCCAGGCATACCGCACCCAATAGGTTGTGGCCGGCGCCTATTACCTCAAATTCTGCCGGGGTAAAAGAGCGCACTTTTAGCGCATTTTCGGTTGTTGAATAGCTTATGAATGAAGTTTCGGAATAACCAAACTCCCTGGAAATTGCATGGTACTGACTTAGCTCAAGCTCATCCTTGGTATAAACTACCGAGAGTTGATTGCCTTTATATTTTTGATCTGTAAATACATCCAGCACATAATAATCAAGTTTTTTCATTTTTATTTAATTAACATGATGCCAAAAGTAAGGCCCGGTAGTTTATTTTTGTTATGGGTTAACCAAAGGTAACCGGTTACCTTTGGTTAACTATCAATAATTATGGCCACTATCAATATCAACGGGAACATACAGGAAGCAAGCTGCGACCAGGAATTGGCTGCCATTAAAGATAGCCTGGAAATATTGGGCGGGAAATGGAAACTGCGGATTATGCGGCACCTGAATAACCATGTTGCCGAGAAAAATACGTTTAAGAAGCTGCAGCGGGAAATTGAAGGAATTTCGGCCAAGATGCTGTCTAAAGAATTGCAGGACCTGGAAATGAACCTGCTTGTTTCCAGAACAGTGATGGATACCAGGCCTGTTACCGTAAATTATTCTATCACCGATTATGGGCTGAGTGTTTTTCCCGTTACAGAAACATTAGTGCAGTGGGGGTTAAACCACAGGCAAAAGATCAAAGCCTGATATTAAAAATAGAACAGGCAGTATAATTTGTTAAATACGCCAATAGATGGCAAATAATACGTATATTATAATTTAATATACGTATTTTAATAAATAAAAGGCATACGTTTTCCTGCATGGATTCGAACCACGATTAACTGAACCAAAATCAGTTGTGCTGCCAATTGCACCACAGGAAAATAAACAGAGGCTGGTACAGGATTCGAACCTGCGAACATTCCTTTTGCAGAGGACTCCCTTAAACCACTCGGGCAACCGGCCAACGCATTATTTAAATTATCTTTATTCACTCATCGCATCGTTTTAGTTTTAACTGTATTTATGTAAACAACTGTTTTATAGTGGAAATAAAAGGACTTGAACCTTTAACCGACACCGTATAAGGGTGCTGCTCTGACCATTGAGCTACATTTCCATAGTAGGGTAACCCGGACTCGAACCGGGAGCCTCTCCGTTCCAAACGGAGTAATCTGACCATTGATATACTACCCTGTAAAACAAAAAATCCCCTTAGTTTATCTAAGAGGATTGCATTAGTTTATATCGTTTTTATGAATACATAGCTATCTCCTCTGATAAATCAGCTGGGGGTATTGGCTCTGTATACATATTGTATTTTTCATGATGCAATGATACATAAATATTTTATTAAACAAGAAAAATATTAAATTATTTTTTTAAATCAACTCACCATCCCATATTTCGAGTAACTTCTCCCTTGCTTTGATGCTTTCTGCCTTAAAGGCCGCGGTCGCTAACATATACACGAATAACGCCCCTAAAAACAGACTGAAATCGACCGGTTTGAGATTACTGGCGATGCTACCGTAAATTACATTTATTAATCCTGCAATACCAAACCCAATTGCGATCAACGTTGCAAATATCTCGACTGTGGTATACATTCTCATTGTCAAATGTATGCTGCATCCTTTTGAATTTGCTTGTATCGACCCTTTTATTTGAGGCAGAAATGAGTTACGGTAAGTTATATCGGGCGAGATTTGGAACACGCCATTTGCCATGTAGCCTTTAAAATATGGTATTGGTGAAAACAAGCCCTTACCCGGTGATAAAATTTCCTCTAATTTCAGTTGTGCATCTTCATATGATAGGGCGCTGGTAATATAACAGTTTTCATAGGGAAAGAATTTCATAAATGCTTCGTAAGGTTATGTATAGTTACCACACCTTCTAATCTTTTTCAAAAAAAATAAAAATAATTTTCACTGCGCAAATAGGCTGCGCAGCGCCTCCTAACCTTTGTATCATCAAAACAAATAAAAGGAGGTAACAATGAAATTTAACCTGTTAAGCAAAGTAAAAAATCAGTTCACCAATCACGAGGGTGCAAAAGCGTTTGCGTTATCGCCCGAGATGGAACTGTATACCCTGGTGGTAACCTGGAGCCTGAGCGATTCCTTTTACGAAAAAAACGAAGACCGCATGGAGCGCCTGCGCACCATTATATATAAGTGCAAGCCCGAATTTGTGGGCAGGCTTGCGGTATATGCCCGTACAAAAATGTACATGCGTTCGGTGCCATTGGTTTTGGCTACTGAATTGGCTAAGCTGCACTCGGGCGACGATTTGGTTGCCCGGGTTACAGCCGGGGTTGTTAACCGTGCCGACGAAATAACCGAACTGCTGGCCTGTTACGAAATGCTGAACCAGCGCACCGGTACTAAAAGACTGAACCGCTTATCAAAGCAAATGCAAAAAGGCCTGCAAGCCGCTTTTAATAACTTTGATGAGTACCAGTTTGCCAAATACAACCGCGATACCGCTATAAAAATACGCGATGCTTTGTTCCTGGTGCACCCAAAGGCAAAGGATGATGCACAGCAACTGGTGTTTAACAAAATAGTAAGCGGCACATTGAAAACTCCATACACCTGGGAAACTGAGCTATCGGCATTAGGCCAGCTTAATTACGATAGCCAGGAGGCCAAAGCAATGGCTTTCCGTAACAAATGGGAGGAGTTGATAGATAGCGGCAAGTTGGGTTATATGGCCCTGCTGCGTAACCTGCGCAATATACAGGAGGCGGGTGTAAGTTATGCCCACATCCAAAAGGTATGCGCAACGCTTGCCGATGCCGACAAAGTTGCAAAGGCAAAGCAATTTCCGTTTCGTTACCTGGCTGCATACCGCGAACTGTTAAGTGCCGGAAGCGTAACCCCTGTACAAGGTTTGGGTCAAAAGCTTAAAACGTTGTTAACAGGCAACAAAGGCTATACCGGCGAGTTGCTGGATGCGTTGGAAAAAGCGGTACAGGCAAGCGCGGTAAACATCAAAGGCTTTGATCACGATACCAGGGTATTATTGGCCTGCGACGTATCCGGATCGATGCAAACAGCGGTATCGGCAAAATCGAAAATTTTGCTGTACGATGTGGGCCTGATGCTGGCGATGTTGCTGCAATCGCGCTGTAAAAATGTAGAAGTGGGTATGTTTGGCGATACATGGAAAACCATTATGGTGCCACGCCACAATATATTGAACAATGTGCAGGAGTTTTACAAACGCGAAGGCGAGGTTGGTTATTCAACAAACGGTTACCTGGTAATTAAAGACCTGCTTGACCGTAATGTGCAAATGGATAAAGTAATGTTATTTACCGACTGCCAGCTTTATAACAGCATACCAGCTAAGGGCGATAACATTAACGCCTTATGGTTGCGTTATAAAACAACAGTTGCGCCAAAGGCAAAACTATACCTGTTTGATTTAAAAGGTTACAGTAAGGTACCGTTGCAGGTAATGCAAAACAATGTTTACCTGGTAGCCGGCTGGAGCGATAAAGTGTTTGAAGTGTTGGAAGCCCTTGAAAAAGGAAACTCAGCTTTAAGCGAAATCAGTAAGGTGGAAATCTGAGCCCCCTGACCCCCTAAAGGGGGAATAAGAAAACTTCCGGCTCCCCCTTTAGGGGGCTGGGGGGCTTAAGAATGCCGTAGATCAGGATTACTTCGCCAATAAGGGGAGGGCATTGTAGCGCAAGCTGTGATGAGGGTTCGAGTCCCTAACGCGAGTCCCCGTTTCCTGATCGTCTGTTGCTTCTTATGTTATTAAAAATAAAAAGAAGGTGTCGTAAATGAGTGTTACTTCGATTGATAACCCCCGGGTCGCCGGTTCAAGTCCGGCCTGTAGCTTAGGTTGCAGTAGCTCAGATGATAGAGCAGGGGCACCGCAAGGTGCAAGTCACTTGTTGTCAGTTACCCTTCTTGATATTATGTGTGGTCAGCAGCCATTTTTTTAATGAATACTCAGTCTTTTTGTGGCTGGGAAACTAATAAAGGTGTCGTAAATAAGTAATACTTCGATTTGGGACGTCAGGGTCGCTGGTTCAAGCCCAGCCTGCGGGTAACTGCAGTAGCTCAGTTTGGTTAGAGCATGATGCAGAAATACTTATTGCCTGTTGCCCTTTTTTAGCCCCCAGCCCCCTAAAGGGCGAGTGTAAAATTACGTTCCCCCTTTAGGGGGTTAGGGGGCTAATTGCTTATTGTATAAAACTATAAAGAAGATGCCGTAAACCTGCGTTACTTCGCCTGTCACGCTTATGCCAATCGCAGGTTGATTTTGCTCTTCTTTATATTTTTTTGATTTCGTTATCCCCGCCCCGCCTGTTGCTTTGCAAGGTTTATGTCGATATATTTAACATACCAAACCAGCAAGCCATGCCAAAAGAAGAAGTAACCGATTTACTCAGGTTTCTATATGAGTTTTCGCCCGAGGTGCGTGAAAAAGCAATCTGGCTGCGCGAGTTTGTGTGGGATTTATATCCTCAGGCTAATGAACTTATTTATGACAACTACAATGCTTTGGCCTTCGGCTGGTCGCCTACAGAAAAGTTGGGGCAAACCTTTTGTTCGGTTGCTGCCTACCGCACCACCAATCAAAACGTACATTTCGGATTTTACCGGGGATCAGAAATTGCCGACCCGAAAAAGCTTTTGTTGGGCAACGGCAGCCAATACAGGTATGTGCTTGTAAACAAACTTGATGATTTCCCCAAGGAATACATAATTGCTTTAATTGAGCAGGCCTGGGAAAATTCGTTGGCCAAAGTCAAAAATCCTAAAGATATCGTTCATGGCAAAACCATCACCAAAATGATATCGCCAAAAAAACGCGAAATGAAAGCTAAAAAATAACGCGTGCCCGGCCGCTATATTTTAGCTTTCCAGATTGCCGATTAGCCTTCAGCTTTATGCCTTCTGCTTTTAGCTCCTTTTATTAGCCATTCCCAACCCGGTCTTTCTCGTCTCCTGCGCTACCGTCCGACCGGCTGGTCACTTTGTATGATTTGCCAAAGCGATATGTAAACGCCAGCGTGAATACGCGGGTATCACGCGTCAGCTTAAAATATTCGGTGGCATTGGGAAATTGCGTAAGCCCTTCCATAGCGTTGGTGTAAAAAATATCGCGTGCACTGAATTTTAGGGTAGCCCGCTTTTTTAGTATTGGCCTTGATATACCTAATGATAGTTGTCCCGTTGGGTATAATTGCTCCTGTATATCATTGCGGGCCCTGGTGGTGTAAAAGCCGGATAGCTCGGCAGTGTAAATTTTGGCAATGGTGAACTGGTTATTGGTATTTATGTTCAATTGATCTGCCTGGCTGGTATAGGTATTCCCATTAAAGCCTTTCAGTTGCTTATGGTTGTATAATGCCTGAAAAGTAAGGCTCCACCAGTTAACCGGCGATACCGATAGCGTTGATGACAGGCCGTAGTTATGCGTGCTACCCACGTTTCCCTGCGAATACAACAGGATTCCCTTGGCGGCATCGTTTAAAAACAGCTGCGAAAAATAATTTTTTATATTACTGTATAGCAGTGTAGTGGTAAGCAGGTTTTTGTATTGGTGGCTTAGCTCAAAATTCCAGCTGTATTGGGGCAGCAGGTAGGGGTTGCCCGTTTGGTAGGTGTATTTATTAATGATAAAGTAAAAAGGGTTTAGGTTTTGAAAAATGGGTCGGTCAATGCGGCGGCCGGCGGTTAATGTGAAACTATGTGATGAATCGGCCTGGTAGCTGATAAAACCACTGGGGAAAAAGCCGCCATAATTTCTTTTAAAAGCCGAGTCCTGCTGTAGTACATTGCCTAACTGATGGGCTTTATAGCTGGTGTACTCGTATCTCAAGCCGGCCTGTGCGGTAATCTTCGCATACTTTTTCTCGAAAGTACCATACACCGCATTGATTTTTTCCTTATATAAAAACTGGTTGCTTTTACTGTAGTCTTCGGCCCATAGCCCGCTATTCAGGTTTTCATATAAAGCGGCGTTATCGGTGCTGCTGTAAGATGATTTATAGCCCGATTGAAAAGTGGCATGCTGGTCTGTTTTGATGCTGTAATCAACCTTGCCAGATAAGATGCTGATGGATGTGGGGATGTTACTCCTGGACAGTTCCTGGTAGCCGCCCGGTGCAAGCAACGAGTTGTTAAAGTTTTGTTCGCTTTGGATATTGTAATGCAGGTAATCAAAATCGGCCCCAAGTGTTTGCGATGGGGAGAGCGTATGCCGTAAGTTTAAATTGACCGAGCCGTTTTTAAACCGGTTTTTGTTGTGGTTGGTGGTTGATACGGCCGAGTCAACTACATCGCTGGTATTTAACCAGGTTGCCACTGCCCGGTTGTTTCCATTGCGGTTAACCAGCGTGCCGCCTAATACTACGCCGATGGTAGTTTTGTCGGTAACGGAATAATCTAACCCGGTTTTGATGGTGTTGTTGAACGATGTGCCCGAAAAATAGGAAGGCTGATCGAGCTTAGCTGTTATGTTGTTGCCGGCATCGTAATACTTTCTCAGGGCATAAATATTGGTAAGGTATTGCACCAGATTCATGCTGTAACTAAAAAAGGTATTGATTTTGCCGGTACGGAAATTAAGTGCCAGGCTATTATTGTTTTTAGGATAAACACCCTGCCCAACCGACGATGTAAACGTGCCGTTAAATCCCTTTTGCTTATTCTTTTTGGTTTTTATGTTGATGATACCGGCATTGCCGCTGGCATCATATTTAGCTGTTGGGTTGGTGATTAGCTCTATCTGCGAAACCTGGCTCGAGCTCATGCTGCTCAGTAAATTATTTAAATCGGCACCCGATAAATAGGTTTGTTTGTCGTCTATCATCACCATAACACCAGCCTTGCCCTGAAGGGAGATTCCACCATTCCTATCAACACTAACGCCCGGCGATTTCTCCAGCACTTCTAACACGGTAGAGCCCGTATTGGTAACCGAGGCATCAACATTTAATATGGTTTTACCATCTTTTTGCTGTACCAATGGAGCATGGGCCACAATATTCACCTCCTGGAGTGCCGTATTTAAGGGCTGCAGCTTAATGGTGTCTGCATAATTGTGCCCCGGAAATTTATAGGCACGACTAAGCTGTGGTTTGTAGCCTGTATAAGTGGCCGAAAACAGGTAAGAGCCGGCTGGGATAACATCAAACCTTGCCACTCCGCGGGCATCTGCAATGACCGATTTTATGGGCTTGTTGTCTTTTATTAGTTTTACGGTAGCACCTTCTGCGGCCTGCCCGGTTTCGGTTAGTATAACGAGGGTAAAATCAGGTCTCGCGACTCCGGGGGATTGTGCAAACGTAATTGATGATAAAAAAAGCAGGACAAGCAGGCACCGGGTTTTAAGGATCATATCAGCTAATGTAATCAGAATTCAGGGGTAAGACGCCCATGAACTCAAAGTGTTACACCTGGTTACGATGCACGTGGCAATTGTATCATTTTGCGGTATTCTTTAGGGCTGTTACCTTTTTGCTTTCTGAAAAATTTGTTAAAATGGCTCTCATCCGTAAAGCCAAACTCATTGGCAATTTCATTCAGGCGCTTATCGCTAAACTGCAGGCGGTGCTCAATCAGCTTGGTTTTATAATTGATAATGTATTGCTGCAAAGTTTCGCTGGCGTGCTTTTTAAAGTAACGGCCCATATAAGCTTCGGAGATGCTGAAGGTATTGCTGATTACATCAGCTTTAAGTTTTTCGGGGTAATAGATATTACTTTGCACGTATTGTAAAATATCCATCGCCTTTTCTTCGGTGCCCATGTTTAACTGCTCTGGCAGGTAGCGGGCAATGTTTCGGGCTACCACGATGATCAGTGTATTTACCAGTTGCTGAATAAGCTCCTTATTGTAAATGTCCTTATTCTGATACTCACGGATGATGGCCTCTACCATTGGTCCAACAAGGCGTTTATCGGGCAGGTTTTTAAGAATGCAACCCGGCTGGTGATTGGCGTTGTGCAATATGTACTCCAGCCGCTGGATGTTTTCGTGCAGCAGGCTGCCATTTTTGAGGTAGATATCGTTAAAACGCAAAAAGAAGAATTCGGTGGTAGTTTCAATATGCAGCGAATGGCAGTCTTCGGGTGTTATTAAAAACATATGCCCGGCTCGGTAATCAAAATGGCTTTTGTTAATGCATTGCGTGCCGGTGCCGGATATCACATAAATTAATTCAAAAAAGCTATGCTGATGCTCAAACTTTGGGCATTTATCTAATGTTAGATAAGCAATTGAAAACGGTTCGTACAGATTTTCCTTTACCATATAGCAAAAATACCAAATTATAGTAAATATATACCAATTTAATTATTTTTATTGGTAGATATTTGTCTTGTTAAAAAAAAGAAAAAATGAAAGCGATAATTTTAAAAGCATTTGGCGGTATAGAAAATTTTGAAGCCGTTAACATACCGGTCCCAACTATTAAGGATGATGAAGTATTAATAAAGTTAACAGCTATCAGCATAAACCCGGTTGATGCCAAAACACGCCAGGGCAAAGGCGCTGCCGGCCGAACCAAAATAGAGTTGCCTATAATTTTAGGCTGGGATATTTCGGGCGTAATAACTGAAGCGGGTAGTGATGTTGCCGGTTTTAAACCTGGCGACGAAGTGTTTGCGATGATCAACTTCCCGGTATTAGGTAAAACCTATGCGGAATATGTTGTTGCTAAGCCATCTGAGCTGGCTATAAAGCCTGCAAACATAACCCATAACGAGGCAGCCGCAGCCACGCTTGCCGCGCTTACAGCATGGCAGGTTTTAACTACCAAGGTGAATGTTAAGAAAGGGGACAGGATGCTGGTTCATGCTGCAGCTGGTGGCGTTGGCCACTACGTGGTACAAATGGCCAAGCATTTGGGGGCCTATGTTATTGGTACATCATCGGCAGCCAATAAAGATTTTGTTTTATCATTAGGTGCCGATGAGCACATAGATTATAAGGCAAAAAAGGTTGAAGATGTAGTGAGTGATATTGATTTTATATTTGACCCCATTGGCGGCGCAAATACAGAACAGTCGCTCCATATCGTAAACAAAGGCGGTGCTGTAATTTGTATTTTACACGCTTTCAATGATGAATTACTTCAAAAAGCAAAGGACTTAGGTGTACATGGTCACAATGTGCTGGTTTACCCAAGCGGCGATGATATGAAAACCATCGCGGGCCTTTTAGAAAAAGGCATTATCAAATCGCATGTCTCCAAGGTTTTCCAGCTGGAGCAGGTGGGCGAGGCGCATACCTTGCTTGAAAGCGGCAGGGCAGTTGGAAAAGTTGTCATAGAATTCTAAGAAAGGGAATTAATGTGCCTGTCGGCGGCCATTTGAGCTGCATGCTCTGGCCATGAGATGTGATGGTTTGCCCGGACCGGTAACACGCTTAGGCTTAATAATAAATGTTGTTTTAGATAACACGAAACCTCTTTTGTGAATCAGCTGGCTAAGGCCGGCCGAATTACTTATATACCTACGGTACTCCCTACTCCAAAAGGGAGTAAATAAGCTCGATTGTCTATACTTTGTAACGAAAATGAACGTTTTAGGTACTGGGTAAAAAAAAACTGTTAAATATTTCGCACTTAAATATTAAAGCGATACTTTTGCAACCCCAAAACAGTTAAGTATTTATATAATTAAATAAGAAAAATTAGACATGACTAAGGCAGAAATTATAACTGAAATCTCATCTAAGACAGGTATCGAGAAAGTAGACGTGCAGGAAACTGTTGAGGCGTTTTTTAAAGTTGTTAAAAGCTCAATGGTGGGTGGCGAAAATGTTTACGTTAGAGGATTCGGTAGTTTTGTAGTAAAGAAAAGAGCAAAAAAGACAGCACGTAACATTTCAAAAAATACTGCCATCATTATCCCCGAGCATTTTGTGCCAAGCTTTAAACCAGCAAAAACTTTTGTTGAAAAAGTAAAAACAGGTAACAAAACCAGCAAATAATTTTAAGATATGTATAAGAAACAAATAGCCGTTAGTATAGCAATAGTTATTGTTGTGGGCTATTTGTATCGTTTACCTGTTAAAGGTTTAATAAAACCTAAAGAGGCCAAAAGCGATAAAACAACGGTACTTAACAGCCGCAAGGCTGCTACAACAGTAACTGTTGATATGGTATCTGAGCCCGCCAAAGCAGCAATTGGGGCAGCGTTGGCAGCAAAGATAAATGACCTTGAAGGGCAATTGAAAACTGCATCGGGCGCTGATGCCGAAAAGCTGCAGCAGCAGCTGGCCAAACAGTGGGATGATGATAACCAACCCGCACCCGCGGCGTTTTACTACCAGGCTCTGGCCCGCAAAGGAAACAAAGCCGAGGATTGGTTAAATGCAGGTGGCCGTTTTAACGATGCATACAAACTTACCCAGGATACTTTATTGCAGCCAGCTTTTGTAAGCAACGCTGCCGAGGCTTTTCAAAATGCCTTAAAGTTACAACCTGAAAGCCTTGCAGGCAAAACAGGATTAGGCGTAGCGTACGTAAATGGCGCAGGCGCACCTATGCAGGGGATAGCCTTGCTGCTTGAAGTAGTAAAAAAGGATCCGAACAATTGGAGCGCAAACCTTAATTTAGGAATGTTCGCCATGAAATCGGGCCAGTTTGAAAAAGCAGTTGCAAGGTTTAAAACATTACTTGCCCAAAAAGCAGAGCTTGAGCCGGAGTTTTACCTGGCGGAAAGCTATAAGCAGCTGGGCATGAAAAAGGAAGCCATTGAGGCTTACCAAAAGTGCAAAAACATGGTGCCAGATCAAGCATTTGTGCAGCGTATTGATGACGATATAAACGAATTAAAGAAGTAATCAACATTTAAAAATTATTATTATGCCCAGCGGTAAAAAACGTAAAAGACACAAAATGGCTACCCACAAACGCAAAAAACGTTTGAGAAAAAACAGACATAAAAAGAAATAAGCTGCGATAACCAAAGCAGATTTTACCCGCCTTTACTAAAGGTGGGTACTTTTTATTATGAGTGTTTTTTACCCTCTTATTTACATACGGTGTTTACCGTTTTAAGAAATGGAGTAGCAGTTGATAAAAGAATTAATTATCGATTCATCCCCCAATGGGGCTACTATTGCATTATTACAGGACAAACAACTTGTAGAGCTTCATAAAGAGCAAACCAGCAATAATTATACTGTTGGTGACATTTACCTTGGACGTATCAAAAAGATAATGCCCAGCTTAAATGCTGCTTTTGTGGATGTAGGCTACGAGAAGGATGCCTTTTTGCATTATCTTGATTTGGGGCCGCAGGTGCAAAGCCTGCTTAAGCTAACCAAGCAAGTACGTAGCGGGGGATATCAGTCAAAGCTGTTGGACGGCTTTAAGCTGGAGGCCGATATCAATAAAGGAGGCAAAATCTCTGATATATTGACTAAGGGCCAGCTCATTCCGGTCCAAATAGCCAAAGAACCTATATCAACCAAAGGGCCGCGCTTAAGTTCTGATCTTTCTATTGCAGGGCGATATGTAGTACTGGTTCCGTTTTCGGAAGCCATCTCTATCTCCAAAAAAATAAAAAGTAATACAGAGCGTAACCGCTTGCGTAAGGTTGTTGAAAGTATTAAGCCAAAACATTTTGGCGTAATCATCCGTACGGTATCGGAAAGCAAAGGCGTTGAGGAATTACAGAAAGACTTGCTTGATCTGATATCAAAGTGGGAGGCATTTATTACAAGGTTGCCGTCTATCGAACCATCTAAAAAGGTTTTAGGCGAAATTGGACGTACATCAACTATCCTGAGGGATATATTGAACCCCGATTTTCAGCACATCTACGTAAATGATAACAGTATGTTCGAAGAAATCCGGTCATACATCCACGAGATTTCGCCGGATATGGAAAGTATAGTGCGTATGCATAAGCATAAGGAGCCTATATTTGAACATTTTGGCGTTGATAAACAGATTAAAGGAGCCTTTGGTAAAACCGTAAACCTTGCCGGCGGAGCTTACCTGGTAATTGAGCATACCGAAGCGTTGCACGTTATTGACGTAAACAGCGGTAATCGCACAGCCAGTAAAGAAAACCAGGAAGAGAACGCCTACCAGGTGAACAAGGAAGCGGCTAAAGAAATTGCCCGCCAGTTACGTTTGCGCGATATGGGTGGTATTGTTGTTATCGATTTTATTGATATGCACAAACCGCAAAACCGCAAAGAACTGTTTGACCACCTGCGTGCCGAAATGCTGCTTGACAGGGCAAAGCACACCATTTTACCGCCGAGTAAATTTGGGTTGGTGCAAATTACCCGCCAGCGCGTACGGCCCGAAATGAATATTGTAACCAGCGAAGTGTGCCCTACATGTAATGGTACAGGTACCATTAGGCCAACCATTTTGCTGATGGACGACATTGAAAATAACTTCAATTATATATTGGATGAACAAAATGAAAAAGGCATTACCCTTTGCGTGCATCCATATATTGAAGCATTTATTAAACAGGGTATTTATACCCGCCAAATGAAATGGTTCCTGAAATACGGACAATGGATTAAGGTTAAAAGCAATCCTGCTTACCAGATCACCGAGTTTCACTTCTTCTCCTCAAAAGACGAAGAGATTAAATTATAATAAATGTGCAGATTTCAGATTTTTCACCGTTGCTTGTTTTTCAATGGTGTTCAAGAAGCCTGAGGCGTTTCAAATGTGCAGATGTTTGAGAAATGATGAGCCAATTACAAATGTGCAGATGTTGATAAAACGTCTGCACATTTTTTTTGGATGTACTGCTTAAGCTTTACAAATAAACGGGTTGTTTTTTATAGCATACATAGCCAGTCTATCCGGGCTTAAGGTCTAATTTATGGCAGAATGTATTACTTTAACCATCGGCTGTAGATACGCTGGCAAATAGTTGGTCGGCATTTCTTTGTCAGTAAATTTGCCATAGATAAGTTCAAAAATTCAATTTCTCGCTCAAATATTTGGTGAAAGAGGCGGTCATGGTTTCGCGTTGGAAGCGACTTGCCTGATTAAGAGGCTGTACGGGCTATTTACTTTGGTCGAACTGAAAAGTATCTTCTGATAGTTAATTTTTTATCACACAATGAAAACAAAAGCTATTATTTGCCGTTT
The DNA here is from genome assembly GCF_056402115.1 of Mucilaginibacter sp. P4_C11. Classification (NCBI taxonomy): domain Bacteria; kingdom Pseudomonadati; phylum Bacteroidota; class Sphingobacteriia; order Sphingobacteriales; family Sphingobacteriaceae; genus Mucilaginibacter; species Mucilaginibacter sp. P4_C11. The sequence continues at coordinate 105,155 of NZ_JBFUIA010000016.1, read as the reverse complement.
TATATACATCAAGAAATCCGGAGAGGTTGGTAGAATAGCCTATCCAGGTTTTTAAGATTAAACGAAAGAAACGGGGCTGCAAAAGAAATTTTGCGGCCCCGTTTCTTTATGTGCTTTTCCCGTGTAAACAATTAATAGGACTAAAGAAAAAGGTTAAATTTTTTTCAGAACAATACACAACAAAAAATCCTGTCAATCCTGCAAAATCCTTTAATCGTGTTTTATTGCCGGGCTTTCGAAGCCAAGCTTTGTTAAGCCATGCTGTACATCGGGGTTGCTCATAAATAGTTTCCAGAGCAGGCCGGTACGATAGTTTTCAATCATCACCACGATAGGGCCCTGGTCAATGGCAAGGTATGATTTGCCGTACCAGTTATGCTGTTCGCTGAAAGCATCTGTGAAGCCGTATTCGCCCCAGATTTTATCGCCCAGGTCATAATAAAAATGGCGCAGGGCTTTCATGGATTGCTCCGGTGTGTATGGGAATGCCGATAACGCAGCTGTCGGTGTTATCACCCCCAAATCGTTTGTTGGCGAGTGGGCGTTATAGCCTTCAAAATTATCGCTGGCGGTAAGTCCCCAGCAATCGGGGCCGTAACCTTTGAATTTTTTTGGGTTATCTACACAGTAGGCATAATTTATCAGCGTATGGTTTTTATTTTGCTCCCAATAATCGGCATACTGATCTTTTAAGCCTTTAGGATTTAATCCCATGAAGGAGTATTGCGAAAAGAAAAGCGGGCCGCCATAATCAAAACCCAAAGGCAGCCTGTAGCCATAAAAAGTTTTTCCGTTTTTAAAAAAGTCGCTTTGCGCCCAGCCCTGTGTATATACGTTTGCGCCAACCGGGTAGCGTTGTGCCGATGCGGCCAATACGTACGTTATAAGGCACTCATTAAAGCCATGGATGGCAAAGTTCATGGCCCAGCCATTGTTGGGGCTCCAGTGCCAGTAAAGGGCATCACGGCCATCACGGGTGTACCAGTTCCATTCCATTTCGCCCCACATCCAGCTAATCACATCGCGGATGCGTTGCTCTTTTGGAGTGTTGGCGGTAAAATATTGTTTGGCGCAAATCAGCCCCTGGAAAAGGTAAGCCGATTCCACAATGTCGCCGCCGTCATCTTTGCGGCCAAAGGGGATCACCTTGCCTGTTTCGCCATTCATCCAATGCGGAAACGCGCCGTGGAAAGAGTTGGCTTTAAACAGGAAATTCACAATTTTCACCATCCGGTCAACAGCTTGTTCATGGCTTATCCATTTGCGGCTATCGGCCACAATAAGCGCCATAACACCAAAACCCGAGCCGCCGGTGGTTACCACTTCGTCGCCATAATCAAATGATTTGTTGCTGCGCTCCCGGGCAAGGCCGCTTACAGGATGACCAAAATCCCAAAAATAACGGAATGTTTGGCGTTGCACCACATCAAGCAAAGCACTATCGCTTAGGTTTTTGATGATGCCTACAGGTTTAATACCATCTTCGCCGGTGTTTTTTGCCTGTTTTTGCGCGAATGAACACAGGTTAAGCAGTAATAACAAAGGGGTTAATATAAATTTATTCATGTAAAATGGTATTAATCAGGGTTAAAGATTAGGGCTGCTGAATCCTAAGTTTTTCATGCCCGTTTTTACTTCGGGCGCACTCATAAACAGGTTCCAGAGCAGGCCGGTGCGGTAATTTTCGGTCATTACAACAATAGGCCCCTGGTCAATGGCCAGGTACGAGTTGGCAAACCATGGATTAGTTAAATTAAAGGCATCATAAAAGCCATATTGACCCCATAATTTATCGCCCAGGGTATAATAAAAAAATCTTAGTGCCGCCATAGATTGGGTTGGCGTATAAGGCAGCGATGCAATGGCCGCGGTAGGCGCTATCACGCCAACATCATTTGTAGGCGAGCTGGCTGTATAACCGTTTTCAATATCGCTTGCAGTCAGTCCCCAGCAATCGGCACTGTAGCCGTTGTTACCCAGTGGGTTTGCCACACAATATTTGTAATTGATGGTGGTATGTGCCTCATTCTGCGTTTCATAATTGGCATAGGCATCGCTTAAGCCTTTAGGGTTGATGCCCATAAACGAATATTGCGCAAAAAACAACGGACCGCCCCTGTCGGGACCAAGCGGCAGGGTAACGCCATAAAAGGTATTGCCGTTTTTAATGGCGCCGCTTTTTGCCCAGCCCTGCTCATAAACAGTTTTGGGGATAGGATGCGTTGTAGACGATGCACCTAAAACGTAAACTATCAACGCCTCGTCCCAGCCGGTAATTTTCATGTTGATGGCCCAGCCCAAATCGGGGCTCCAGTGCCAGTACAATACGTTTTGATCGCCCTGCCTGAACCAATCCCATTCTACACCATTCCATAAAGTATTGATATCGGTGCGCAGTTGGGTTTCGTTGGTATTGGATGCATTAAAATATTGGCGGGCGGTAATGAGGCCCTGCATCAGGTACGATGTCTCTACCAGGTCGGCCCCATTATCCTGTGCGCTGAAGGGTACAACAGCGCCGGTAGCGCCATTCATCCAGTGGGGGAAAGCGCCGTGAAACTTTTGCGCCTTGGTGTTTAAAAAGCCCACGATTTTTTGCATCCGGGCCAATCCATCGGCATGGCTTATGAAGCCGCGGCTAACGCCGGCTATAATAGCCATAATGCCAAAACCCGAGCCGCCGGTGGTTACCACATCGCCAGATGTATTACGCTCGCGTGCCAGGCCACTGGTTGGATGGCCGAAGTCATAAAAATATTTCAGGGTTTGCTGCTCAACAAGGTCAAGCAATTGATCGTCAGATATGGTGCTGAATTTTCGGGTACTATCGATAGCTGTGATCAGTTGTACTGATAAAGGTGATTGCAAGCTGCCGTTCTTGGCTGATTTTAGGCCTGTAGTAACGTTAAGCGTATATTGCGTAATGGGCGATAAGCCGGTTGGTGTAATTACAATGGTGCTATCGTTGTTTTGGTAGGCGGTGTTAAAAGTTGCCGCTGCCCCTGCTTTACTACTTAAGCTAATGCTTGCTGCCGCCGACGTACGGCTAAGCGGTGTTGAAAACGTAATAACAATAGCCGGTTTGCTATTTATATTGCTATAACTAAAACCGCTGTTTTTACCATTAACCTTAAGCGCACTAAAAGTAAACGATGAGGGAGGGGGTGTAACGGGTGTAGATGTATTATTTGAACTTTTACCACAGGAAAAAAGTAGTATAACAGATGCCAGCCCCCAACAACAATCTTTGATATTCCTCATGCCCACCTTTTTTTAAAAAAAGGTTGCCTGCCTTAAGCGACAGGACAACCCCAAATCAATCAAACCCAATTATTATCGTTTAGCTTTTTCAAGATTATACAAAGCCAATACCTGCGTGGCGGTAAGTGCTTTACTGTAAAACCTGATGTTATCCATGGTTCCTGTAACATAGCCGGCCCAATCCTGCGCGCCGGTATTGGCCGTAAGCGACGGAGTGGTTTGAAACTGTAGCGTACCAAATACCATTTTACTGGCTTTACTCCAATCCATAGGTGCAAAACCGGCAGCTGCGTTTTTACCTACCTGTGTTCCGTTGTAATAAACATAAATGGTAGATGCTGTTTCATCAAAAGTAACTGTAACGTTTATCCATGTGTTCCACGGGTTGGCAACGGCATAGCCGCCTTCCCAGCCATCTACCCCGGTTGACATACCGGCTTTGTTAAACGCATGTACTTTAAGTACACCCGATGATGCAGAACCACCGTTATCAAAAAATATGGCCAGGCTGCCCCAGAAACCCGCGCCGCCTGTTTGGTTGTTCTGGATGTCCATTAAACCTACCGCCGAAGTGTTTAGAGGCATTTTTACCCAAATGCTGGTAGTAAAACTGGTTAACGCTTTAATGCCGGCAGGTGTATCATACAGTACATATGATTTATCGGCGCCCTGCAGGCCTTTGCCATTTAACCCGGTGGCAAAGCTTGTGCCAGTTGCTACACCAGTTGCTCCGGATACACTATCGGCCAGGCCGCTGGTGAACGGAAAATAGGCTACCAGGCTGGCCGGTTCAATGTCCTTACTACTACTGTAGCCACCGAATGATGGCAGCGGTTTAGATGGCGCGTATGATTTTGGATCAAAGCCTTTATGGCAGGCTGTTATGGTTAAGCTTACAGCTACGCCCATTAGCAGCGCAGCTTTAAGTGTATTTTTAAATGTTTTCATCGTTGCTGAATTGATAAATTAATAACCTGGATTTTGTGTTAAAGCACCACCGCTTATATCGATCTCGTTTTGCGGTATTGGCCACACCTCGTTTTTGCCTGCTTTCCAGCCGCGCGAACCAAATACAGCTGCACCACGCCCCTGGCGGATAACATCAAAATAACGATCAAACTCCATTGCAAATTCAACCCTGCGTTCATTATAAATAGCAGTGCGCAAAGCCGCCTGATCTGCAGTGATGACTTTAGGCAATATAGCTGCATTGCTACCCCTTGCCCTGGCTCGTACCTGCTCAAGCGGAACTAAAGCCGCAGGCGAATTCCCAAGTTCATTATTAGCTTCGGCATTCATCAGCAACACATCGGCATAGCGTATTACAATTTTATTTTGCTGGCAACCCTCGTTAAACCCAGATACATATAGGCTAAAAGGCACATATGATTTTTGGTTGTACCTGGGGTTATCGCCATCGGCAGGTATCACATCGCCTTCGGGCGTTGTTTCGCCCCTGAAAATGATGGTTGCATCGCGCCTTGGGTCGCCTGTTTCATAAGCTGCTGCCAGGTCGGCAGTTGGCACATTAAAGCCCCAGCCGCCACCTGTTGAACCGCGTACACCCTGCACCTGTGAGTATTGCGAGTTTGATGCATCAGGGTTGTTAGGGATAAGGTTACACTGGATCTCGAAGATAGACTCCTGGTTGTTTTTGTGCGTAGTCCTGAACATTTGTTCGTAGTCAGGATATAAAGAATAACCCATGCCCATTACTTGTGTGGTATAGGTTACCACATCGGTCCATTTTTTAAGGTACAAGGCTACTTTGGCGTGTAAGGATAACGCCGCGCCTTTGGTAATACGGCCAACATCTGCCGATCCGTAAGTTTGCGGTAAAGCTGTAGCAGCATCAGTTAAATCAGTTTCAATAGCCGCCCAAACCTGTGCTTTTGGTGTACGTGGGAGGTTATACTCTGTGGTGTTTTTTGGAAGCGTTAAGCGCAAAGGCACATCGCCATACGCTCTTACCAGCCTGAAGTAGCAATACGCCCTGATGAATTTGGCTTCGGCCAGGTACCTTGTTTTCAGCGCATCGTCCATGGTGATACCCGGTATGTTGGCTATTACCTGGTTTGCAAGGTTAATTGTGGCATATTGCCCTTTATAAAAACCTTGTATCTGGCCTTCGCCGGCAGTAACGGTGAAGTTATGATAGGTATTCATATAAGTAGCATCTGTAGGGCTGCTGCCTTTTTCGGCATCGTCAGATCCTACGCTTTCTATCGCGATGGCAGGGAATGCAATGTTGTTATACTCGTGCATATTGGCATACATAGCGCTTACCGCCTTTGTAGCATCGTCCTGGGTTTTAAAAAATTGTGTTGCCGCTGTATTTTGGGCAGGGTCTATATTCAGGAAGCTTTTTTTACAGCTTTGAAATGTTATAGCAGATGCAACCAGACTTAAAATTATGGCCTGCTGCAATAGAGTTTTTTTACTGTTCTTCATCTTTATAGTGATTAAAAAGTAACGTTAATACCAAAATTGTAGGTAGCGTATAACGGGTATACACTTGCATCGATACCCATGCTGCCTACACCGCCGCCAATTTCGGGCGTAAAGCCTTTATAGCCGAAGAAGTTAAGCGCGTTTTGCGCATTGGCATACAAACGCACTTTTGAAATACCCCATTTTTTTGATAGTACAGAAGGTAGTGTATAACCCAGCTGCGCGTTACGCATCCTGAAATAAGCACCGCTTTCAACAAAAAATGAGTTTGGTGCCGAGTTGGCGGTTGAGCCAACATTTACTGACGGGTAGGTATTTGAGGTACCCGGTCCATGCCAGCGATGGTCATAAAAATCTTTGGTGAAGTTTTCGTTACCAAAACGGTAAGCTATGTTGGCGTTATAAACGCTTACATCGGCCACACCCTGGAAATCTAAAGCCACATCGAAATTTTTGTAGGTGAACGAGGTATTGATGCCGTAATTGTATTTAGGCAGCGGGCTTCCTAACACTACGCGGTCGCGGCTATCCAGTATACCATCTTTGTTGCTATCCTGGTAAATAAAATCGCCTGGCTGGGCACCTGTTTGTTTTGAGTTGGCTATTTCTGTAGCTGTTTGGAAAATTCCGGTTACTTTGTATCCATAAAACTCGCCGATTGGCTGGCCTACTACCGTACGGGTTGCCAAAGCGCCGTTGGCGATGCCTGCACCACCATCATAAATTGGGTTGGCCCCGCTTAGTACACTTAGTACTTTGTTGTTGTTGATGCCAAGGTTTGCGCTGATGCTGTAGGAGAAATCTTTTGTAGCCTGATCTTTCCAGCTTATTAAAAACTCGGTACCACGGTTGCGGATGCTGGCCTGGTTACCTATTAAACTGCTGTTGTTGGTACCCAACGAGCCTGCAATTGGAATAGCAAATATGGCATCCTGGGTTTCGCGATTATAGTAGTCTGCTTCAAATGTCAACCTATTATCTAAAAAGCCACCCTCTAAACCAAAGTCGGTAGCTACCGCTTTTTCCCAAAGGATGGTTTGTGGCACCAGGCTGTTAATACTTGCGCCGGGATATGCTGTTTGCGGGCTGCCAAATATTGCGGTTAGGTAAGGATCGGAAGATACAACCTGAATTGATGGGTTAATAGGCACAACCGAGTTACCAACCTTACCCCAGCTTCCGCGTAATTTAAGGCTGCTAAACAATTTCTGATTTTTCATGAACTCCTCATTGGTAATTACCCAGCCTGCACCCACCGATGGGAAATAGCCAAAGGTATGATCGCCATAAAACTGTGAGGCACCATCACGACGGATAGACGCGTTTAGCAAGTATTTGTCTTTAAACGAGTAGTTGACCCTTGCAAACTGTGATAATGCCCTGGTGTGCAGCTGAGAGCCTGGAGTTGCATAATAAACAACACTCGCGGTATCGGGAAAAGAGGTGTGTTGGTTACCGCTGCTTTTATAAGGCACACCCTGTGCATGGGCATCCAGTTGTTTATCCTGGTTATTTTGTGCACTGTAACCTAACAAGGCAGTTATTTTATGATCTTTTACTTTAACATCGTAAGTTAATGTGTTTTCCCAAATCCAGTTACGGGTTTCGGTATGGTTTACATCCAGGTTTGATACTGTGCTTTTTTGTGCAAAGGTAGCCTGGTAAATAGGTGTATAACCTCTTGATTCGGCCTGGCCAATATCGCCGCCAAAACTTGTTCTGAATTTAAAGTTTTTCAGGAAATTAACCTCGCCATAGCCATTGTAAGTAAAGCGAAGGTTTCTTGACCTCTGATTAGTAAAATCAAGAGTGGCCTGTGGGTTATAGTTGTTACCATCGCCCGTGTGGTAATCATTAGGGTCGCCGTAATTACCATCAGCATAACGTACCGGTAAAGTTGGAGCGGCACCAAATAACTGGTGAAAAATACCGCCATCAACATCCTTTGATTTACCTAAAAGTCCGTTAGCAGTGTATCCAAATTTCAAGGCTTTTGTGGGCTTAAAATCATTTGATAACTTTAAAGTGAAGCGCTGATAGTTATTGGTTTTGGCAATACCATCCTGATCAAGATAGCCGAATGAATAATTATAAGTATATTTATCAGTACCACCGCTTAAAGATACCTGGTGGCTGGTTACAAACGCATCACGTAATATCTGACCGTACCAATCTGTACCCTTTCCATAGCTCGATGGATTGCTGAAGATAAGCGGGCTTACATTGTTTGATGTGTAAAGTTCATTAATAGCTGTAGCATATTCGGTGGCGTTAGCCATTTTAACCTGGTTAGTTACTGTTTGCCAACCCGCGTAGCCATTGTAGTTTACAACGGGTTTGCCTTTTACGCCCCTTTTAGTGCCAATTAAAATAACGCCGTTTGCAGCACGGATACCGTAGATGGCTGTGCTTGACGCATCTTTAAGGATACTTACGCTTTCTATATCCTGCGGATTTAAAAAGCTGATATCGCTGTACCAAACGCCATCAACAACATATAGCGGGCTAACATTGCCATACACCGTACCTAAACCGCGGATGGTGATAGATGGAGAAGCACCCGGAGAACCGCCGTTGGTAACCTGCACACCGGCAACCTTTCCTTGAAGACCGCTAAGCGCGTTGGTTGAAGCTTGTTTAGAAATTTCGGAGCCCTTAACTGTAGCTACCGAACCTGTTACATCAAGCTTGCGTTGTGTACCGTAACCAACAACTACTACCTGCGCCAGCTCATTGGCCTGGGCCGCTAATTTGACAGTAATGTTGGTTTGCCCGTTTACGGGTATAGCTTGGGTTGCATATCCGATATAAGCGAATGTTAAGGTGCCTGTCCCTGGGGAGTTAATAGTGAATGCGCCATTAACATCTGTTTGGGTGCCTGTAGTTGTTCCCTTTACCTGCACCGATACACCTATCAGGCTTTCGCCGGTGGTGGCGTCGGTAACTTTTCCTTTAACTGTAACGTTTTGTGCAAACGCGGCGTCTATGGAAAAAAGAAACAATAGCATCAACCCTGAAATAGTAAAAATTCTTTTCATAGTGGTTAATAAATAAAAACGGATTAGAAACAATTGGTTTATTAGTTTACAAAACTGTATAGATAATGCCAGTTAGTCAAAAAAATTAACTCAACATTAATACATCAACCTTAACATACTTTCACAAAATTTGTGTGGTGTTATTTTATTTATCTGATAATCAGCTTAATAATGCGCGGTAGTGTATAGCCACCGTACTACAGCCGGGGTAAGCTGTAAATCGGTTTTATAATTGCTTATGAGAGGTAATGATGTAGTATTATAGCTCGATGAGAAACTCCACCAGGTTTTTATCATGCTCCAGGTTGAGCTTTTTACGCAGTCGATAGCGCCTTATTTCAACGCCACGCAGGGAAATGTTTAAAAGTGATGCCATTTCCTTACTGCTCATATTCATGCGCAGGTAGGCACAAAGTTTAAGGTCATTTGGCACCAGATCGGGGTGGTCTGATTTTAATTTTTTGAAAAAGTTTTCATGCGCTTCATTAAAACTTTTTTCAAATATGTTCCAATCGCGCTCGTCGTTCATGCCCTCGTCAATCACTTTTTGAATGCGACGCAGCTGGTCGTCGGCCAGTTTTTTGCCAGAGCTATCTTTGAGGTGCAGTATTTCTTCGCTGATTTTTTGCAGCAATTCGTTTTTGTAAACCAAATTCATGGCCGAATTGGCCAACTCGCGGCTTTTGCCCGCGAGGTCTGCCTGTAACTGCTCATTTTTTATACTGATGATATGTTGCTCGTTAGCAATGGCCTCCTGTTTTAAAAATTCCTCCTTTTCGCGTTGCAGCTTTTCGTGAATGTGCAGCTGGTGGCGTTTTAGTTTAAGCCGGTAATAGTACCTCACCAGGTAATAAAACAGTACCAGCAACAAGGCATAAAACAGCATAGCCGGTTTGCCGGCATACCATGGCGGCAAAATAATGAAAGTTAATGAGGTGATTAACGATACATTTTGATCGTTTATTTTAGCGCGTACTTTAAAATGGTAGGTGCCCTGGTCAAGGTTGGTAAACTCTTTCTGGCTTTGTTGTGTCCAATCGCTCCATTGGCGCGAATAACCTTCCAGGTAATACTGGAATTTTATTTTAGCCTGTTTATAATAAGGCAGCGAATAGGAGATGCGAATGTTGTTTTGAGCGTAGGGTATTTCGATGTCGTTAAGGCCACTGCCATCTTCGCTTATTACATAAACTTTATCGGTAATATTCTCTACCTGGCGTATGAGTACCTGCGGAATACTGATCTTGTTAGAGAGCAAAGCATCCTCATCATTAAGGATCACGAAGCCTTCATCAATGCTAATAAGATAAGTTGATGCATTGATACGGTTGATAGTTTCATAGTGCTGCACCATTTGCCCGTTAAGAATGCTGAACCGGTTGGTATCAATACTCAGCTTGCCCGGCACCGAAAAGTCGGCCAGGGCTACCCGGCCCTGGTTTATAAACCAGTATTTTTTACCTATGGCTTTGATGATTTTGCTTGAGGTGGCAAATGTGCCCAGCTTTTTATTAAGCTGGGTATATTTAAAAAAGCGGTCGGTAATATCGTCATAAACATAAAAGCCCGAATCGGAAGTAAATACCACCCGGTTATCAAGGTCAAATACATTTACATTGTAGCTGCCGGGCAAGCCATACCGGCTATCGTAATATACCTTTGAGGTTACTTTTTTCAGGTCGGGGCTTAAGGTTAGCTTGTAAATGCCCTTGTAAGCATGGCTTACCCAAATTTGCCCTTTACTATCCTGTTCAACATACCGTGATGGCTCGCCAAAACCTTCTACTTTATGGTCAAATATCCAGTTGCTCAATACATCTTTCCTGAAGAATGCCAGGCCGGTATAGTTTCCCTGGATAAGTTTATCAGCTCCAAATTTTTTGGTTGTCCAGCCCCCGGTTATCATGGATATTTTTGTTATGGTGCTGCCGTTTACCTGGTAGGTGCCATCGTTATGGCCGCAAAGCAAGCGCCCATCCTGCAGGGTAAGTTCCCAAACCTGGCCTTGCGACCCGGGGATAAGTTTAAAATCAAATGATTGAAAAAGCTTGTTGTTGCTTTCCGGGATCCAATCGCTGTAAAAAAGCCCCTGATTTGTACCCAGGTAAATCTTATTATCAAAAATGATACTGGAGTAAACCGTGCCAAACCTGCCGGTTTTATCAAAGTAAAAGTATAATGGTGAGTTAACCTCGATGCGGTCGATGCCATTATCAAGGCCTGCCCAAAGGTTTTGCTCGGCATCGGTATATAAACTTAAAACAGTGTTGTTTTGCAAGCCGCTTGCCTTGTTAATATGCTGAATAAGGTTGCCTGCGGTATCAATAACCACTACACCATTTAATATGGTACCGTAGGCCACATATTTGCCGGCTATAAGCGCGCCATTATTAAGCTGGTAGGTTTTTAAAAAGTCGTTGGCCTGGTTTGCCCATGGTTTTATGGTTTGGCCATCGTAAATGAACAAGCCATTTTGAGCTGTGCCAATAATGAATTTGTTTTTTTGGAATGGCAGCATGGATAACACTCCGCTTGGCCCCAGTATATTGCTGCCGGGAACAAAAACCAGCTTATTATCCTTAAGCTCAAATAACCCAACCGAAACCTGTTCGATAAAAAAGCGATTACCTGCTTTAAACATAAACAGGTAAGGGCTGGGCGTTTTTATGACATTGATTTTCCCTTTGGAATAAATGTATATCGACCCGAAAGACTGGAAAATGATTCGCTGGCCATCAACATATATCTTCCATATCTCTTCATTAATCGGCTTATACTTTGCGGGAACCAGGTTTATCAGTGAGTTGTATTTTAAAACCCCCTTGTTATCATCGGCCCAGTAACCAAATTCGCCATAGGCCCCCACATAAATTTTGCCTTTGCCATCGGCTGATACCGAGCGAACGATTAAGCCGTTGGGCATGTGATGCTGCTGCCAGTATTTGCCATCAAAGGCAAGCAAACCCTGCGCATTGCCAAAATACATGATGCCATGCTCATCGCGTGTAATGCTCCAGTTTTGATTGCCCGACTGGTACATGGCCTTGGTGTAATTTTGCACATAAGGCACACCTACGCTTTTGATATCCACCGCGCGCGCATTTAGGGGAGGAGTACAAAACAACAGGAAAATAATCAGTAACGATTTACGCATGGGTTATGAAATGGCATCAGCCTGCAAAGCAAACCAATTTTACGAAATTAAGGTTTGAGTTGCAGAAATAAAAAAGCCTACCAGGTTGGGTAGGCTTTTTATTATTAATCTGCCAGTTGCAGGTTATTCCTTTTATTGGTATTTACCGGTTGCGGTACTTTTACATAGTAGCCGGTGCCATCATAAACCCTTTTGCGGGGGTGACTTTGACAGGCTTCACTACAGCAACCTTCCAGGTTGGTGCCACATTCATCGCATTGGGTAAAATGTTCATTGCACTCGGGGTTGGCACAGTTGATCATTTTAGGGGTGGTTATACCACAATTGCGGCAGGTTGATATCACTACCGGGTTCACGCTGTTTACATCAACAGAAAGGCGGTTGTCAAATACATAACATTTGCCTTCAAAATCCTGGCCGCCGGCTTCTTTACCGTATTTAATGATACCGCCATGTAGCTGGTAAACTTCGGGGAAGCCTTCGTGCAGCAACAGTGCCGACGCTTTTTCGCATTTAATGCCACCAGTGCAATAGGTCAGGATCTTTTTATCTTTGTATTTGGCCAGTTCGTTAATCATGGCCGGGAAATCCCTGAAGTTTTCGATATCAAGTGTTACCGCGTTTTTGAATTTGCCTAACGAATGTTCGTAGTTTGACCGTACATCCAAAACAACCACGTCATCGCGGTCTTTCATCGCCATAAATTCTTTGGGCTCCAGGTGCTTGCCTGTTTGTTGTTGAGGGTTAATAAGGTTGGGGTCGCGCAGGCCCGAGTAAACAATCTCGGCTTTGTAGCGGCAGTGCATTTTTACAAATGAGGGCTCGGTAACTTCATCAACCTTAAAATCGATATCGGCAAAGCGCTTATCGGCATGTACAGTATCCATATAGGTTTTACAAGCTTCGGCAGTGCCTGATACGGTGCCGTTAAGCCCTTCCTCTGCTACAATAATGCGGCCGGTTAAACCTAAGCTTTTGCAAAATTTTAAATGATCGGCAGCAAATTGCTCCGCATCGGCTATTGTTGAATAACAATAGTACAGTAGTGTATTATATATTGCCATAATCCATTGATACTGCTGTAAACAGTGTTAAATGAGGTGCAAAGATAAGGTTTTAAGGCGAAAGGTAAAAGGATAAAGGCGAAAGGTTTGCAGTCCCACTAGCCATCGTTCTGGTTTTTCAAAACCTTTTACCTTTCGCCTTTGCCCTTTTACCTCAACAAACCTACCTTATCCCATAAAAGATCCTGAAGCCCTGGATGTATTTTTGGTTGCCCATGTAGGATACGCCATAGTCAACCCTGAAAATCAGGCGCTGTACGCCAACGTAAAATTCTGTGTAATCGCGGTTGGCTTTTGTGGTAAGGTAATTTGCGCCAATAACTTCTTCAAGCTTTGCCTTACGCAATAGCGGAATTTTGTTGAAGATCGAACCGGCAAAATTATGTTGAAAATGAGCTTCGAGAAAAGCGCCATTGGTACTGTAAGTATAAAAAGGCAAAAAGTGGAAACTACCCACATAGGTAGGATCGAAGGTGGTACCCTGGTTACCTAAAAAATGATTGTAATCCATATAGTACAGGTTTTTATCGTTAAAGAAACCGCCGGCAGTTAATTTAAACGATGAAAAACCGGTTAAGCCAATCCTGATTTTGTTTTGTGATACATCAACAGATGTAAAATCGTAATTTACATCAGAGCCTAACAGGCTATTAATCCCTTTCCTGTAGTTTAGGGTTAAGGTTGGATATTTTGACGGCAGGTTAAATTTGCCGGTAGGCCGGGTTACGTATTCCTGGTCGAAGGTAAAGGTAGCTGATGTTGTAAATGTTAATGCCTGATTTTCGGGGAATAAAAGGGAATGGTCATCTGCAGGGGTACCCGGTGGTGCCAATGGGTTGTTTGATGTAAACTCCCGGTTTTTAACATCTTTGATATGTGAGTAGGAAGTATTGTAAAGCTGACTTCTGCTTGCATACGACAAGCTGCCCGATAGTAATACGCCATTGGTTACTTCGCGCTGGTACCCAAATAAACCATAATGGGTGCGGTAATATTTTACATAGTTATTCTCGCTCAGTAGGGTACTTAAGGTATTAAAATATAATGATCGGGTACCTACGTTATTCAAATCCAGCACGTCGCTGCCAAAACCCGTAAAAAACTTGGCATTGTGGAAAGGATCATTTTTATAGTCGGAATAAATATTGGCGCTAAATATCTTATTTGAAAAGCCGTAGCGTAAAGCAGGCGTAATGCTGAAGGCGTGAAAATCATCAATTTTTTTGCTGTACCTTATTTTAGCATTGATGCCAAAACCGTCAACAGTGTTGTAGTAAAACGTTTGTATAAACGGCGATACCCACAATGAATCCTTATTGTCGCGACTGGAGGCGTAATAGCCAAATATCAAATAACCGGGGTAGTTAATGTGGTTTTTGGTGTGTTGTAATGTATCCAGGTAGGCTTTAGTTTGTTTATAGGCGGCTATGCTATCTTTTTTCTGGTAATCGCGGGCTTCTTTTGGCGTTAGCGGCACAGGGCGTACCGACGTCCAGTAATCTGCATTTTTAGCGTTTGAAACGGTATCAACTTTTAGCACTTCGCCGGTAAAAAAACGCTCAGGAAAGCTGGGATTAATTTTATAGTTATTATAAATAGCTTCGTAATAGCCCCCAAACTTAAAACCAAGTACCTTGCCTTTAAAATTGTATTGAACCGCCGCTGGCATCCAAACACTATCGGTTATGGCTACGTATTGTTGGGTGATATTTAATGTATCTATCAGGTTAAGGCTATTCAAGCCTTTTTCCAAGTATAAATCGGCGCTGTACAATCGCCATTCGCCATCAACTATATAAATATCCCCCTGAAAATACTGGCCATGGGCACGGCGTGGGATAACCTGTATCTTATCTATTATCCGGCCATTTTCGTTGGATACACCGAGGAGCTTATACCTATAAAAAGTTAGTGCATTGGATGCCAGTGGCGATACAAAACCACGGGTGCTTAAGCCATTGATGTTGAATACGTTTTTATAAAAATTCACCTGAAGATCGGATGCCTTGTTGTAGCTAAAAGCAGTGTTGATACCTGATATCCGGTTGGCAATGGTAACTTCCCTGATTTTATCAGGCGATTGAAAATTATAATCAGATAGTGATTCCTGCTGGTAAAGAATCCCCCGACCCATCGAGTCAAGGTCGAGCGCGCGGATTACCTCTTTTGATAATAGCGCCTTTGGTGCGCTTAATAATTTTTGTACGCCTTTTATATAAACTGCGCAGGAATATGACGTAGCTTCATCCAAATAATACTTTCGTTTTTTGATCACCTGTTTCATGATGGTATCGGCAGCATCGTGGTTTTTGCGATACATGGCTGCAACCCTTTCGGTACCAAATATTTCGTCGTCAAGTTGTACGTTAAGGGTTTGGTCGGCGTTTGATATGGTAACCTTTACAACCTTTTCGTCATAACCCACAAAGCGGTAAGTTAAATTGTAGTCGCCCGGTGCAAGCTTAAATTGGTACAGTCCGTTTTCATTGGCGGTAGTGCCGTAAGTAGAATTTCGGATGTATACGGATGTAAATGGAATTGCTTCGTTTTTCTGGTTGGTTATTTTTCCTGATAACAGGTATTGTTGCGCCGAGGCGTTAACGGTACATAATACCGTAAAAATAAATAGTAAGTGTTTTTTCATCGTTATTCAACATGTAAATACAGCCAACCGATGAAATGTTTTGTTTTGCCCTTAATAATTAATAAAAAGCATGTTTGAGCCCTGCCAAATGCCCGGTATTGCTTAATTTTGCTGCCTTTAACCATCAACTACTATGTATAATACATTACAGCCGGTTTTGCAGCAGGAACTGGAAGCCATTGAAAATGCAGGTTTATTTAAAAAAGAGCGCATCATTACATCGGCGCAAGGTGCGGATATTACCGTACAGGGCGGGCAGGAAGTAATAAACTTTTGTGCTAATAATTATCTTGGTTTATCTGGCAACGCTAAAGTTATCCAGGCGGCTAAAGATGCAATGGATACACATGGTTATGGTTTATCGTCTGTCCGTTTTATTTGCGGCACGCAGGATATTCATAAAGAACTTGAAAAAAAAATAGCAGAATTTTTAGGCACCGAAGACACCATACTTTATGCCGCCGCTTTTGATGCTAACGGTGGCGTGTTTGAGCCATTGTTTGATGCACAGGATGCCATTATATCCGATGAGCTGAACCACGCTTCCATCATTGATGGTGTGCGTTTGTGCAAAGCCCAGCGCCAGCGTTACAAACATGATGACATGGCCGACCTTGAAGAAAAGCTGAAAGCCACCGAAAGCTGCCGTCACCGTATTATTGTTACTGATGGTGCTTTTAGCATGGATGGTACAATTGCACAGCTGGACAAAATTTGCGCCCTGGCCGAACAATATAATGCTTTGGTAATGATTGACGAGAGCCATTGCAGTGGCTTTATGGGGAAAACAGGCCGTGGTACGCATGAGCACCACAATGTAATGGGCAAAATTGATATTATTACCGGCACCTTAGGTAAAGCTTTGGGTGGGGCATCCGGCGGTTTTACATCGGGCCGTAAAGAGATTATTGATATGTTGCGCCAGCGTTCGCGCCCATACCTGTTTTCAAATACATTGGCACCTGCTATTACCGGCGCTTCAATAGCGGTTTTGGATATGTTGAGCGAAACTACCCAACTGCGCGACAAGCTTGAGAACAATACCCAGTACTTTCGCCAAAAAATGACCGAAGCTGGTTTCGACATTAAACCCGGTGTACACCCAATTGTACCAGTTATGCTTTATGAAGCTAAGTTGGCGCAGGAGTTTGCCGCCAAAATGCTGGAAGAGGGCATTTATGTAATAGGTTTTTATTACCCCGTGGTTCCGCAAGGCAAGGCTCGTATCAGGGTGCAAATCTCGGCCGCTCATGATATGCACCATTTGGATAAGGCTATCGCGGCGTTTACCAAGGTGGGTAAGGAATTGGGAGTGATTAAATAATACGTGCGGATTTTTTATATTTGTACGTATAAATGACTTGTTATGGAAAGTACAAAGCTAACCTTGAGTGTTAAATCAGATTCTGTGCCCCGCATGAAAGAATATGCGAAACGCAAGCATACAAGTGTTTCTAAGTTGGTGCAGGAGTATTTTGATAAAATAGAGGAACAGGAAAAAAAGGAAGACCCTCTAATAGAAAAATACAAAAACACAGAAATCCCTGAATGGATTCAAAGTTTAACGGGTATTTTAAAAGGGAAATATCCCGAGAACATGGATTACAAGGATATGAAGTACGAATATTTTAAAGAAAAATATGATCTATAAACGCCTATTCTTAGATAGTGATGTTTTATTGGATATGTTTTTAAAAAGGGAGTCGTTTTTCTTTTACACTCAAATTTTGTTAATTGAGAGTGAAAAAAGAAAACTCGAATTAAAAACCTCGTCGTTGATAATTGCAAACATAAGTTATATATTAAGAAAGCAGATAGGCATATCTACAACTAAAGAAAACATAAAGAAATTAGCCGAATCAATCGATATATTGCCATTTGAAAAAGATGCTATAGATTTTGCTTTAGCAAGTAACATTGTCGATTTCGAAGACACGATTCAATGTTTTATTGCTAAGAAGAGTAACTGTGATTTAATTATCACCCGTAATATAAAAGACTATAAGAACGCCTTGATCCCTGTGTTAACAGCAGAACAATTTTTAAGAACACTATAATGCAAAATAAAATAGACCAATACGCCGCCGAAATAAAGGCCTTTGCTTCTGCCAAGGCTGATGAACTGGAAGCGTTCCGCATAAAATTTTTAGGTACCAAGGGAATTATCAAAGATCTTTTTGAAGAATTTAAAACCGTTGGCCCCGAAGAAAAACGCACTTTTGGTAAAGTACTTAACGAGTTTAAACAGTTAGCCGAGGCAAAATATAACGAGTTAAAAGAAACTCACAACTCACAACTCACAACTCACAACTCAGATATCGATTTAACGTTGCCTGGCGACGGCTTTACTGTTGGGTCACGTCATCCGCTATCCTTGGTGCGAAACGAGATCATTGATATTTTTAAACGCCTTGGATTCGTAGTTGCCGAGGGCCCGGAGATTGAAGACGACTGGCATAACTTTTCGGCATTAAATTTTCCCGAAGAACACCCGGCCCGTGACATGCAGGACACGTTTTTTATTAAAAAGAACAGTGGTAAGGATGATATCGCATTGCGTACGCATACCTCATCGGTACAGGTGAGGATGATGGAGCACGGCAAGCCGCCGTTCCGCGCTATAATGCCGGGCCGCGTTTACCGTAACGAAGCAATATCTGCGCGTGCCCATTGCTTTTTTCACCAGGTAGAGGGGTTATATGTTGATGAAAACGTATCATTTGCCGATTTAAAGCAAACACTTTATCACTTTGTGCAAGAGCTTTATGGCGAGGGTACCCAGGTAAGGTTCAGGCCATCGTACTTCCCGTTTACCGAACCATCTGCCGAAATGGATATATCCTGTACCATTTGTAAAGGTTCAGGCTGTAATATGTGTAAATACAGTGGCTGGGTCGAGATTTTGGGCTGCGGTATGGTTGACCCTAACGTTTTGGAAAATTGCGGTATCGATAGTAAGAAATTTACCGGTTTTGCGTTTGGTATGGGTATGGAACGAATTGCCAACCTCAAATATGTTATCCGCGATCTACGTTTATTTTCTGAAAATGACGCGCGCTTTCTAAAACAGTTCACTACAGAGATGCTATGAGGAAATTGCTGGCGATAGTGCTTATTGGCTTGTGCTGTTTTTCATGTGGCAAAGCAACAGACAATATACCCAGTGTACCGGTAAACTTTTCGGCACCCATAAATGATCCGCGCCTGGCGCCGCTTACAAGTGGCGGCGGTGTAGTTTTTATAAGCGGCTATGGCGTTGCCGGTCTAATTATTTACCGTACCGGATCTGGCCAATATGTAGCTTATGACCGGTGCAGCAGCTATCAGCCCGAAAAAAAATGCGCGGTTACTTTGGATGCTTCGGGCTTTTCGGTAACCGATCCCTGCAGTGGTTCCAAGTTTTCTTTAGCCGATGGTACGCCTGTAAAAGCGCCGGCCACCAAATCATTAAGGGCATATAGTGTGAGTGTCTATAATTTTCAGATATTTGTATCCAATTGATACATGGAAGCCGATAAAATTAAAGACAGTATAAAGCGGGCAGCGCAAGATTTATTCCGCAAATTCGGTTACCATAAAACCAGCGTTAACGAAATAGCCAAAAAAGCCAGAATTGCCAAAGCCACTATCTACAAGTATTTTGATAGTAAGGAGGCGGTATTGCATATTTTGCTGATGGACTATATTAAAGCCAGCGTTGATGACCTGGTGCAGAGCAACACACCCGATATGGACGAAGAGGCCCACCTCAACAACCTTATCATGAAAACCTGCCGCCTGTCATACACCGTTTGCAACGAATTTATAGGCTGGGATTTTATCCGCGAATCAACCAACTCCCAGGACTTTTTAAAAAATCTGAGTAACGAGCTGGAAGAAATGCTAATGGCATCATTTATTCAACTGCCCGGAATCCGCAAACACGAAACCTATCACCAACGTTTACGCTTCCTGATCAAATGCAGCAAAAGCATCGTGTTCAGTTTTGCGTTTACCTCAGTAAGCGATTCGGATGTGCGCAAAAACTTTGTTTCTTTTCAAAAGGAGATATTGCCTTATTTGGTAAAGGCAGCGATTACGGTGTAGGTTAAGCTATTTAAAATTTAACTTTATCGGTCCGCTTTCTTCAACTTCCCAGATGGTTGAGTCATCAATGTTGATCGAATTTAAATTTAAAAAGCTATCTGCTTGCTGTAGGTAATTTTCGCCTGTGTCGCCAAGGCGGGGTATTGATAAGATCTGGGGGTCAATGTTGATTCTGCGGATCCGATCTGTCAACAATATCAAGTTAGCTTCTGAATAGCATGATGATGCATCCTTTTTTAATTCGCCTGCCCCGTCAAATAGGTGATAATCTGTCAGTAATATCGAAAAGAACTGCTTATCACGTTTATCATAATAAAACACTTCTGTGAATTTTATCGCTGATTGCTGCAGGCCGGTGATTAGCCAATTATAAATTTGTTCCTGGGTGGTCATCGCTTAAAGATACGGACTTAAGAATAAGTGAAGGATTTTAATAATAAACTTTGAAATGCAAAGTTCTTTTGTTTTATTTGTTATGGGAAAAGCGGGCTGTGGAAACGGCCTCTATTTTTAATCGCAAACTTTGAAATGCAAAGTACTTTATTGAAATAATATGATACAACAAGAACCAAAAACACGCGGAATAATGGACTGGCTCAAGGAGTCGGTTACAGTTAAATTACTTTTTATCGGGGTGCTGATTATTGTATTGCTCATCCCCTCATCGCTGATTAATAACCTGATTAGTGAGCGCGCACAACGACAGGACGAAATGATAAATGATGTATCAGACAAATGGTCGGGCGAGCAGTTGGTAACGGGGCCGGTGTTGGTTATTCCCTACAGAAAACATATCCAAAAAACGGATACAGCTAACAAGGTAACCACGCAGGACGCAATGGAAAATCTTTATATCCTACCCGATAATTTGAATATTAAGGCAGGCCTTAATACACAGATATTGCACAGGGGCATTTTTGATGTAGCGGTTTATAATTCGCTTGTTAAAGTATCCGGAAACTTTTCAAAGGCCAGCCTGGCCGGAGTTTCTTTAACCGCCGATCAGCTTGTGTTGGATAAAGCACGCCTGGTTTTTAGCATTACCGATTTAAAAGGTTTAAAAAACAACCCGGTTGTTAAAGCTGGCGGCCAAACCCTGGCTGCCGAGCCTGTATTTAACAACGCAGTGTTGCCGGGCGACGGCCTGCAGGCAGCCATTGATCTATCAGGAATAAAAGACGGCGAATTTACGTTTGATTATAGTCTTGATATGAAGGGAAGCCAGGAGCTTAGCTTTTTACACCTGGGCAAAACTACAGATGTACAAGCCAGCGGTAGTTGGGCCAGCCCAAGTTTTGATGGCCGCTACCTTCCCGACGAACGTACAGTGGATACCGGAGGTTTTAAATCGCATTGGAAAATGTTGTATTATAACCGACCCTTCCCGCAGCAATGGGTTGATGATACCAGGCTGCTAAGCAATGAGAAAAAGCAAGCCGACGCTACATTCGGAATTAAACTTCGTTTACCCATTGATCAGTATCAAAAAACAACCCGCACCAGCAAGTATGCCATTTTAATTGTGCTGCTCACTTTTATCTCCCTGTTTTTAACCGAGGTTATCCGCAAGCAAAGCATTCATATTTTCAATTACGTTTTGATAGCCGCGGCCATGATCATTTACTACCTGCTACTGCTGTCCTTCTCTGAGCAAGTTGGTTTTAACTTTGCGTACCTTGTGGCCTCTGTTGCCATCATTGGCCTCGTAGCAACATTCATAGCCTCCATATTAAAAAACAGGATGGCGGCGGTGTTATTTGCTTTTATCCTATCGGTGTTTTACACCTTTATTTTCGTGATCATCCAGCTGGAAGACCTGGCGTTAATGGTAGGCAGTATAGCTTTGTTCATTATTGTAGGTGTGCTGATGTATTTTTCGCGGAAGATTAACTGGGATAAGCAGGAATCAATAAAAGTTGATGCGGCCAATAGCTAAATATTCTATTTTATAAAAACCTAAACTTTATTTTTATATACCATATACCGTTTTGGTATATGGTATAATATTTATTATGTTTGCATAGTAAATTTAAATGTTATGAGCCGTGAACTAACAGATTTTTCAAAACAGGTAGACGAGCAGTTCGATATTGAGTTTAATCCATTAACAGATATTATAAGCTATTTAATGGGTTTATTTCTTTAATGTTGCTACTTTTAAGTCTTGATTCTAAATCTTGACTCTATTTCTATGGTTACATCCTTTATCGGTCATGAATTAAAAGCCTTCTGGCGATCAAAAAATACAGGAAAAAGTATTGCCATCCGGGTGGTAATGGGCTTACTAATCCTTTACCTGTTTTTGAATGTGCTTGTGGTAGGCATATTTTTAGATAAAATGCTGGAGGGCATGTTCCCGGATGAGGATCTTGTGAAAGCCTTTTGCGGCATCATTCTTATTTACTTCCTGTTTGATTTGCTCATGCGGCTACAGTTGCAGGAGTTACCTACCTTGCGGGTGCAGCCCTATTTGCACCTGCCGGTAAAAAGGAACGCGCTGGTGCGCTACCTGGCCTTAACCGCGGCGTTGTCAATTTTTAATTTATGGCCTTTTGTACTGTTTTTGCCCTTTATATTCAAAGTGGTAGGTCCCGATTCGGGTGCATTGGTAAGCTTTGCCTTTGTTGTTGCTATTGCAGGGCTTACTGTATTTAACAATTACCTGGCGCTTTATATCAAGCGGAAATCAAACCTTAACGGCTGGGTGTTTTTGATTGCCGCTACCGTGTTAATATTGATTATTACCTGCGATTTCAGGTGGCATCTGTTCTCTACCAGGGATATCTCTTACGCCTTCTTCGGTCACCTGATTACCATGCCGGTACTGGCTTTGCTGCCATTTGTGCTGGCTGTGGTTATGTATTATTTAAACTTCTACTATCTTAAACAAAACCTTTACCTGGAAGAGCTTACCGCTCATAAAAAGGTATCATACAAAAGCAGCACCGATATACCGCTCCTTTCGCGCTTTGGGCAGGTTGGCGATTTGGTTGCCAACGAAATTAAGCTCATCCTGCGTAACAAACGGCCGCGGTCGGCCCTCATCATGGGGTTGTTTTTTATGTTTTACGGTTTGATTTTTTACACCAACAAACATTATGGGGAAAGTTGGTACCTGTTTGTTGGTATGTTTATGACGGGTATTTTTATCATTAATTATGGCCAGTTTATGTTTAGCTGGCAGGCATCGCATTTTGATGGTATACTGGTGAGCAAAATTAGCTTTACCGATTTTTTAAAAGCCAAGTATTTGCTTTTTACCCTGGTGTCAACCGTAGCCTTTTTTCTCACTACGCCATACGTTTACTTCGGGTGGACTATACTGCTGGTGCATTTTGTGATGTATTTGTGGAACATTGGGGTTAACACAACTATCGTGTTGTTTTTTGCTAACCGTAATGCCAAACGCATTGATCTTTCAAAAGGGGCATCGTTTAACTGGGAAGGGGTGGGGGCCACCCAGATGCTGCTATCGTTCCCGCTTATTTTAACACCATATATTATTTACATGCCTTTCGCGCTGTTTAAGCATGCCAATGTTGGCCTGGTTGTATTAGGTATTACAGGTGCGATATTCATTTTGACCCGTAACTTCTGGATCAAAAAACTTGGAGAGGATTTTGAACAAAAAAGATATACAATAGCCGAAGGCTTCAGAAATAAATAACAATGATTGAAATAAAAAGTCTGAAAAAGATATATAATGGCGTAACGGTAGTTGATGTACCGCACTTAATAATTAACAAAGGTGAAAGCGTTGGCCTGGTGGGCAATAACGGCGCAGGCAAAACCACACTGTTCCGAATGATACTTGATCTCATCCGGCCCGAAACAGGCGAAGTATCATCCAACGGTGAAGTTGTGGCCGGGCATGAAAACTGGAAAAACTACACCGCATCATACCTTGACGAAGGTTTCCTGATAGATTACCTTACCCCCGAAGAATACCTGTACTTTATAGGCGGCTTGCACCAGCAAAGTAAAGCCACCGTTGATGAAACCCTGGTAAAGCTATCTGATTTTTTTAACGGCGAGATCCTGAAAAAAGGCAAATACATCCGCGATTTATCCAAAGGCAACCAATGCAAGGTAGGTGTTGCATCCTGTGTGCTTCAAAAACCAGAATTGCTGATGCTGGACGAGCCCTTTGCCAACATAGATCCCAGTACCCAGTTCAGGCTGAAAAACATGCTGAAGGAGCTTAATAGAAGCCAAAACGTAACTAATATTGTATCCAGCCACGATCTTAACCACATCACCGATGTGTGCGACCGTATCCTGCTGATGGAAAAGGGCGTGATCATCAAAGACATCGCCACCAATTCATCAACCCTTAAAGAATTGGAAAATTATTTTGGTGTAGGCCAGGAAGCAGAGGAACAGACTAAGGATATTTAGAGGGCCTTTTTTACCTTTGCGCATGTCATTTACCCTTATACTAAACAACATCGCTAAACATATTCATTTAACCACGGATGAGCAGACCATTTTTACCGGTATGCTGCGGCCGCAAACCATAAAGCGCAAGCAATTTTGGTTGAGCGATGGCGATATATGCAAACACTCGGCCTTTGTAACCAGCGGGTGCCTGCGTGGCTTTACAGTTGATAAAAATGGCATTGAGCATGTGCTGAGCTTTGCCCCGGTAGATTGGTGGATGGCCGATATGTACAGCCTGATAAGCCAGAAGCCCGGCATGCTAAATGTAGAGGCGCTGGAAGATACGGAGGTACTGTTATTGAGTAAAATTAACCAGGAAGCATTATATAAACAGATACCCAAGTTTGAGCACTTTTTCCGGGTATTGGTCGAGAATTCGCTGGTTGCAAGTCAGCAGCGGCTTATAGACGGCTTAAGCCTAACAGCGGAAGATCGCTACAACAATTTTTGCAAACGATATCCCACACTGATTTATACCCTGCCCCAAAAGCAAATAGCCTCATACATCGGCGTTACGCCGGAGTTTTTTAGCAGGATGAGGAAAAAGGTTGTACGTCATACGTAATACGTTTTACGTATAAGGCTTTACAAGTTATACGTATCACTTAAAACGTACCACGTATAACCTAATCCACATGCAAATTCTTGACCTACATCAACTTCCCCTTGCCAATCCCGCTGTACCTTTACATCAACAAAACAGAGGAAACAACATCATGGCACAAACCATTTTACATAAAGCCGAAACAAGGGGGCACGCCAACCACGGCTGGCTGAACAGTTACCATTCTTTCAGCTTTGGCAGTTATTACAACCCCGAAAAAATGAACTTTGGCGCGTTGCGCGTTTTAAACGACGATACTGTTGATGCGGGTATGGGCTTTGGCAAACATCCGCATGATAACATGGAGATCATCAGCATACCATTGGAGGGCAACCTTGAGCACGAAGACAGCATGAATAACGTGGCCGTTATCAAAAATGGCGACATCCAGGCTATGAGTGCCGGTACCGGTATTTACCATAGCGAGTATAACCAGGACCCAAACAAACGGGTAAAATTCCTGCAGATCTGGATTTATCCTAACCAGCGTAACGTGGAGCCCCGGTATGACCAGCTTACCCTGAACCTTGATGATCGCCACAATAAACTGCAACAGGTACTATCACCCAACCCGGATGATGCCGGCGTATGGATTCACCAGGACGCATGGTTCAATTTGGGTAAATTTGATGCAGGCGTAAGTACTGATTATACTATCCACAAACCCGGCAACGGCGTATACGCATTTGTATTAAGCGGAGAAGTGCAGATTGACGGCCAGGCCGTTGGCTCCCGTGATGCATTGGGCATTTGGGATACCGGAGCTTTTACCATCAGCGCAAGTACCGATGCGGAATTTTTACTGATGGAAGTGCCGATGAGCTTTTGATGTTTTGAGGATCGGGTTGCGAGGGGCGTGGTTCGGGTGAAAATAAATTTCAACTTCGAGCCTCGCATCCCAACACCCTAACCACGCAACACGAACCAAAATGGAAACACCTGAACCAAGCAACACGCAACACGAACCAAAATGGAAACAATACAAATTTTAGTCATCGGCCGTCACCCCGAAATATTGGCAACTGTAGTACGGCTGGTGAACAATAATCCGGCCTGGAATGCCACTGGTTGCCAAACCGACGATGAGGCTATCCAGGCTTTTGATGCGCAGGGTTTTACCCTGGTGCTTCTGGGTGGCGGCATCCCACCCGAATCAGAAAACCGGCTTAGCCAATACTTTCGTAATTGTAACCCCGATATCCGCATAGTACAGCACTATGGCGGCGGTAGCGGCTTACTTGCTGCAGAGATATACGAGGCGCTTGGTTAGTTCACTGGTTCACTTGTTTATTAGTTCATTGGTCTGGCGGGGGCTGGTTCATTGGTCTTTTCCGGTGGAGGCTTGATTTATAACGGCTTAGGATTAGTCCGCCCCTTCGTTGGTAATTAGTTTGCTTCGGAGGGCGCTTTAGTTTATATATTTGTTCCCCGGTTCTAAATTAATTTGTTGGCCGCCTCGTTCATAGTACTATTTGCAAACAAAGCAAGCTGTGTTATATGGAAGCGATGAGTATCAAACTATTCACTAATAAACTAATGAACCAGTGAACTAATGAACTGGTGAATGAACCAGTGAACTAATGAACCAACATGAAAGTTATTATAGCCGAAAAGCCATCCGTTGCCCGCGAAATTGCCAAAGTATTTGGCGCTACCACCAAAAAAGACGGCTATATGGAGGGTAAGGGTTATACTTTTACCTGGGCATTTGGCCATTTGTTACAACTGGCAGCGCCGCAGGAATATGGCTATTACGGCTGGAGCGTTCAAAACCTGCCCATGCTGCCGCCCAAGTTTAAGCTCTCTATCCGTAAGGTAAAATCAAAGGATGGGATGATTGACGACCCATCTGTTAAAAAGCAACTGGATATTATCAAAAGCCTGTTTGATGAAGCTACCGAAATTATTGTAGCTACGGATGCCGGGCGCGAGGGTGAGCTCATCTTTCGCTATATCTATTACTATCTTAAATGCAAAAAACCTTTTAAAAGGCTCTGGATCTCGTCGCAAACGGATGCGGCTATTAAAGAAGGCTTCCGTAACCTGAAACCGGGCAGCGATTACGATACGCTGTTCAATTCGGCGCATTGCCGCTCGCAGTCGGATTGGTTGGTGGGGATGAATGCCACGCAGGCCTTAAGCCTGTCGTCGGGCAATAGGGGGGTGCTGTCGTTAGGCAGGGTGCAAACGCCTACGCTGGCCATGATTTGTTCGCGCTACCTGGATAATAAAAATTTTGTGCCGCAACTTTATTACCAGGTAAGCATCCAGCCCGATAAGGACGGGCAGGTGTTTAAAGCCATCTCGGTAAATAACTTTAAAACCAAAGAAGAAGCGCAGGTTATTTTTGATAAGGTTGAAGATGTGGCATCGGGTTTTCCGCAGGGTGCCCATATTGTTAATGTAGAGGCCAAGCCCCGTAAAGAACCACCACCCTTACTGCACGACCTGAGCAGCCTGCAGCAGGAGGCCAACAAGCGCAAAGGCTTTACAGCCGATCAAACCCTTAACATATTGCAAAACCTGTACGAGGGCAAGCTGGTAACCTACCCGCGTACCGGCAGCCGTTATATTGGCGATGATGTATTTGCAGGCGTGCCTGATTTGATTGAAAAACTAAAGGAGCACCCCGACTTTGGTAAACAGGCCACCCTATTATCTGGGGCTAAGCTGAGCAAGCGTAGTGTAAACGCCAAAAAGGTAACCGATCACCATGCCATATTAACCACCGGCGAGCCTCCTTACCAGCTAACGCCCGATAAACAGGCTGTTTACGATATGGTTGCCGGCCGCATGCTGGAAGCTTTTCACCAGGATTGTATTAAGGAGATCACCAGGATCACTATCGAATCGGGTTCATTGTTTATGGCCAGCGGTACCGTTATACAAACGCCTGGCTGGCGCGCCGTGTTTAACGATACCGACGACGAAAAGAAGGACGAGGAAAACCCAACCCTGCCCAAAGTACAACAGGGCGAAACGCTGCCTATTACAGATAAGGCTTTGTTAGAGAAACAAACCAAACCCAAATCCCTGTATAATGAAGCCAGCCTGCTTAAAGCTCTGGAAACGGCCGGAAAAGAGATTGACGACGAAGAGTTGCGTTACGCCATGAAGGATAGTGGCCTGGGCACCCCGGCTACCCGTGCCTCCATTATCGAAACATTATTAAAACGTAATTACATCCTGCGCGAAAAAAAGAACCTGGTACCCACTCCAACCGGGCTGGCGGTATACCAGGTGGTAAAAAATCAGCAAATAGCCCAGGCCGAACTGACAGGTAACTGGGAAAAACGCCTGGAAGAAATCCGTACCGGTGCATCTGTTGCCGATTTTCAGGAAGAGATTAAAACCTATACCCGCGCCATTACCCAGGAGTTATTGCGGGAAGGTAAGGCATTGAAGATTGAGCAGGTGGCAGTGGCAGCCTCATTAAGTTAGAAGGCCGGGTTTGATTAAAAATCCGAATAATGATTTGCGAACTTTCTGTTGGGCCAGGTCAAACGCATCTAACTGGGTTAACATAACTTAACACATTTCAGATAAAAAATTTATAAATACTTTATAATCAATATTTTATATTTTATCATGGTTAACGCCGAACTGATAGTTGTTGGCCATGAATTTCGGCGGGTATCCTTCGTACCTACCCATGACATGTTTTCTTTTCGAGATGCGCCGGCCTGTCACCCTGAGCCTGTCGAAGGGGCGCGCGGAGAGGACTTTGCCCGCTATGGTTCGACAAGCTCACCATGACAGCCTTTTTTACGATGTCATTTCCCCCTTCAGAATTTCGCGAAATTTTCTAACTCAGGATGACAGGGAAATTGGATATGTCATACTGAGTTGTAAAATCCGGAAACTATGAAGTGAAAAATGACAAAAGAAAATGTTGATAGTACATGCTAATGGCCGGCAACAGCATAATGTTTTTTTAATTTGAACCTCATTCTCCGTCCTAAGCTAACCCCTCAACCATTCTTAAAATATTTTTCAATATAGGGCTGTGGTCATCCGTTCGCCAGTGTACAAACAGGTTGCTTTCAAAAGGAAGTTCAATAAAACGGATGCCCTGGTAGCCTTGATTGGCATAAGAGTAAGGCATTATGCTGATGCCAAATTGCCTGGTGATAAGCGAAATGATGGTTGACCCAAAATCGGATGTATAGGAAGACTCGGGCGATATGCCGTAGTGTTCAAACACCTGGTTGGTAAGCTGGCTGTAGCTGCTGCTGCTGTTGGAACGGGGCATAATAAACTTTTGCGTTTGTAATGATTCGGCGGTAATATCGGCCAGTTCCCTGAACGCATGATCCTGGGGCAATACCAGGGCCAGGTGATCTGTTTGTACTTTCATCGTGCTGATATTATCCAGCCGGTTTATATCGCGGCTAAATTTGAGATCGATTTTGTATTTGGTTAAAAATTCCTGTTCGTCTTCATAAGCCAGCTGTATCATTTCAATCTTCAGTTCGGGATAGCGGATGGAGATATCAAGTATCAGTTGCGGGAGGGTAGAAAACGAAATAGAATCCGGATGCGCTATCCTGATAGATCCGGTTTCGCCGAGTTCGATTTTTTTGGCAAACTGGTGGATAAAATTAAACTCATCTACAATACCGGCCCATTTGGTTTTCAGGAATTCGCCGGCGGGGGTTAGCTTAACACTGCGCTTGGTACGCTCAAATAACTGCACATTTAACTCATCCTCCAACGATTTAATTTGCCTGCTTAATGCCGATTGGGTAATGTTTTGTTTGGCCGATGTATTCCAAAAATGAAGCTCATCGGCAAGGGCCAAAAAGTTTTTTATCTGCTGTAAATCCATAATTATTAATGCGTAAAAATCATTAATTAATCTAAAATAAGCATTTTTTAGCATTTATACATCAGTTACTTTTACAGCAAATAAAAATCCGCTTGATCTTTTTTAAAAAATATAA
The DNA here is from genome assembly GCF_056402115.1 of Mucilaginibacter sp. P4_C11. NCBI lineage: Bacteria > Pseudomonadati > Bacteroidota > Sphingobacteriia > Sphingobacteriales > Sphingobacteriaceae > Mucilaginibacter > Mucilaginibacter sp. P4_C11. Next base: position 75,470 of record NZ_JBFUIA010000016.1, on the reverse strand, counting down.
AACCCATTACAGCGCTACTATGCGTTTGGCTTACCCGGTAATGATATCGCAGGTGGGGCATCCGTTGGTGGGCTTTTCGGCATCCATTATATTGGGCCACTTTGCCGGTACGGTACCGCTTGCAGCGCTGGCTATTGCCAATGGGTTTTTCAACCTGATGCTTATTATTGCAATCGGCATATCCTATGGTATAACCCCGCTGGTTGCACGCGAAAACGGGGCAGGTAACTACCGGGAATGTGGCCGGCTATTGTCGCACAGCGTTATAGTTAATATCCTGACGGGGCTAATGCTGTTAATTATCACCTGGCTTGGCGGGCAATACTTAATAGCGCATATTGGTTTAGATACGGCTGTGGTGGCGCAGGCCAAACCTTTGTTGGTATTGTTAGGATTATCTATTATCCCTTTGATGTTGTTTTTATCATTTAAGCAGTTTGCCGAAGGTTTGGGTTTTACCAGGCTGGCTATGCAGGTAAGCATTTGGGGTAATGTTATCAATATTGTAGTTGGTGTTATATTGGTAAAAGGCTTGTTTGGGATGCCGGCCATGGGCGCCAAAAGCATAGGTTACAGCGCCATTATCGATAGGGGGCTGATGGCTGTTGTTATGGCTACATTTGTGCTTAAAAAACAGCGGTTCAACAAATTTCTGCAAGGCTGCCACCCTTTTCAGTTTAATGCAGGGCGGTTCAAAAAAATAATGGGTACCAGCGTTCCCATTGTGTTGCAAAACATTTTCGAGATAAGCGCATTCAGCGCGGCGGTTTTTATAGTAGGTATAATTGGGGCCAGGCAGCTGGCAGCATACCAGATAGCCATGAACTATCTATCGTTTATCTATTACGCGGTCAACGGTATTGGCACTGCGGCGGCCATTCAAACAGGTTACTTTTTGGGGCAGGCAAAGTTTCATTTACTGCGGGCATCGGCATTGGCAAGCTATCACCTCACCGTGGTATTCCACCTGGTTACCGGGGTGCTGTTGTTGGTGCTAAAGGGCGTTTTGCCTAAAGTTATCTCGGTTGATCCGCAGGTGGTGAGTATGGTGGGCAACCTGTTTGTTATAGCTGCCGGATTAGAGGTTTTCGACGGCCTGCAGGTGGTGAGCCTGGGCATATTACGGGGCCTGGGCGATTTAAAATACCCGGTATTAATTAACCTGGCTGCTTACTGGGGCGTTGCCCTGCCGGTGGCTTTTTTACTGGGCCTGCATACCCCTATGGGCTTAACAGGCGTTTGGCTTGGGCTTTATAGTGGTCTGCTGGTAGCATCGGCACTGCTTTATCTGCGTTTCAGGTACCTGACTAACACGAAATGTGTTGCTAATAACTTACCGGCAGCGCAAGAGAATTTATTTAACAATGTAGTACAATTTGAATCTTAATAATATCATCATGACCGATACAATGACCCTGAACAGTGCCGGCATCCGGTTTATTAAAGTGGATATGCAAAACATCCAGGCTTTAAAAGCAATTGGCATCGAAACCTTTAACGAGGCCTTCGCACATTTGAATACGCCAGAAAATATGGAGGATTACCTAACCGCAGCCTTTGCCGATGAGAAATTGGCAGGTGAGGTTAATAACCCTCATTCGGAATTTTACATGGCACAGGTTGATGGTATTATAGTTGGTTACGTAAAAGTTAACCACGGGCCAGCACAAACCGACGTAAAGGATGATAATGCTTTAGAAGTAGAAAGGATTTATGTGCTGAAAGCTTTTCACGGCAAAAAGGTGGGCCAGTTACTTTTTGATAAGGCATTTGAGATTGCCGTGCAGATGAAGAAAACCTATATATGGCTTGGTGTTTGGGAGCATAACGCCAAAGCGCTGGCTTTTTATAAAAAGAATGGTTTTGAGGTGTTTGGTTCGCATCCTTTTTGGCTGGGCGATGATTTGCAAACTGATTTGATGATGAAACGGTATTTGGATTGATGTGCAGGCTGCAAAATAGATGTTTTTGAGTCGGTATGAGCCGATAAGAGCCGATTGTGAGCCGAAAGTCAAAAGTCCAGATCAAAACTATTGTCATTTCGACGAATCAGGGGGGCACTGAGCGACTGCGTGAGGAGAAATCTTCGACGCGCGCAGTCCAACATGCTTATCTGAATGCGGGGCGTACAAGATTTCTCTTTCGCCCTCCCGCTCACGGCTCCCCAGCTCTATCGAAATGACATTTTTTTATAAAATAAGCCATTAAGCCGAGACCCGCACAAGAAATTGCGCATGCATTGTTACTACGATACCGTTATCTCGCCCCTTAAATCCGTTTCCATATAATGTTTTACCAGGGCCGGGTCGTCAAACTTGCCCAGCAGGTACATCATTTTGGTTACTGCCGATTCAAAGGTCATATCGTAACCGTTGGCTACACCCATGTCCTTAAGTTGCTTACTGGTTTCGTAACGGCCAAGTTCAACGGTGCCTACTTTACATTGCGAAATATCTACAATCACTTTGCCATCTTTAATGGCTTTTTCCAACAGGCTGATAAACCATGCGTCGGTTGTGGTATTGCCTGCCCCAAAAGTTTCCATTACAACGCCGCGTACATCAGCATTTAAAATGGCCTCAACCACTTTTGTACCTATGCCCGGGTAAAGTTTTAACACGCCTACGTCGCTTATAAGGTTGTTGTGGATGATGAGCTCCTCGTCATCCTGCGGGTGCCTGATATCGTTTACGCTGAATTTAAGGTGTACGCCACTCTCGGCCAGGATAGGGTAGTTTGGCGAGCGGAAGGCTTCGAACTTTGATGAATTATATTTAAACGCACGATTCCCCCGGAATAGTTTGTAATCAAAGTAGATACATACCTCGGGTACGCGGGCGCGGTCGTTTTTCTTGGCCTTGGCAATTTCTATAGCCGTCATCAGGTTTTCCTTGGCATCAGTACGAATAGCGCTGATAGGCAATTGCGAGCCGGTAAAAATAACGGGTTTGCCCAAATTTTCGAGCATAAAACTTAATGCTGAGGCGGTATAAGCCATGGTATCTGAGCCGTGAAGGATCACAAAACCATCATTGTCATGATAATTGGATTCGATGAGGCCGGCCAGGTCGCTCCAGATGGCCGGGTTCATGTTTGATGAATCGATGATCTCGTCAAAAGAGTGTACTTTGATCCGGCAGTTCAGTTTCTCCAGCTCGGGCACATTATCCATTATTTGCTCAAAGTTGATAGGCTTGAGCACCTTAGTAACAGGATCGCTCATCATCCCTATGGTACCGCCGGTGTAAATGATCAGTATCTGGCTCATTAATTAGGTGTTATGCTGTATAAATCATTTCAATTACTATATACCAAATATCAGCCTGGAGTTTTCGGTTGTAACACGCGCAACCTCCTCCACACTGGTTTGGTGCAGGTCCGCCACTTTTTGGGCAATATAAATCAAGTACGAGCTTTCATTAGGTTTACCCCGGGACGGAACGGGCGTAAGGTACGGAGAATCTGTTTCTAAAACTATATGGTTTAAATCAATTTCGGCCACAACTTTGTCAAGCCCGGAATTTTTATAGGTAACAACGCCGCCTATACCCAGGTAAAATCCCAAATCAATCACCTGTTGGGCCTGCTCTACAGTGCCACCAAAACAATGGAATATGCCGCGTAATTTGTCATCATTTTCCTGCTGTAATACCTCATAAACCTCGTTATAAGCATCGCGGCAATGAATTACGATGGGCAGATCAAGACTTTTTGCCCAGTTAATCTGCTGTTTGAAGGCTTCAACCTGTTCGGTTAAAAAAGTTTTGTCCCAATACAGGTCGATGCCAATTTCGCCTATAGCGTAAATTGGATGTTGCCCTTGCGCCGCTTTAATGCTTGTCAGTTCCTGCTCCCAATCTGCCTTTACCGAGCATGGGTGAAGGCCCAGCATAGGGTAACATAAGCTGGGATACGCCCGTACCAGGTCATAAACCAGGGGCACCGATGCTGCATCTACATTAGGCAAAAACAGGCGGCTGATATCATTGTCGATACAACGCTGCACAAGGGCAGCGCGTTTACCGGGAATGGTTTCGTAGTATAAATGGGTATGGGTGTCTGTTAATACCATGTGCAAAAGTAAAAAGCCTCCCCGGTTTATCAGGAAGGCTTTCAAGCTTAATTTTTCTTTTTAGCTACGGTTGTTTTTTTCTTTACCGTGTGCTTAACGCCTGGCTTGGCAGCAACGGGTACATGTTTGCCTGGCTTTACCTTTACAATTTCAAGGTCGAACACCAGCGTTGCATAGGGCGGAATAGCGCCGTTACCCATACCCTGCTCGCCATAACCCAATTTTGATGGGATAATGAATTTGGCTTTTGATCCCTCGTGCAATAAAGCAAGGCCTTCTTCCCAGCCAGGTATTACGCCATGTGCGCCTAATACTACCGGGATAGGCTCATAGGGGCGGCCGGGCTGCTCAACACCCGCTGCTTTGGCGTTGGCCTGTACGCTGGTGTCAAACACCTGTCCGTTTAATAAATAGCCGGTATAATTAACCATTACCGTATCGCCATCCAACGGCTTGCGCAGGGCAGATGCCTTGGTTATAATATACTTTAAGCCTGATGCTGTTGTAACAGGGTTTAGTTTATTTGCTGTTAGGTAGGTATTGGTTTCAGCAGCTTCCTGTAGTTTCAACTTCTCAACGGCAGCGGTACGTTCGGCCATAGCTTCCTGTAACGATTGTACTTTGATTATTTTAAGGATAAAAACCAGCTTGCTGCCTTTAGGAAAAAACGGCGGACGCGCTTCTTCATGCCCTTTAAAAATAGAGTCGGTAGGTACCTTTACCATCGCACTGTCATTCAGGGTAAGCAGCGGGAAAATATCCATTAAATCGGCTACATTTTGCGATGGACGGATTTGCGCCGGCTGAGGCTTGCCTGTTTTAAATGAGCTGTATAAAACCGAATCCTTATCTGTCATCTGGATATAATTAAAATAAACGATGTCGTTCAGTTTGATTTTTTCACCGGTGTTATGCGTAAATATCTGGTATTGGGCGCCGGCTGGCGTGGTTTGCATACCGGTTTGTGCATGGGCAGTTAGCGTAGCTATGCCAAACAAAGCCGTTAGTAGATAAAAAATGTTTTTCATAAAAATAAAAAAAGCCTTCCTGACGCTTGTCGGGAAGGCTGTAAAAGCGTTATAAATTATCTTTGAGTAGGTTGTGACTGATCTGGCGCCTGTTGTTGCATTTGCATTTGCGGCATAACCGGTTTTGGCGCATTTGGATTAGGTTTCACAATTTCAACCATTTCCATTTCGAAAATAATTGGTGTGAATGGGCCGATAGGGCCAACGCCCTGATCTTTGTAGGCAATAGCCGAAGGGATAACCAAGGTGATTTTTGAACCTTTGTTCATCAATTGCAAACCTTCGTCCCAACCTGGTATAACTTTAGCCTGGCCAACCGGGATGCGTAGAGGTGCAAACGGACGCCCTGGTTCGATAGGTTGTTTTTCTTTTATGGCTACTTCTTTAACACTGGTTTCAAATATTTTACCATTTGGAAGTCTGCCTGTATAGTTAACAACAGCGGTATCGCCAACTGCCGGAGTTGGACCTGTACCTGGTGTAGTAATAACGTAGTTTAAGCCCGATGCGGTAGTTGTTACTTTAAGGTTATGATCGGCAATATATTTTTTGATTTTGCCTGGCTCCTGTGCTTTCATAGCTTCGGTAAGGGTTTTTAAGTAATCCTGAACCCTGCCACGGAAAACCTGCTCGGTAAGTGAACCTTTTGCCAATACTTTATTGATGTTAACCTGGAATATTAAAAATTTGCCTTTCAGGTTTGGCGGACGCTGCTGGCCACCTTTAAATATCGAATCGGTTGGTACTTTAAAAGTTGCGCTATCACCTTCGCCAAGCAATTCAAGGCCGGCATAAATATCACCTTTAGCCTGTGGTTTAGGCATTGGCATAATGATGATAGGGTGTCCCATGTCGTAAGTATTGCTCAATACCGAATCACCATCGGTTTTTACAATCATATTTACGCTCACAAAGTCGCCGTCTTTAATATGTGCACCGCCTTTAGATGTATGGATGTTATAAAGTAATCCAGCATCTCCTTTTTTAAAGCCTCCGTTGCAACTTGAAAATCCAATTGCAGCAATGGCCAGGAACATTAATTTTTGTTTCATTTTATTGATTTAATAGTTTTTTATATTCGGGTAATATGGTTTTGAATTGTTGTACAACCTGTTCAAGGGTATTACTTGAATGACCGCCGGCCGCATTGCGGTGACCGCCGCCATCAAAATATTTTTTGCAAATTTCGTTTGCCGGAAATTCGCCTTTTGACCGTAACGAAAGTTTTACCCTGTCGCTGCGTTCAACTATAAACGCGGCCAGTTTTATATCGGCCATTGATAATGCATAGTTTACAATGCCTTCGGTATCGCCGGTATCAACATCGTATTTATGCAAGTCGGTATTATTAACGGCAATAATTGCGGTATGGTATTCGGGCAGTACTTCAAGGCAATTGGCCAGGCAATGTCCTAAAAATCTTAACCGGTTTTCGGTTGCACTATTGTACACCAGTTCATGAATGCGCCAGTTAACGGCGCCCAGGTCAATTAAATCGGCAACAATGCGGTGTACAGTTGATGTGGTATTGGGCAGGCGGAACGATGCCGAATCGGTCATGATGCCAGTGTATAAACAGGTTGCCACATCGGCGTTAATCAATTCGCGATGGTGCAGCTCGTTAACAATAAAATCATAAATAAGTTGGGCCGTTGCACATGCATTAATGTTCCAGTGGCGGTAGTCATCAAAATCCTGTGGTTCCAGGTGATGATCTATCATGATTTTATAAGCCTTGCTTTCGCCTACCAAAACACCCATTTCATTGATGCGGCTTAGGGCATTAAAATCAAGGCAAAATATAAGCTCGGCATCGGCAATTAACGCCGCCGACTTTTCGGCCTGTTCGGTATATATGATAACGTCGCCATTACGGGGCAGCCAACTTAAAAAAGCAGGGTAATCTGTAGGGGCAATAACCGTGGCATGATGGCCTTGCTGTATCAAATAATTGTACAAACCCAATGACGAGCCCATAGCATCACCATCAGGTTTATGATGGGTAGTGATCACTATTTTTCTGGGGCTTGCTAAAAGTTCTGTAAGCGCGGCTAAATCTAACATCAATTTTAAAAAAGAGTTGCAAAGCTAAATAAATAAATTAAATACAAACCATCTATTTTAACACAAAAAGCTTTATCTTACAGATGTAAAAAGCTACTTTTGCGGCAAAAATTAAATATTAAGCAACCATTTGGCCACCGGGACAACAATAGGCGGCCCCTTGATGCGATTTCAATTACAACCCAAAAAACAATTAAGTATAATGACCACAAACAGAACATTTACCATGATTAAGCCAGATGCCGTTGCAAACGGACATATTGGTGCTATAATAGACAAGATAACCAAAAGCGGCTTTAAAATAATCGCTCTTAAATACACAGCTTTAAGCGCCGAAAAAGCCGGCCAATTTTATGAAGTGCATAAAGAACGCCCTTTTTATAATGCCCTGGTAACATTCATGTCGTCGGGACCAATAGTGGCTGCTATTTTGGAGAAAGATAACGCTATTGAAGATTTTCGTAAACTAATTGGTGCTACCGACCCTGCAAAGGCAGACGAAGGAACTATCCGTAACCTGTTTGCTAAGTCAATTGATGCAAATGCAGTTCATGGATCCGATTCGGACGAGAATGCAGCGATTGAAGGCAGTTTCTTTTTCTCGGCTTTCGAGAGGTTTTAATAATCAGGTATTTAGGGGTGTAAATACAACCGTTACATCCCTAAATAATTTTGGTGCGGCTTTTGTCTTATTAAATATAAATCTGTAGCTTTACAAAACTAGGTTGAATTTTTATTAACCTAAACTGTGCTGTAAACCGGGGGCAAAATCCCAATAATTCATTTGAATATGAAACTATTTTTGAAGGTTGTTATATATGCGCTAATTGTTGTATGTTTATGTACATGCACAATATTGCTTTATAAGAGCCACCCCGAAGTTCAATTAGCCTTTGTTATCCCCGGTTTGTTTATTTTAATATACTCTATGATTACTGATGATCTTGGCATCAGGCAGCATATCCGCTCACGTCAGCTTCGCATATCAAGAGAAAGATAGTATTCAATTTGCGGTATTGGTTTGATGCATTTATTACCCGATTTTCCCAATCAGGGTATTTTTTTGCAGGATAGTTTATAGGAATACAATCTCTTCAACTAAAATTCCTCTTGCTTCGGCATTTATTTTATCTATAATCTGGCTACGCATCAGCATCAATTCGTGTTTTATTACCGATGATTCAATCCGCAGGAACAATTTTTTATCGCGGATAAATAGTTCTTTGGTACGGTTTGCCACAGATTTACCCACCAGCTCGGGCCAGGCTGCTACCACGCCGGTTTCATCATACCTGCGTTTTATTTTGTATACATTAAGCATTTGCTCAATGGCTTCCTTTAATGATTTGTCGTTTGTTTTACGCATCAATAGCTCCTTTGCTCACATTAAATAATTTAACCTCCACCGCAATTTTATCAAATATTTCACTTACCCGCTTTACGCTGGTATCAGTAATAAATACTTGTCCAAAATCATTGTTGCTCACCATTTTCATTAGTTTGGTAACGCGTTCATCATCCAGCTTATCAAAAATATCATCCAATAGCAATAAGGGCTTAAACCCTTTTTGCTGGTATAAAAAAGTATACTGTGCCAGTTTAAGTGCTATTAAAAACGATTTTTGCTGCCCCTGCGACCCAAACTTTTTCATGGCCATGCCGTGGATGCCAAATTGAAGGTCGTCTTTGTGGATACCGGCGGTAGTACGTTCAAGGGCCCTGTCGCGCTCCACCGTTTTTTTCAGCAAACCGGCAAAATCATCCTGTAATAACTGCGATTCGTAAGCAAGTTCAACCAGTTCGGCATCGTTGCTTAAAAAACTGTAGTGTTTATTAAATATTTCGGTAAAGCCTTCCATAAAAGCCTTGCGGCGCTCAAATATGCGGTTGCCCGATTGCACCAGTTGCTCATCCATTACCTCCAGCAGGCTTGGATCATAACGGCCGGTATCAGCTATCAGCTTCAGCAGGGCGTTGCGGTTGGCCAGTACCTTGTTGTAGGTTATCAGCTCGTCAAGGTAATGGTTGTCTGTTTGCGATATTACATTATCAATAAACTTGCGGCGTTCCTCGCTTCCTTCGGTTATAATGCTGGTATCATAGGGCGATATCATGACCAATGGCAGCAAGCCAATATGATCGGCCAGGCGCTGGTAATCTTTTTTATTACGCTTAAACTGTTTTTTTTGGTTCCGTTTTACCGAGCAGGCTACGGCCTCGGTTTGTTGGTTTTTGTTAAAAACACCGGTTATGATAAAAAAATCGGAGCCTTGTTTTATCTGCTGACTATCTATCGGGTTAAAGTAACTTTTACAAAGCGACAGGTAATGTATAGCATCAAGCAAATTGGTTTTGCCTGCGCCATTATTACCCGTAAAGGCATTTACCCCCTTGCTGAAAACAAGTTCGGCTTCTTCGTAATTTTTAAAGTTGATAACTGATAGTTGCTGCAGATACATGGAGTTGTAAAGGTAAGGTTTTGCTATTGATTTGAAGATTTGAAAATTTGAGGATTTGAAAATGCTTGTTAATACTACACTACAATTTCCCGGATGACACATACAGCCTAACCGTTCATTGAACAAAAAGGCAAACACGTTAAAAATAAACCTGCAACCGTTGAAATGATTTTTATTGCCGGAACCCGAAATGCAGCTTTGATTAAATAAATAGAATTAACCACCCTTGCCGGCACAATAAATTACCATGAAAACCGAACATATAGTTGAAAAAATAGTAGCCATTACCGTTACTTTACTGCTACTGGCCGCGCATTGCCCCAGGGTAATGGCGCAAACAGATACTATCCGTTTAAAGGACAAACGACTCATTATAGCAAACCTTAAACCGGGGTTGCGGCAATACCTGGTGTACTTTCAAAATCTTAAGGACGATAGGCGTTTGCGCATGTCTGTCTGGCTGCGCGATGTAGAAAGCGGCAACCGTAATGGCGAGGAGATTGTTACCGTAACCCAGCATTGGTATTCAGCAGACAGCGCATCATACCGGTCGACATTCTCGGCAAACAGGGCGGCGGATTTTACGCCGGTTTATCATTCAGAAACCATTGGCACAAAAACCAAAGCATTTAATTGGGGGGCTACTACAATTGGCGGTGCCGATACCGTGAAAAATAACCTGGCGAAGGATTTTTTGCTAAACGTTAAAGAGCCCTATTTTAACTGGAACCTGGATATAGAAACTTTTGAAATGCTGCCCCTTGCAGCCGGCAAAATATTTGCCATCAATTTTTACGATGCGGTAAGCAACACCCCCGAATACGCAGTGTACAAAGTAACCGGCAGCGAAGAGCTGGCCACATTAGATAACGAAAAAGTTGATTGCTGGAAGCTGCTTACCGAAGCCGATTATAAGGGCCAGCGCTATAGCCAAACCTTTTGGATAAGCAAAAACAGCCATGAGTTTTTACGGGAGGAAGATTTTTTTAACGGCGGCTACCGCTATAAAATTAAACTGCCAGGCGCCGCGCCCGATGTGGTAAAGCGGTTTGGGAAGTAAGTAGCCGATTGGCCAACAATATCGAAGCAGTAACTTGAGTTTTTGCAAGTGGGTTATTAAACCTTTTCGGGCCATAATAGTCAAACCCGGAAACCTGCTGCATCATGAAAAAACTTATCCTCATCCTGTTATCAATAGCTTTTACCGGAAATGTATCTGCCCAGCAGACAGCGATATTCAACACTACCGACCTTGCAGTTTATAATGCCGTAAAATCAAGTAAGGACAGCATGTATAATTTTACTTTTGTTTATCCGGACGGTAAGCTGGGTACCATAATTAAAAACGGTAAAATAGCTACTATAGTAAATCCCGATGGTACAAATACTGTAGTATCGCAAACCGGCAATACGGCTACTGTTGTAAACTCAAACGGAGCACATTCATTGTGGATAGATAACGGGGCAACGGTAACAATTGTCAATCCCAACAGCACGCATTCCATCCTGGTAAAAAACGGCCCGGTCTCAACTATTGTCAACCCCGATGGTACACATTCTTCCATAGTTGATAATGGACAAACCTCGGTTATTGTAAACCCCGATGGATCGCACTCGGTTGTTGTTAAAACCTCCGTTAATACAACTATTATGGTGAACCCTGATGGTTCGCATACGGTGGTAACAACGCCTTGAACGGAAAATAGTTAGATTATCTTTTTAATTGAACTCTCCAATCATACAACCCATCCTTTTCGTATAATCCACCAATTAGGAATCTTCTGAGAAACTCGACAAAAGAATTTGTCAAAACGATGTTGTCGTTGGTGTTGTCTATTGTGGTTATTTTATAGTCATTATTGCTATCCGGGTTTACTATCAACTCCCATGCGTCACAATAAATCATAAACTCGGCTATATACAACTCTTTATAATTGCGTTGTTCCTTATTCCATATTACATCGTTTAGTGGAATGATGCTAAACATATCTTCATCAGATATAAAACCGTCTGTGAATTCATAAAACTGCCGGATGTCGTCAGGTAATTTTATGTTGTAGGCGTTTTCTACAGCTTCTATCTGATTTTTGCTTGCCCCCTTATTGAGGGTTATATCGGTATCATCTAAATTGGTTTTCAGATAATTGATAACATCGGTGATGGAGTTGAAAAGAAGCATGTGCGATGATCCAAAATAATCAAATAATATTAAGCCATAGCGATTTTTTGAATTAATTTCTATGGCTTAATTGAGCTATTTCTTCCACTCATTATCTACCAGCCTCCAAATCCCCAAAGGGTTGGCGTTTTGCAGCGCCAAAGGCAATAAGCCATCCGGGCAGTTTTGGTAGCATACCGGGCGAACCCAGCGTTTTACGGCGTTGGTGCCCACTGCTGTAAAGCGGCTATCCGTAGTGGCCGGGAAAGGCCCTCCATGAACCATACTATGGCAAACTTCAACACCGGTTGGTACGCCGTTGAACAATACACGACCGGCAATTGATGGGAGTAATTGTAATAAGGCTTTATGTCCGGCAAAATCCTCATCGGTACCCATTACGGTGGTGGTTAACTGGCCTGATACCGATTTTAATACTTTAAGCAGTTCCTGCTCGTCTTTGCAGTTTACCATCAGTGAGTATGGTCCAAAAACCTCTTCGTGCAGTAATGGGTTGGCTAAAAAAGTTTCGCCGCTTACCAGGGCAACTGTTGGTAAAGCCTCAATATCGTGTGCTTCGGTAGCCGATTTTTGGATCACCTTAACACCATCCTGTGCTATCGCTTCATGACTCTTTTTTTCATAAGCAGTATGGATACCCGCGTGTAGCATTTTGGCAGGCTTTATAGCTTCAATACTTTTGCCTAAAGCATCCAGGAAACTGTAAAGTCCATCGCCCTCAATAGCAAGCATCAGGCCGGGGTTGGTACAAAACTGGCCCATGCCCAGAGTTATTGAACCGGCATATTGTGCGGCCAGGTCGGCAGCGTTTTTGTTGAGTGTATCAGGCAAAAATACAACCGGGTTTATACTGCCCATTTCGGAAAATACCGGGATAGGCTTTTTGCGTTGCGACGAATATTGCAGCAATGCCAAACCGCCAACAGTTGATCCGGTAAAGCCAACAGCTGCTGTTTCATCGGCCTGCACCAGGGCTTTGCCGCTTTCAAATGAGGTGCCATGTACATGCTGAAAAATATGCTCGGGCATGTTGCTGCTTAAAATTGCTTTTTTTATAGCACTGTACACCATCTCCGAAGTTTCGGCATGGGCCGGGTGTGCTTTTACTACTACGGGACAGCCTGCAGCCAAAGCGCTCGCGGTATCGCCGCCTGCGGTTGAGTAAGCGAACGGGAAGTTACTTGCACCAAAAACAGCTACAGGGCCAAGCGGTATAAGCACTTTACGAGCATCGGGTTTTGGCAATGGCGCCCTGAGCGGGTTAGCGGTATCAATACTGGCTTCAACCCAGCTGCCTTCGCGCAGCATGGTAGCAAACATGCGCAGCTGGCCTGTGGTGCGGGCGCGCTCGCCGGTTAAGCGGGGAATAGGCAGGTTGGTTTCTTCGGATGCTTTTTGCAGTAAGGCATCGCCTAAAGCTTCAATTTCGGCAGCGATAGCCTCTAAAAACAGACTTTTTTGCTCGATGCTGGTTTGCTGGTAAGCTTCAAATGCGGTTTGCGCTTGTTGCATTACCTGGTTTATTTCGTCAACGCTTGCTTCTTTAAAATTATTTGCCATGGCAGATGTGAGTTTGAATGAACAACGGTTTGCACCGCACGTATGTTTAGGCAAATATATTTAAAGCGGTACAAAAGCGGTGGGTGTTTTCTAACAGGTACTAACAGTATTTTGTCGTTTTTTTGAATGATTACAAAGTTGCTTTTCGTAGCCGGCGGTGTTTTCGCGACACGCATTTATTTCATTTGTAATTCGCTGAAAGCATAAGCCCCGGCAGTGGAGATGYGTTTTTTGACCTGTTGGAGGGGATTTGGTATACCCGCCATTTAATTAATATTTAATAAATACGGTTTTGTGGTAAATTATAGGTATCTTTCAGCAATTCCTTCCTTAATATACTACTACAACTTAGGCGTTGCCATTTTCTGATACGGTGATAGTTAAGCTTTAACATAATACCAGCCCCTAAGAGGCTGCAATACCGTAAAAAATAATCATATGACAGTTGCTGCTGAAAGATCTATTGAAACCGAAACCCGCATGTACATGTACGACCTGCTGAACACCGCTAAAGAATTTGGCTTTAAAGCCGAAGATAGCTGGGAATTGAGCATGGTAACCAATACAGACAGGATAAGGATTCAAAAAGATTATTACCCAACCATCGCCGCCAAAGTTGGCCCCGAAATTTTGCTTCAAGTATTTCACACCGTAAAAACGCGTCTTAACCAAACGTTCAACAAAGAGTTGCAAAAAATTGACGAGCGCAACCCGCCTGTTGAGGACCTGAATTACCTGGTGGCCTTTAATCCAAAAAGGCCGAGAACATAAAGCTTGTTCAGTTTGTTGTAGGCCTGTGCCTTTTTCGATTAATAAAATATCTTGATGCGTTCCCGACAAAATGGCGAACGCATTTTTTGTGCTTGATGTTTTAAAAAAAATATCAAATAAAGTTGTAAGGATTTGATGTTGTGTGCGACTAATTAAAAAAAGGCAAATAAAATTTACTTTTTGTGATTTATGTAGTTTTTTCAATCATTTTTGTTGTTATTTTATAATTAATAGTATTGTTAAAATCATATATTTGGCATAAAGGTGTTTTTATTCGTTTTTTTTGATGGAAATGTCAAAAATGTATAAGTAAATAAGTTATTTTTTGTGGAAATTGTTGTTTTCGAATAAAAGTGTCGATATTTTGTGGTTGAATGGATGTGAAATTGAATTTAAACGGGCGCATCTGGTTTGAAACCCCAGATGGAAAATTGCTTGGCCATGGCCGGGTGGAGTTACTGGAACGCATCCAGCAATCGGGATCATTACGGCAGGCGGCTTTACAAATGAAAATGTCGTACAGGCAGGCATGGGATATTATCAATTACATGAACGAGCATTTTGGCTCGCCGGTGGTTATTTCGCACCGGGGTGGTAAAGGTGGCGGCAGCGCACAGGTTACCGAGAAAGGGTTTAAAGCCATTGAGCAGTACAAACTTTTCCAGGCTAAGTTCAAAGAGTTTTTGAAGGAAAATAGTCCGCTTATAGAAGTATAAATTACAGCATATTAAGCCGGTTTGAATAGCCGGTTTATTTTTTGACTATCGTTATATAAATAAAAGCATATCGAATTTTAATTAAATAATATGAATAAATACTACGCCTTATTATCAATGATGTTACTTGCAGTGAGTGCAATATTTGCCCAAAGCAGCAAAAAGGCAAAAGATACTATTGCCAAAAGAAACGATACCACGCAAATCAAAAAGCAGGAGCTTGGAGAAGTAGTAGTATCCGCATCGCGCATCAGCGAAAATATTTTACGGTCGCCGGTAAGTATCGAGAAAATAACCGCCGCCGATTTCAGAAGATCTGCAGCGCCTTCATTTTTTGATGCGCTGGAAAATGTAAAAGGCGTACAGCTGATAACCCCCAGCCTTGGCTTCAGGATCATCAATACCCGTGGTTTTGCCAATACCACCAACGTACGCTTTACGCAACTGGTTGATGGGGTTGATAACCAGGCCCCTCACATTGGTGGCCCAATTGGTGACGCAATGGGTCCAAGCGACCTGGATATCGAAAGCGTAGAGATCATCCCCGGCACGGCATCTGCATTATATGGCTTGAATGCAATTAATGGGCTGGCCAATTTTATCACCAAAGATCCTTTTACCAGCCAGGGCATCAGCATTCAGCAAAAAACAGGTATCAACCATATTGGCGATTCGGAGACATCTGCAAAGCTGTTTTCTGAAACCAGTTTCAGGCTGGCCAAGGCTATCTCTAAAAAGTTCGCTTTTAAAATAAACGGCACTTATACCACCGGGTACGATTGGATTGCCGATAACCGCACCGATTTAAATGCTGCCGCCAACGCAAAATTAGGTATTGCGGGTGGCCCTGATAATCCCGGCTACGATCCGGTGAATGGCTATGGTAATGAATCATCCGACAGGAAAACCGTAACGCTTGGCGGTAAACAATATTCCATTGCCCGTAGCGGTTATGCCGAAAAGGATGTAACCAGCTACAACCTGCATAATGTAAAGGTTGATGTTGGCCTGGCTTATAAGATTAACGATAATACCCGCTTAACCTACACCTACCGCTTTGCCGATCTGGATAATATTTACCAGCGGGCCAACCGTTTCAGGCTGTCGGGTTATGTTTTGCAGCAACACGCGCTTGAACTGAAGAATAATATTTACCAGGTACGGGCCTACTGGACCAGCGAAAACACCGGCAAATCATACAACCTGCGTTCGGCCGGCGAAAATATTGATCGCAACTACAAAGACGATAATACCTGGTATGCCGATTTTACCAAAGGTTTTAATACGGCCACATCTGCGGGCGCTAACGTGCCACAGGCTTTGCAACAGGCACGCCAGCTGGCCGATGCCGGCCGCTACCAGCCCGGAACCGCTGCATTTAAAGCTACGCTTGATAAATTGGCCGATATTAATAACTGGGATGTTGGCGCGGCATTGCGGGTTAAGGATGATATGTGGCATGCGGAAGGGCAGGTGGATATTTCTAACGCTATTTCATCAAACTTTAAAAAACAAACCGGGCTTGAATTGATGGCGGGCTTTGATCATCGTACCTATATCATTCATCCGGATGGTAACTACTTTATTAATTACGTGAAGGGGCAGGAATACAGCAATCTTGATTACAGCAAGACCGGTGGCTTTGTGCAGATAGCCAAATCGCTTTTTGATAATGAGCTGAAGCTGTCGGCTACGCTACGTGCCGATAAAAACGATTACTTTAGCTTGAAACTGAACCCACGTTTTACTGCTGTATTTTCGCCGGTGCCTGAACAAAACTTCAGGGTATCGTTCCAGAGTGGCTATCGTTTCCCAAGTATTTTTGAAGCTTTTAGTAATGTGAACAGTGGCGGCGTAAAACGGGTTGGCGGTTTAAGGGTGGTATCAAACGGCGTGTTTGAAAACTCCTATGTGCGTACCTCTATAGATGCTTTCCAGGCAGCGGTTAAAAACGATTTTAACTCGGGCATGTCAACCAGCGCGGCTATCGAAAAAGAGAAAGGCCTGCTTAAGAAGAACACCTATACCTACCTGCAACCTGAGCACATCAAATCGTTCGAGGCGGGCTATAAGTCGTTGTTTTTTAATGGCGATTTGAGTGTGGATGCCGATTTTTACTACAATCGCTATAACAATTTTATAGGGCAGATTGAACTGAACGTACCGGGGACCACCAAACCCGATTCTATCCCTTACTACCTGAACGATAAAACCAAACAGGCCCGCTACCGGGTGTGGACGAATTCGCAAAGCGTGGTTTACAACATTGGCGGCAGCCTGGGGCTATCTTATCGCCTATGGCAAAAATATATTTTAACCGGCAATGTATCATACGCCAAACTGCAGCGCACCGCTAACGAGGATGCGTTGGAAGATGGTTTTAATACGCCGCAATGGATCACTAATTACTCTTTTGGCGGTAATCATGTTGTTGGCAATTTTGGCTTTAATGCCACCTATAAATGGCAAAGCGGTTTTTACTGGCAATCGTTTTTGGTTAATGGCAATGTAGCATCATACGGTACTATTGATGCCCAGGTTAACTACGATTTTGTAAAAACAGGCCTTAATGTGAAAGTTGGGGCCAGCAACCTTACCAATCAATATTACTATTCGTTTTTAGGCGGCCCGGCCATTGGTGGGTTTTATTACACCACGCTTACGCTGTATATAAAATAGGAGAGAGGGTTAAGCCAACAGAAATGCCTGCATAGTCAAATTGCCTGCATTTTTTATTTGAGTTAAAACAAAGCGTGTATTTTATTGATTAACACTTTGTTTATTTAATTTTAATCCGAAACCTTGTTTCGCTGAATCCTGTATGAAGAAATTTCTGCTAATCCTTTTTATAAGCGTTTACTCGCTGCATGTTAATGCCCAAAATGCCAGCCAGCAATACCGGTTGATTGGGAAAAACTATACCGAGATCAAAAATTATTACCTGCTAAATTTGCTCCAAAACTACGCACCTGCCACTAAGCTTATTGGCAGCGATGCTGCTTTGGTACGCATGGTACAGGCTAAACTTAAAAATATACAGGATTCATTAAAGGACAACAGAGGTTTTCGCAGCATTATACAACCATTGAAATTTTCGGAACAGGAAATAAAAACAGTCGGCGACAGGTTTTCTGCTCTATACAAACCAAATAATGCGTTGGGCCTGCTGGCTAAAGATCATTTAATCCCTTCGGGCTGTTATATTAAATACGATTCGCTGGCGCCGGCCGCAATGCTGGTAAAGGCCTGGGAACAGGATGCCCTGGCCATAAACCACACCATCGAGGTGTATGCCGAAGGTAAAAAACCCAACTTTCCGGATGTGGATTCCATCAACTTTAATGTATACCGCAATACTTACCCCAGGTTAATTGCCGATGGGGCCACAGCTATTATAAAGAAATGTGGCGGAACAAAGCTGTTTTACTTACCATCATTAAATTATGCCCTGCATAGTTTGGATATAAACGGGCGCAACGATGCCGCCAACGACGAACCCCTGGAACAAAAGGCCAACAAAGCAGCTTACAAACGGCTAAAAACCATCAACTGGAAAAAATATCAATATACTTTGATACTGGTGCCCGGCGAGGGACCCGATAAGCCGGGGGTATCCATAAGTAAGGGGAGCATAGAGCGCTGTAAAATTGCCGCATTAAAATTTGCACAGGGCTTAACACCGTTCATCATGGTTTCGGGTGGTAGGGTACACCCTTTTAAAACCAGGTTTGCCGAGGCAGAGGAAATGAAAAAGTTCCTGGTTAATCAATTAAAAATTCCCGAAAACGGCATTTTTATTGAGCCCCAGGCGCGCCATACTACCACCAATCTGCGCAATTGCGCACGCCTGATATTCAGGTATGGGATGCCTTTTAACAAGCCTTTTATCACATCTACCAATAAAATACAGAGCTATTATATTTCGTATATGGATAAGCGCTGCATGGCCGACCTTGGCTATATACCCTATTCCCTTGGCCGGCGATTATCAAATACCGAGCAGGAGTTTTACCCCAATATCGCATCGCTACAAATAAACCCGCTTGAGCCGCTGGATCCATAGGTTTAAGTTCTAAGTCTGAAGTCCGAAGTCGAAAGTTAAGACTTCGAACTTTGGACTTCAGACTTTCGACTTAACCGTTATTCTTAGGCTTTGGTTTGTTTTTGTTAAAACGCCTGTTTGGCCTTTTTGGGTTTCGTTTATCGTCAGACTGGGCTGATTGTGGCGCAGGTTGTATAGAAGCTAATTCATCGGGCAAGCCAACTACGCGGATAGCGCGGTCCATCAGTTGTTCAATGTTTTTAAGCTTACGCTCGTCGCGGTGGTTTACAAAAGTGATGGCGGTACCGGTTGTAGCGGCGCGTGCGGTACGGCCTATGCGGTGGATATAGTCTTCAGGATCGCCCGGAACATCGTAGTTAACCACCAGGTCGATACCCTCAACATCAATACCGCGCGAAAGGGCGTCGGTGCCAATAATAACCGGTAATTGCCTGTTTTTAAATTTTAACAGGATTTCTTCACGCTCTTTCTGTTCAAGATCGGAGTGGAAGGCCATGGCGTTGATTTTGGCTGCTTTTAATTCTTTGTATAGCGATTTTACGATTTCCTTACGGGATGCAAAGATGATAGTGCTTGTATAAGCGGCATCGCGCAGGATCAGTTGCAGTAAAGGCGTTTTTTGCTGATCGTGCATACGGTAGATCTGCTGATCGATACCTACGGCAGGCTGCGATATAGCAATATTAATTTGCTCGGGATCTTTCAAAATAGCCTTGGCCAATGAACGGATGCGCCCTGGCATGGTGGCCGAAAACAGCAGCGTTTGCCTTTCTTTAGGCAGGTAGCTAATGATTTTCATGATATCGTCGCTGAAGCCCATGTCCAACATGCGGTCGGCCTCATCCAGTATCAGGTGGGTTAAGTGGTTAAGCTTTAATACGCCCGATGTAAGGTGTGCAATAAGACGGCCAGGCGTTGCAATAATAATATTTACATTATTCTGGATGCCGCGGCGCTGTTGCTCATAAGCCATACCATCGCCACCGCCAAATATAGCTATGGAGCTAACGCCGGTAAAATAGGCCAGGCCTTCTACCTGTTGGTCTATCTGTTGGGCAAGCTCGCGGGTTGGTGCCAAAATAAGCACGCTGGTTTGGTGTTTGGCCGTACCGGTAATATGATTGAGGGTTGGCAATAAGTAGGCGCCGGTTTTACCGGTACCAGTTTGGGCGCAGGCAATAAGGTCTTTTCCCTGCATAATTGCCGGGATGGCCATTTCCTGTATGGGGGTAGGGGTGGTAAAACCCATACTCTCTATGCCTTCAAATAATTGCTCGTTGAAATTAAAATCCTGAAAAGTCACTATATCTTATAAGTAAATTATGCAAGGTATGAAAATTTAATTGGATATAGGGCTTCATTATAAGTTGAAAGCCATATACACCAAATCAGCGCCTTGCATAATAACCAGGACTATCGCTATTTGCTTTCACACCTAATGGTCACATAACAATTTCCCCTAACCACATATTCCAAATTCCCCTCCTTAGTCTGTTCACCCTTTATAACCTCCTCGTGCTCTTTTTGCTGCATAACCACTTTAAATTTAGGCAGGCTTTTACCATCCTTGCTCAATAGCATCATACGACAGGTTAGTTTTTCGTCGCCTCGTACCCAAAAGCTGAGTGGGCTACCTTTGCGGTATTTAAAGTCGGAAGTTGGGTAATCTACATAGATCATGAAAGATTCGTTGGGCAGTGCGCGGTAATGCCTTGGCACAATACCGAAGGCTACTCCTGCGCCGTACACTTCCTGGCCAACAGTGCCCGATTGTTCCCAGCCGTCATGAATATCCTCAATGGCTATCCAAAGGTTGGGGTCTACTTCTCCCATTTTTACCTCGTCGGATAGTACGTCTTTAGGCAAATTGGGCGGATAGTAATACACCGCGCGTTGAACTATATAGCGGATAAATTCGGCCAATAACAACGATACCGATGGCAGCACGTCCATACCTTCGGCGTAAATAAGGTAGTTGTGCATGGCCGAAAATACTTCCTGCTCCTCGTAAGCTGCTGTGTAAGGCGCATCGTTAAGCGGGAAGATGCCGAAAAATGTGGTGAAGTGTTGGGCATATCCATAATTGCACTCCCATAATTGGAAATTGCGCATCACGTTGGCCAGGCATAAGTAACTTAAATTCAAATAAACCTGTTCGTTGGTGATTTTGTGCAACCATAACATGGCATTGGCCGAGAACGCGGTATTATTGGCCTGGTAAAAAAGCTCAAAACCTTTGCCCTGTAATGTTTTGGCTGCCTTTTTTGCTTCTGATAAATACTTATCATCTTTGGTAAGTTCCCAGGCGTGCAGCATTACGTGGGCATATAAACCTGCCACATCTTTTTCGCCTCCCTTGCCGGGGGCGGTTTCGGCTTTTACAACCTCCAGCGTTTCCATGTTGTAAAACACGGGCCAGTTGTATTTAAAGTGCCGGGCTACTTTTATGGTAAAACCCAATGAACTCAAAAATAGCTTTTCTGATTTTTTATCTCCGCGCAGGGCCATCCTGCCCAAATTCAATAAAGGATGGTGCAGGTACCAGGAGTCCATCACATTAGGTTTCAGCTGTTCTTCCGATCCATCGAGGTCATCGGCCAGGGCGGGCAGCCATCTTACCATGGTACCCAACTTTTCGTCGTAAAAGGCCCCGATGCCGTCCTTAATCATTTTAACTGCGGGCATCTCTTTCTTACTCCAATACTCGTAATCCTGCAATGGCAATAATACAGCAAGCTGTACCATTAACTCGGGCGGGGTGGCATAGTCAGATACGTAGGCATTTAGGTAATCGTGCCCGTTGGCGTGCGACCAGCAGGCATGGCTGGTTTGCAGATCGTTCAATCCCTTGTCCAGTATCTGCGGCCAGTCGTGGTATTGGGTTTCTGGTTTGGGCAAGTGCAGGTAAACTGAAGCCAGCATGTCCATAAACAGACGGGCCGATTGCATTTCGTCCTTAATATTTTCGGAGCTGAACGCCAAAAAAGCATCGGCTATAATAAATGCCTTACCGGCCGGCAATGGTTTATCTTTGGTAAGCGGCAAGGCAAATCCAAGTTCGGGCCACTGACCGCCTACTACACCTGATAACGAAGTTTCTGTCGCCTGGCAATAATCGTTAAGCGCGGTAAGGGTTTGGAGGTACAATAAGGTGCCCGATTTTGGCTTATCCAGGCTGATAAACTGCAGGCCTGTACGGGTGCCCTCCTGGGTGATATGCACCCTGCCTTCTGTATAGCCGTCTTTACCGGTAATCACCATGTCCCTTGGCCAAAAAGGAATAACCAAGGGATCGGCAGGGGTAAGCGTTGTGGTGTACCTGATTAATGGTTTATCCGGTTCCGGGAAATGTAGGTTTACCTCGTAAAGGCCGATGCTGGTTTTTAACTTTACAGTAGCGCCGCCGTCGTTAACGTCAAACCTGGTTGCCTTTAAATGATCCGTAGGTGCGTAAGCGGCCCGGATGACAACCCTGCAACCTTTGGGGCAGGTAACCGTTATCCATAACGCGTTGTTAATGTGATGGATGTTTACCTTGTAGGCCCCGCTTGCGCGTTCGTAAAGTGATGGCAGGTCCTGGTCGTTAAAAATTTCATTTACCGCTGCCGCCCATGGTGATACTACATTCATTTGTAAAAATCAATCGGTTAAACAATTTTTTAATTACCCGCTGAACGCTATAAACAGCGGCTTGAAATGTAAGTACCATAACTATAATAGATTAGGCTTTGTTTGTAATTAAATAAATTATTTATAACGAAAACTTAAATTAATGGCGAATGGTTTATTGCAGATGAAAGATCTGGCAAGACGTTTCCCCGAAAATCCCATATTGCTGCCAAAAGATGTAACGCCCAGCCGGCAGCAACTACAAGTTATCAGCCTGCTTAACCCCGGTGTGTTTACCTATCAAAATAAAACATGGTTACTGGTAAGAGTGGCGGAAAGTATAGCCCAAAAAGAAGGGGTTATATTTTTTCCTATGATAAATGCTACCGGGAATACCGAGATCATAGAAGTACCGCTTAACGACCCCGACCTGGTAGCTGCCGATGCCCGGGTGATAAACTATAAAGGGTTGGATTATCTCACTACGCTATCACACCTGCGTTTGTTATCGAGCGACGACGGTATACATTTTAAAGAAGATGGACAGAGCGCGTCGCTGTTTGGCAGCGGTTACCTGGAGCGCTTCGGGATAGAGGACTGCCGGGTTACCCAGATTGAGGATACTTATTACCTTACCTACACAGCCGTGTCCGACAGCGGCGTTGGCGTTGGTTTACGTACCACTGAAGATTGGCTTACTTTTGAGCACAAAGGCATGATATTGGCACCGCACAATAAAGACTGTGCGTTATTTGAGGAAAAAATCAGCGGAAAATACTATGCCCTGCATCGCCCCAGCAGTAAAGAGATGGGCGGCAATTACATCTGGCTGGCCGAATCGCCGGATGGCTTACATTGGGGAAATCATCAGTGTATTATCAAAACAAGGGCCGGTCTGTGGGATAACACGCGCGTTGGCGCCGGCGCGTCGCCCATAAAAACAGAACAAGGCTGGCTTGAAATTTACCATGGTGCTAATGAGCAGCATCAATATTGCTTAGGCGCATTCCTTATGGATATCAATGAACCCTGGAAAGTGATTGCCCGCACAACAGAACCCATTATGGTCCCAACCGAAGCTTACGAACTAAGCGGCTTTTTTGGATTTGTGGTGTTTACCAACGGGCATGTTGTTAACGGCGATAAGCTAACCATATATTACGGCGCAGCAGATGAGTTTGTATGCGGTGCTCATTTTTCGATCCGGGAAATTCTGGCGGCACTCAATTAAGTACTTATCTGCTAAATGCATTACCCCCTCCCACTCCAAATTAATCCTTCTTAAAATCCGAAATCGAAAATCTCAATTCCCAAATCAGGAATGTATATACCCCCTCAACTGCTCAATAGTCTCTTGTTGACTTAAGATAGTTTCCTTTACCAAATCGTTAATAGAAATGATGCCGCAAAGTTTATCGGCCATAAAAACGGGCAGGTAGCGGATATTGCTTTCGCTCATAATATGCATGCAGGTTTCTATGGAGTTTTCGGGTACAATACGGGGCAGGCCGGTGCTCATGATTTCGCGAACCAGGGTTTCGTGGGATGATTTGCCTTTCAGGATCACTTTGCGGGCGTAATCACGCTCGGTGAGCAGGCCAAGATATTCGCCGTCTTCGGTTATCACTACCGAGCCGATGTTTTTGGCGGCCATCAGTTCCAATGCTTCCAAAACAGATGTACCTGCATCAATGCTGATAGCACCGCCACCCTTACGGGCCAGTATGTTAGAAACTTTTATCATGATACTCAGGTTAAAATTAGGGATTGGCTTATAACCAAATATAACAATTCCCGATTAAAAGCAAATGGATTTTAAATTATATCTATCAACAATTTAGCGGATTAGTGCAGTCGAGCAGCTGTTCAAAAGGTAGCCCTGGGTTAATGCGATACTGATTTTACGATGAGATATACTCAATTGACGAAATATCGTAAGCTCTTTCAACGAAAATTAGATGTCTAAACGACTTTTTTGCCGATGTCATCATCCAGAAGCACCCCTCAACTGTAATACTACTGTAAAAACCGGAAACAGTAATGTGCCGTATTTAAGCTCAAAAGGGCATTTTGGCCAAGCTTTACCCTGTCCTGACACAGGCCCGTTTACTCAAAAATGATTAATAATTAATATTGCGGCATGGTATTTAACTATTGGATGCATCACGTTAGTTAAGCGTCATTTAAGTTGTTTTTTATATCGATCTACACAAAGTACTACTCCATTGAACAATTTTACACTTATTAAGGCATCAGGCAGCAAAGCTGCTACAGCCTTTAATCATAAATTAAAACGGGCTTCTTCAAAAATAATTTTCGGCCTTGTATTCGTGCTTTTTCAAAGCATAACAGTCAGGGCCGCTACATTAAGCAGTGACACCAGCCGGGCGGATTCGGCGCGTTTATCGCACCATATTATTAACCACGCGTTTGATAATATTTTTGAAGAAAACATGAGGCTTTCGCTGGCAGGTAATGAGTATTTTCAGCCGGATAAAACCCAGCTGGTTGCCGATCTTTCGCCAAATTTTATCCTGTTTAGTACACCCAAGTCGCGTTTCTTTTTTGAGTTTACCTCCAGGGTTAAAATCCGATTGCTGAATACCCGCGATGCACCTGTGAAATCACCCAGCTATATGCCAAACGCCAACGTGTTTTACAGGCTAAATGAAGATACTTACAGGCCAAAATTTTTATCGTTAGGTTACTCACACCATTCCAACGGCGTCAGGGGGCCATCGCTAAATAAGGATGGTACCTTTAATGTTGATAGCGGTAAATTTACGACCAACTTTTACACCCTTACCTATTATACAGGTAAGCGGGTTGATAAGCCAGGGCTCACTATTAACCGTTACGATAACGTAGCGTTAGAGGTACACGCCGGCTTGTTCAACCTGGGCCTTTCACAGGGCTTGAAAGATCATTATGGCTTTATTCGTATTAACGGCAGCCGCATGTACAACTTTGTAAAGGCTTATGATGATCCGTTGGAGCAAGGGCGTAAAACCTACGAAAACTGGCAGCGCATTCAGTTTGATTTTACCTACATAGCCGATAAGTATGATAACTACTCGACTTTTGATGTAAAAAAACGCCTGAACGTGAGCCTTAAATACTACTACTCGTTTCCGTTTATGCAGGGAACAGCCTTTATGGTTGGCGCCGGCTACCGGGGCCAGGATGATTATAACCAAAGTTTCCAGGATAGCTATGGCTACGGTATGATAGGCATTGCCGCCAACTTATCATTCGGCTTTCACAAACACGCTGAGTAAGGCTGAAAGCAAAAAGCTTAAGGCCGAAAGCATAAGGTTTTTTGCTTAAGCCCTTCCGCTTTAAATAACATCTTAAAAAAGTTTTGAGCATAAGCCGATAGCCTTTCCAGCTTTTGGCTTTATGCTTTAAGCCTTTCGCTTTATCTATCCACATTTTTACACACCTGTTTACAGCTGTTTGTAATTTATTTTTCCGATAATCGTTTTAGCATTAACAAAAAGCAGATATATTTAGCCATCCAAACGGTACTATATCTCCAGTTAAATTATAAAACACTATCGATGAAAAAGATCCTATTGAGCCTAATGGCTGTATCTGCCATGCATTTTGCCGCATCGGCCCAAACTAAATCGTTATTTGACGGTAAAACAACAGCCGGCTGGCACACCTACTTAAAAACCGACACCAAAGCGTGGAAAGTTGTTGATGGCGCCTTACAACTGGACCCCAAAGCCGAAGATCAGGGCGACCTGGTTACCAACGACGAGTACGAAAATTACGAGTTAACACTGGAGTGGAATATTGAAAAAGGCGGCAACAGCGGAATTATTTTTGGTGTACATGAAGACCCTAAATTTGGCGCTACCTACCAAACGGGTATCGAAATGCAGGTTTTAGATAATAAAGATGCCGAAGACAATAAAAAAGCCAACCACCTTGCAGGATCATTATATGATATGAAAGCACCATCAGCTGATGTTGCAAAACCTGCCGGCGAATGGAACAAGGTAAAATTGCGTAAAAAAGACGGGCACATTACCTTTTCGCTTAACGGTACTAAAATAGTTGATGTGCAAATGGGCAGCGAGGAATGGAAAACATTACTTGCCAACAGCAAATTTAAAACCTGGGCCGATTTTGCCGCATATCCCAAAGGCCACATCGCGTTGCAGGATCATGGGCACGTGGTATCTTTTCGTAAAATATCAATTAAGCAACTATAATTATTTACAAAGTATATTTTACGCACGGCGTTCAATATATTTATACCGATAATCCAATTTAAACTAATGCATGCCTGAAGCGTGCATTTTTCCTGTTTTAAAACAAAGGATATTTTTGAGATAATATGAGCGATCTACAAATTAAAAAATCATCTGAAACTTATGATGTAGTAATTGTTGGTTCGGGTGCAGGCGGCGGTATGGCCGGTTACGTATTGGCCAATGCCGGCATTAAAGTACTGATGCTGGAAGCCGGTGCTTACTTCGATCCGCAAAAAGACTCGGCCCAGTTAAAATGGCCGTGGGAGTCGCCGCGCCGTGGTGCAGGTACAACACGCCCTTTTGGCGATTTTGATGCCGCCTATGGTGGCTGGGAAATTGATGGCGAACCTTACACAACTAAAGACAAAACTGAATTTTTCTGGTTCCGCTCGCGCATGCTGGGCGGCCGTACCAATCACTGGGGCCGTATCTCGTTACGTATGGGGCCAAAGGATTTCCAGGCTAAAGATGGCCTTACGGATGACTGGCCAATAACTTACGATGATGTAAAACCTTACTATGATAAGGTTGACCGCATGATAGGCATCTACGGTACCAAAGAAGGGCTGGAAAACGAACCCGATGGTATTTACCTGCCCCCGCCAAAGCCAAGGCTTAACGAACTGTACATTGTAAAAGGCGCTAAAAAAGCCGGCGTCACCATTATCCCTGGCCGTGGTTCGGTGTTAACCGAAGCTTTGCCGGGTAATAAAGATCGTGGCGCTTGTTTCTTCTGCGGTCAGTGTGGCCGGAGCTGTAAAGTTTATGGCGATTTCTCGGCATCATCATGCCTGGTTATCCCGGCTGTTAAAACCGGCAACTTAAAAGTAATTACCAACGCCATGGTGCGCGAAGTGATAACCAATAGCGAAGGATTGGCCACAGGCGTATCATACGTAAACCGCGAAGATTTGCAGGAGTACCAGGTAAACGCCAAAACGGTTATCCTTGGAGCCAGCGCAGGCGAATCGGCCCGTATCCTGCTCAATTCCAAATCGGCCCAGCATCCGGGTGGTTTGGCAAACAGCAGTGGTGTTGTTGGCCATTACCTGCATGATTCAACCGGCTCAAGTGCCGGCGGTTTCCTGCCCGAATTGATGGACCGTAAACGCTACAATGAAGATGGTGTGGGTAGCGTACACATCTACTCGCCGTGGTGGCTTGATAATAAGAAACTTGATTTTCCACGCGGTTATCACATTGAATATGGTGGCGGTATGCACATGCCATCATACGGTTTTGGCGGCGGTATTCATAATATGAACGGCGCCGTACCCGGCCGTGATGGTAAAATGAAAGATGCTGGTGGCTACGGTGCATCATTAAAAGACGATTACCGCCGTTTTTATGGCACCCAGTTTGGTATGGCCGGCCGCGGTACTGCTATTGCCCGTTACGATAACTATTGCGAGATTGACCCTAACGTGGTTGATAAATATGGTATCCCGGTATTGCGTTTCCATTACAAATGGGCTGACGACGAGATTAAGCAGGCCAAGCACATGCAGGAAACTTTCCAGGAAATTATGCACAACATGGGCGGCGCTATTTACGGCGGCCCGCAAGGCCCCGAAACCAACTACGGCTTAGAGGCGCCGGGCAAAATTATTCACGAAGTTGGAACCATCCGCATGGGTAACGATCCTAAAAAGTCGGCCCTAAATAAATGGTGCCAGGCGCATGATTGCAAAAACCTGTTTGTGGTTGATGCCGCACCGTTTGTTCAGCAGGGCGATAAAAACGCTACATGGACAATATTGGCCATGAGTATGCGTACTGCAGAATACATATTACAGCAACGAAAAGCACTAAACGTTTAACAAGTTAATCCAATAAAATATTATGAACAGACGTGATTCCCTTAAAGCATTAGGCTTTACCACACTTTCGGCAGGATTAATACTGGAAGCTTGTAAACCCGGTGCCCCAAAAACAGAAGAAACAGCCCCCGCAGCCACTGGAGCCGAGGCCGGCCGCCAGCCTTTTGAGGTTGAGCGCGATAAAAAGCTGAATGGCGATAAATTTTTTACAGCGGCAGAAATGGCTACCATTACTGTTTTGGGAGATATCATTATCCCTAAAGACGAAAAATCGGGCAGCGCATCTGATGCCAAGGTGCCTGATTTTATCGAGTTTATTGTGAAGGATATACCCGATCATCAAACCCCGATGCGTGGCGGTTTGCGCTGGTTAGATTTGCAATGCCTTAATCGTTTTGGTAAAGTATTTACCGACTGCAGCCATGCGCAGCAGATAGAGTTGGTAGATATGATAGCCTACCCCGCCAAAGCCAAACCAGAAATGGCCCAGGGCGTAGCTTTCTTTAACCGCATGCGCGATTTAACCGCATCGGGTTTTTACACTACCAAAATGGGTATTGATGATATTGGCTTTGCCGGCAACAACCCCAACAAATGGACTGGTGTACCCGATGATGTAC
This sequence comes from Mucilaginibacter sp. P4_C11, assembly GCF_056402115.1. Lineage (NCBI taxonomy): Bacteria > Pseudomonadati > Bacteroidota > Sphingobacteriia > Sphingobacteriales > Sphingobacteriaceae > Mucilaginibacter > Mucilaginibacter sp. P4_C11. The sequence goes on along the minus strand of NZ_JBFUIA010000016.1, from coordinate 46,244 downwards.
TAAAGCACTACAATATGCAGGATGTAAAAGCCGGTGTATAATAAAACAAAAAAGGAGCTGCAAAGCTCCTTTTTTGTTTTATTTAAATATTAGTAGCCAACACTTTAAGTTTTCCGCCCTGACCAATGAACCAATGAACAATCCCATAAGCTCTCCACCCTGACCAATGAACCAATGAACAATTCTATTCGCTCCTTAAACTTTTCACCGGGTTCATCAACGCGGCTTTAATACTTTGATAGCTTACTGTGAGCACCGTTATCATGATAGACCCTAATGCCGTTGCGCCAAAAATCCACCAGGAAAGTTCGGCGTGGTACTTGTAATCCTTTATCCAGCCTTGCATAAAGTAATAAGCGGTTGGTATAGCTATGAGTAATGATATGGAAACCAGCACCACAAAATCGATCGACATTAAGCGCCACAGGCCAAATACTGAGGCTCCCAATACTTTGCGTACGCCAATTTCCTTGGTGCGTTGCTCGGCCATAAATGATGCCATGCCAAACAGGCCCATACAACTAATGAAGATGGCCAACATAGTAAAGAAACCTGCCAGTTTACCTATCCGCTCTTCGTTGGCAAACTTTTGAGCATATTGATCATCTGTAAATTTATAATCAAAAGGGCTGGCCGGGTCATACTGTTTAAATACAGCTTCAATTTTACGTAATGCTTCGCTGGCGCTTTTGCCGGTGTTCAGCCTGATATCAACTATCCCGGGAGCATACGAAACCATATAAAATATAGTTGGTTTTACAGGCTCATAGGGTGATGACATAACCATATCCTTCACTACGCCTATAACTTTAAAATCCTTGTACCATTTAATGGCTTCGCCAACCGGGTGTTTAAAGTTCATGAACTTTACAGCCGCTTCGTTCAATACTATCCCCGATGAATCTGTTAAAATATCCCTTGAAAAATCGCGTCCGTCGGTAAGTTTCCAGCCGGCCGTTTTTCCAAATTCGGGGCTCACTGCAATAGTGCCAAAATCGTCCTGCAGACCGGGATCCTTATCTCGCCAGGTAAGGCCACTATTGTTAGAATATACCCCGGTTAACGGGCTATCAGACTCGGCCATTTCAACTATTGCTCCCGATTGCAGCAGGTCATTCCTTACTGCTGCAAAGTGCTGATGAATAGCATCTGTTTTCATTTCTATCTGAATAAGGCCGGTGCGATCATAACCTATTGGTCTGTTCTTGGTGAATTGCACCTGTCTGAAAACAATAACAGTACCTATGATTAAAGTAACGGAAACCGTAAACTGTAAAACCACCAGTACTTTACGGGGTAATGCAGCCATTCGTCCGGCTTTAAATGTTCCTTTTAAAACTTTCACCGGCTTAAATGATGACAGGTAAAAGGCAGGGTAACTACCCGCTATGAGCCCGGTTATGAGGCTAAAACCAATCCCAAGTACCCAAAACATCGGGTTGGCCCATAATACCTGCATAGTTTTATTGGCTACCTGGGTAAACCAGGGCAAAATGAGTTGTACAAGAACTATGGAAAACAGGAAGGCAAATGCCGAGATCAGTACCGACTCTACCAAAAACTGGCCAATAAGCTGGCCTCGCAGCGATCCTACCGTTTTGCGTATACCTACTTCTTTGGCCCTTTTTTCTGACCGGGCCGTGCTTAGGTTCATGAAATTGATACAAGCCAGCAGCAATACAAATACGCCAATAATACCAAACATCCATACAAATTGTATAGCCCCGCCGGTATTAATACCATTTTTAAACTCCGAATATAAATGCCATTTGCTTATCGGGTGCAAAAACACAGTTGGCTTAAAAGATAAACCCAGCTTATTGCCCTCGGCGGTAAAAGCATTCAGTTTCAAATCTTTTATCCTGGCCGATACATTGTTTATATCTGCATTGGGGCTTAGCTGTGCAAATAGCTGCCATGAATTATTGCCCCATTTTGTAATGTTTGTTTTTACATGAGTAGTCATGTACAAATCCCAGGGTGCAATAAATGCCACTTCGGCTAAGCTGTTGTTATGCGGCAGATCTTCGTAAACGCCGGTAACCTTAACGTTCCATTTATTGTCAATCTTTAAAACTTTAAACATGGGATCAGTGTCGCCAAAAAGGGCCTTAGCCAGCGATGCAGACAGAATGATAGACGATGGATCTTTTAGCCCCGATCGTGTGCCTTTGATCATTTTTAAGCTGAACAGATCTGGTGCTTCGGCCTGCATATAGTTTCCCTGCTGGGTTAATTTTTTATCACCGAATGCGACGATGTGTGCGTATGTCCAGGTTGATAGTACCACATACTTAAAATCATTCTGATAGTCATCCCGCAGTTTGTAACCCAACGGCATAGGTATATCAGATTGTGTACCTACATTACCATTAAAGGTTTGATGCTGCATAACCTGTACCAGCCGGTCGTAGTTTTTAAAATACTTGTCGTATGACAGCTCGTCCCAAATCCACAAACCAATAAGCATGGCCACAGCCATACCCACCGATAGGCCGGTTATATTAATAAAAGTATGCGCCCTGTTACGCGTAAGGTTTCGCCAGGCGATCTTGATATAATTCTTGAACATGTTGTACGTTTTAAGTTGTACGTGATACGTTTTTATTTTACTAATGACCAATGACGGCGCAGCGAAATGACCAATGACTAATTCCGTCTTGCCTCTATTCCGACCGAAGGCTTTTCACCGGGTTCATCAGCGCGGCCTTAATACTTTGATAGCTTACAGTAAGCAGGGTAATCATGATTGATCCTAATGCTGTTACGCCAAAGATCCACCAGGAAAGCTCGGCGCGGTATTTATAATCCTGTAGCCAGCCGTGCATAAAGTAGTATGCCGTAGGGATAGATATCAGCAGGGATATTGAAACCAATACCACAAAATCTACCGACATTAAGCGCCACAGGCCAAACACCGATGCCCCCAATACCTTGCGAACGCCAATTTCTTTAGTGCGCTGCTCGGCCATAAAGGATGCCATACCAAATAAGCCCATACAGCTGATAAAGATGGCCAAAAGGGTAAAGAAACCAGCCAGTTTACCTACGCGCTCTTCGTTGGCAAATTTTTGGGCGTACTGTTCGTCGGTAAATTTATATTCAAAGGGGCTGCCGGGAGCATATCGTTTCCAGGCAGTTTCTATTTTACCCAGTGTTTCATGCGGGCTTACTTTAGGGTTAATGCGGATGTTAATCATCCCGCCGCTGTTTTTTGTAAGATAGAAAACAGTAGGCTGTATTGGCTCGTAAGGCGATGACATCACCATATCCTTTACCACACCGATGATCTGGAATTTTTTATACCATTCCAGTGTTTCGCCTACCGGGTTTTTCAAATGCATAAATTTAACCGCTGCCTCGTTTACCACCATGGCCGATGAATCGGCTAAGTTGTTTTTGGCAAAGTCGCGGCCATCCACTACTTTCCATTGCGCGGTTTTACCAAATTCTGCGCTTACGGCTATCGTACCAAAATCATCCTGAAGAGCGGGGTCTTTATCGCGCCATTTAAAGCCGCTGTTATCAGAGTATATATCCGTTAGCGGACTATCCGATTCAGACATATCAACAATAGCGCCCGATTGGATCAGGTCGTTCCGTACGGCATCGAAATGATTATGGATCTCGTCGGTACGCATATCAACCTGGATAAGCCCGGTACGGTCATATCCTACCGGACGGTTCTTGGTATACTGCACCTGCCTGAAAACAATAACGGTACCAATAATAAGGGTAACTGAAACCGTGAACTGTAGCACCACCAATATTTTACGCGGCAGGGCAGCAAAACGGCCTGCCTTGAAAGTGCCCTTTAATACTTTTACCGGCTGGAATGATGATAGGTAAAAAGCCGGATAGCTACCCGCTATAATACCCGTAAAAATGCTAAAGCCAATGCCCATGATCCAGAACAAAGGATTAAACCATAGTATAGTAACGGTTTTATCGGCAACCTGGTTAAACCAGGGCAATATCAGCTGCACCAAAACCAACGACAGGAAGAACGCGAAAACGGTTATCAACATCGATTCCATAAAAAACTGCCCTATGAGTTGGCTACGCAGCGAACCAACTGTTTTGCGAATGCCTACTTCTTTGGCCCGTTTCTCGCTACGGGCGGTGCTCAGGTTCATGAAATTGATACAAGCCAGCAGCAATACAAACACGCCGATAAGGCCAAACATCCAAACAAACTTAATATCGCCACCGGTATTGATGCCATTTTTGAACTCCGAGTACAGGTGCCATTTACTCATGGGATGTAAAAAGATAGACGCCTTGAAGGTTAAACCAATTTTGTCGTTATTAAGCTTCAATCCTTCCATTTTCAGGTTTTTTATCCTGGCAGATACCCGGTCCAAATTGGCATTAGGTTGTAGCTGCGCAAACAATTGCCAGGAGTTGTTGCCCCAGGTTACACGGGCCTGTTTAAGGTAAGGCTGATGGGTCATAAACTGATCCCAGGGCGCAATAAACCCCAGTTCTTTAAAGCTGGTATTGTGAGGTAAATCCTCGTATACCCCAGTTACCTTCAGGTTCCATTGGTTATCTATTTTTATAGCCTTAAACATGGGGTCGGCATTGCCAAAAATGGCTTTGGCCAATGATGCCGAAAGGATGATAGACGATTGATCTTTTAATGCCGACCGCGTGCCCTTGAGCATTTTGAGGGTAAGCAGGTTAGGCGCATCGGCTTGCATGTATGAGCCGGCGTAGGATAGTTTTTTATCACCCGAGGCTATGATATGGTTAAAGTTCCAGGTAGATAACACCACATATTTAAAATCGCTTTTATACTCTTCGCCCAGTTTGTAGCCTAATGGCAGGGGGATTGAGTTTTGTGTGCCTACCTCGCCGTTAAAGGTTTGGTGCTGCATTACCCGCACAATTCGGTTGTAGTTATCATGATACTTATCGTATGATAACTCGTTCCAGATCCAAAGACCTATCAGCACAGCCACAGCCATGCCAACCGATAAGCCGGTAACGTTGATAAAAGTGTGCGCCTTATTTTTAATAAGGTTTCGCCACGCGATTTTGATATAGTTCTTTAACATGTGGTACGTTTTAAGTTGTACGTGATACGTTTTTAATTTTTGACTATACTAGTGACCAATGACTAACTCTGTCTTGATTCTTGACTCTTAATTCTTGGTTCTATTCTGAGCGCAGGCTTTTTACCGGGTTCATCAGTGCCGCTTTTATGGCCTGGAAACTTACTGTAATTAGTGTAATGGCAATAGCCCCCGTGCCCGATAATGCAAATATCCACCAGGTTATTGGCGACCGGTACTGGTATTGATGAAGCCAGCCGTTCATAAAATAATAAGCCACAGGGATTGCAATAAGTAATGATATAGCTACCAGCACCACAAACTCGGTTGATAATAAACGCCACAGGTTTGCCACCGATGCACCAAGCACTTTACGTACCCCTATCTCCTTTACGCGTTGTTCGGCAACAAATGATGCAAGGCCAAACAAGCCAAGGCAGCTGATAAAGATAGCCAGCACAGCAAACACGGTAGCCAGGTTGCCTATGCGTTGTTCGTCGCTAAATTTGCGGGCGTATTCATCATCATTAAACTTAAACTGAAATGGGCTGCCGGGATTGTATTTTTTAAACACAGGTTCAATTTTGCCCAGGGCTTCGCGCATAGGCACTTTAGGGTTTACGCGCAAGGTGATGACGTTAACCCAAGTCGGGTTCATATGAAAAACGGTAGCGACGGTAGGTTTGTACGGCGATTCCATCACCATATCCTTCACCACACCGGTTACAATATGATTTTTACCTGCCCAATGCATGGTTTTACCAATAGGGTTTTTAAGTCCGCTTAGTTTTACTGCCGATTCATTTAATATAAACGCCCCGGTATCTGTAGGAAAACTTCTTGAAAAATCGCGGCCTTCAATTATCTTCCATCCAACGGTTTTACCGTAATCATAAGTTACGGCTATTGTACCAAATGTTGGATCGAAGCCGGGGGCTTTACCAGCCCATTCAAAACCACCGTTGTTTGACCATACCTGGGTTGTTGAACTGTTTGATTCTGCCATGTCGGCCACTGCGCCGGTTTGGATCAGGTCGTTCCGCATGGCTTCATAATGGCCATAAATTTCGGGCGTGTTCATATCAACCGTAATTAAGCCCTCGCGGGTATAGCCAACAGGCCTGTTGCGCGCAAACAGAATTTGCCTGAAAACGATAATGGTGCCGATAATGAGCACAATAGATACCGTAAACTGTACAATCACTAAAACCTTACGCGGCAGCGAAGCAAAACGCCCTACACGAAAAGTCCCTTTTAATACCTTAATTGGTTCAAAGGCCGAAAGGTAAAATGCCGGATAGCTTCCTGCTATAATTCCGGTAAAAAAAGTAAAGCTCAAAGCGGCTGCCCAAAACCAGGGATTAATAAAAGGCATGGCAATTTGCTTATCGGCAATGTTATTAAAATAGGGCAAAGCAACTAAAACCAAAACAAGCGTAACCACCAAAGCCAAAAATGCAAACATCAGCGATTCGCTCAAAAACTGCTTAACCAGTTGCGAGCGGACAGAGCCTATCGCTTTGCGGATGCCAACTTCTTTCGCGCGTTTTTCGCTGCGGGCGGTGCTCAGGTTCATGAAATTGATACAGGCCAACAGCAATACAAACGTACCAATGATGCCAAACAGCCACACCAACTCAATGCGGCCGCCAACTGCTTTGCCGTTTTTAAAATCGCTGTACAGGTGCCATTTGGCCATGGGATGTATTTGCATTACCTCGTCGTTCATTTTAAAATGAGGCTTGGTAATGTTCCTGATCTTTGCCGATACTTTGGCAAAATCGGTATGCTCATTCATCAAAGCAAATAGGTGGCAGCCATGGTTATCCCATGCAGAACTTTGCGTATTCCACCAGTTTGCGGGGCTGCTCCAGGGTAACATAAATTTAGTTGGATAAAAGGTGGTGTTATACGGCAAATCCTGGTAAACGCCAGCTACCTTCATATCGGTTTTGTTATCAATGCGTACAACCTTATTTATAGGGTCGGCGCTGCCAAACAAGGCTATTGCTACAGATTGTGATAATACAAAAGATGAAGGATCTTTAAAGCTGGCATAGCTTCCTTTTATCATTTTTAATGAAAGTATAGCGGGCAAATCGGGCTCGGCCCACATGCCGTTTTGCGATATTTTTTTATCGCCAACGGCTAATATATGTGTGCCCTCCCAGGTAAGCGCGGTTAGCTTAAAATCACCCGCGTATTTGGTACGCAGTTCGGCGCTAAGGGGCACCACGGTCGATCCGAATGTGACTGTCTCGCCGTTGGCCGTTTGGGTGGTCATCAGTTGGGCTATGTGGTTATAGTTTTGATGATACTTATCAAACGATAACTCATCCCATATCCAAAGGCCTATCAGCATAGCTACCGCCATGCCAACTGATAACCCGGCTACATTAATAAATGTATGCACCTTGTTTTTGGAGATGTTTCGCCATGCGATTTTGAGGTAATTCCTGAACATGTTGTACGTTTTAAGTTGTACGTGATACGTTTTTTAACTCAACCAATGACCAATGACAGGGCAGCGAAATGACTAATTCTGTCTTGATTCTTGGCTCTTAATTCTTGATTCTATTCCGATCTCAAGCTTTTTATCGGATTAATCAGCGCCGCTTTTATGGCCTGGAAACTTACTGTTACCATGGCTATTACAATGATAATACCGCCAGCCATGGCAAATATCCACCAGTGCATGGGCGTTCGGTAAGCAAAATCACGCAGCCAGGCGCTCATGGCATACCAGGATACCGGCAGGGCGATAAACAGTGAAATGATAACCAGCAGCAAAAACTCTGACGATAGCAGGGTAAATAACGAAGCTGCGCTGGCCCCCAATACCTTGCGGATGCCTATCTCTTTGATGCGTTGCTCGGCAGTAAACATGGCTAAGCCCAACAGGCCAAGGCACGATATAAATATGGCCAGAAATGCAAACGCGTTTGAAAGTTTGGTTACTATCTGTTCGTTTTGGTAAAGCTTTTGGTATTCGTCGTCGCTGAAGGTGTAGCTGAACGGGAATGCGGGATTAATTTGCTTAGCCAGGGTTGCCAAACTGGCCAATGCATCGCGGGTTTTGCCGGGCTGGGTTTTCACCAGGATATTACCATAACCCTCCTGTTCGCCATACCTGATGATCAGCGGCTGGATTTGCTCATGCAGTGATGCAAAATGGAAATCTTTTAATACGCCGATGATCTGCCCCTTTTTGCCCCAAAAGGTTAAAGGCTTACCTATTGGGTCGGCATATTTTAATCTTTTTAGCGTTGTTTCATTGATGAGGTATCCTACTGAATCGGTACCGTAAGCCTTCGAGAAATCGCGGCCGGCAGCCATTTTAAGTTTCATGGTTTTAACAAAATCATACCCTACAGATACCTGTGTAAACTGAATTTGTACGTTATGATCTTTACCTACCCAATCAACATCGCTGGTGCCATTATCAAGGCCTGTTGGCGTAGCAGTGATCCGGCTTATCGACTTGATGCCTGGCATTTGCAAAGCCTCATCTTTAAAGGCCTGGTATTTGTGGATCAGCTCGCCATTCATCGGGATGTAAATAAGATTTTCACGATCATAGCCCAGGTTTTTTGATTGCACGTAATCCATTTGCTTGGATATTACAATAGTAGCGGTAATCATGACCACCGACAGGAAAAACTGGAATACCACCAGCCCTTTACGGAACATAGTTGTACCGGTATCTAACTTCAATGTTCCTTTTAAAACATTTACCGGGTTAAAGGATGATAAAAACAAAGCCGGGTAGCTGCCTGATATAAAGCCGGTAATTAAAGTGATGGCTGCTAATTTTAACCAGAAATCGGGCTGATGAAATGGCAGCGCTATCTCTTTTTGGGTAATGTTGTTAAACACAGGCAACAGTAATACCAATAATAATAATGAAACCACTACGGCCAGCGTAGTTACCAGCATCGATTCGCCTATAAATTGTTTGATTAGCACCGAACGCACCGCGCCAACAACTTTGCGCACTCCAATTTCGCGGGCACGCTTAACCGAGCGGGCTGTTGTGAGGTTCATGAAGTTGATGCAGGCTATCAGCAAAATAAAAATAGCCACAAGGGTAAACAGGCGCACGTACTCAATACGGCCTCCTTTAAATTCGCCGTTTTCGAAATTGTTGTGCAGGTATCCATCTTTAAACAGCTGTACGCCTAACTCCTCGGTAAATGTGCCTTTCTTTTGGTTTTTATTCAGGTTGTCTAAAAAGTGGGTTAGTTTTTTTTCGACTACAGCCGGGTTGGCATCGGGGCGCAACATAATAACGGTTGAGGGGCCGTTGTTGCCCCATATTTTTGCCCAGTCGTTATCGGCTAAAAATGCATCCCAGTTCATAATAAAATCGTACTGCTGCGATGATGTTTTGGGCAGGTCCYGGTAAACGCCGGTTACTTTAAAATCCTTCCGGTTTTCATAACGGATGGTTTTGCCGATAGCGGCCTGCGCACTACCAAAAAAGGCTTTTGCCATTTTATTAGAAATAGCCATGCTTACCGGCGTATTTAAAGCCGTTTGTGCGTTGCCTTCCAGCAAAGGAATAGTAAACATTTTAAAAACATCGGCGCCACCGTTTACCCCGCCCATTTTCAGAATTTTATCGCCAACACGGAACGTGCTTTCGCCACCGTATGAAATACCTGTTGATGCCTCAATTTCGGGAATTTGCTTTTTAAGCTCATCGGGCAATAAGCCAGGGGTGTTGTATTGACCAACAACTTTATTATCATAATACTGGCGTTCATAAACAGAATATAAACGGCGGCTGTTTTTGTGATAAGCATCCATCTCCAGCTCGTTTTGAACCCATAGCAGGATCAGCAAACTACAAGCCAGCCCTACAGAAAGGCCCGCAATATTTATAAACGTATGTGCCTTATTCCTGATAAGGTTTCGCCAGGCGATTTTTAGATAATTCCTTAACATATTAGTTCATTGGTTTATTAGTTCACTGGTTCATTTGGAGTATCAAGTAGTAAGATTTTTGATTTTAGGATTAAGTTCATTGCAGTTGCCTGATTCTTGACTCTAACTCGCCCGCAGCGGTCTTGATACTTACTACTTGATACTATTCTGTCTTTAAACTCTTCACCGGGTTTAATAATGCAGCCCTGATGCTTTGGTAACTTACGGTTAGCAACGTTATTATCATAGCCCCTGTGGCGGCGGCGGCAAATATCCACCAGGTTATGCCGGCGTGATACTGGTAGCCTTGCAGCCAGTTATGCATAAAGTAATAGGATACAGGGGTGGCAACCAGTATGGATATAAACACCAGCACCACAAAATCAACCGACATTAAACGCCACAGGCTAAATACTGAGGCGCCAAGCACTTTACGTACACCAATCTCTTTAATGCGCTGCTCGGCCAGGAACGATGCCATGCCAAACAGGCCCAGGCAACTGATAAATATAGCCAGGCCCGCAAAGCAGGCGGCCAGTTTGCCTATGCGCTGCTCGTTGCCGAATTTTTTGGCGTACTCATCGTCTACAAACTGGTACTCAAATGGTTGTGATGGATTATAAACTTTAAAAATACTTTCTATTTTGGCAAGCGCAGATGCGGCGCTCATTTTTGGGTTGATTTTAAGCAGGATGGTTGATTCGGAGTCTTTGGACAGGTAATAAATGAACGGGCGGATCTCTTCATAAGGTGAGCTGATGATCATGTCTTTGATCACCCCTACAACGTTCAACGTTGCGCCATCCCATTTAATAGTTTCGCCAACGGCCTTGTCATTATAGCCCATAAAATGAGCGGCAGTTTCATTAATTACTACGGCCGATGAATCGGTAAGGAATGAGCGGGAAAAACCACGGCCCTGTTTAAATTGCCAGCCAATGGTTTTGGCGTAATTGTAAGAGATTCCTTCTGTTAAAAAATCAGCACTCATATTTGGGTCTTTTCCTTTCCAATCAAAACCGCTGCTGCTTGAACCATAATTTGTAGGAGCAGCGCCCGCTTCGGCTACGGATATTACCGCTTCACTTTTTAATAGTTCGGTTGTTACTACATCAAGGTGTTTATGAACATCGTCGTTGATTACAGGAACAGAAACTAATCCGTCCCGGCTGTAGCCGATGGGTCTGTCTTTAGCAAATTGGATCTGTTTAAACACAACTATAGTCCCGATGATAAGGGTAATGGATACTGTAAATTGTATAACCACTAATACTTTGCGCGGCACAGCAGCAAACCTGCCTACTTTAAACGAACCCTTTAAAACTTTAATGGGCTCAAATGACGACAGGTACAAAGCAGGGTAGCTGCCGGCTATTAACCCGGTAAATAAACTGAAGCCAACAACCATCAGCCAAAATAGCGGGCTGGCCCATAGTATCGACATGCTTTTATCAGATACCGAATTAAAGAAAGGCAGGCTTAGCTGCACCAATAAAACCGATAAAGCCAGTGCCAATACCACAAACAACAACGATTCGCTAAAAAATTGGTAAATAAGCTGGCTGCGTAACGAGCCTATTGCTTTGCGGATACCTACTTCTTTAGCGCGTTTTTCGCTTCGTGCTGTACTCAGGTTCATGAAGTTGATGCAGGCCAGTAATAATACAAATACGCCTATGATGCCAAACAACCAAACGTATTTAATGCGGCCGCCAATATTTACACCGTTTTTAAAATCGCTGTATAAGTGCCATTTGCTCATGGGGTGTAAAAACAACTGCGGTTTCTTTTTAGCCAGCTCGGGGTTTATGTTACGCAGTTTAGCATCTTTTATATTGGCGGATACGTGGGCGAAATCGGTGTTATCGGCAAGCTGAACAAATATCTGAACAAAGTTTGGCCTCCACGGATCGGCCGCTGTGCGTACCCACTCTGTATTGTTAAAGTATAATTGCCATGGTGCAATGAAAGTTATCTCGCCAAAAGTAGTATTGCGGGGCAGATCCTCATAAACGCCGGTAACTTTAACATCAAGCTTGTTGTCAATTTTCAAAACCTTGTTCATCGGATCGGCATCGCCAAAATAGGCTTTGGCATTTGATGCCGATATTAATACCGAGTAGGGGTCTTTCAAGCCATCGCGGGTACCCTTAAGCATTTTAAGTGTCAGCATTTCCGGTGCCTGTGGCTCAAAATAGATACCCATCTTGTTCAGTTTTTTATCGCCAAGGCTTAACAGGTGGTTTCCCCAGCCGGTTGCCATAGCTACCGATTTAAAATTGCTGCCATAATTTTTACGCAACTCATTAGCCAGCGGATAAGGCGTAGCCGACCAGGTGTTGATCTCGCCATTGTTTTTCAAATGCTGCTCAACCTGCGCTATACGGTTATAGTTGTCATGGTACTGATCAAAAGAAAGCTCGTCCCATATCCAAAGGCCTATTAGCATAGCCACCGCCATACCCACCGAAAGCCCGGCTATATTAATAAAGGAGTTGGCCTTATTTTTAATAAGGTTACGCCATGCTGTTTTAAAATAATGTTGGTTCATCTTTTTAGTTCATTGGTTCATTTGGAGTATCAAGTAGTAAGTATCAAGTAGCAAGATTTTTGATTTTCGGATTAACTTCATTACAGCTGTCTTGATTCTTGACCCTAACTCGCCTGCAACGGTCTTGATACTTACTACTTGATACTATTCTGCTTTTAGGCTTTTCACCGGGTTCATTAATGCTGCTTTTATGGCCTGGAAACTTACCGTAAACAGGGCTACTACAACAGCTAACATACCCGCCAGGGCAAACATCCACCAGCTAATGGTTACGCGGTATTCAAAATCCTGCAGCCATTTGCTCATGCCCCACCAGGCCAAAGGCGTGGCTATTACAAAGGCGATGATCACCAGCTTTAAAAAATCTGTTGATAGCAATTGTATTATGCCGGTTACGCTTGCGCCTAATACTTTACGGATGCCTATCTCTTTGCTGCGCTGTTCGGCACTAAAGGCAGCCAGGCCAAACAGGCCAAGGCATGATATCACAATGGCCACCATCGTAAATGAATTGATGATTTGCGATAGCATTATCTCGGTTTCGTATTGTTTTTGAACCTCGGTATCCAGGAAAGTATATTCAAATGGCACCTCGGGGAATTCTTTACGCCAAACTGCCGAAATTTTATCAAGCAGGGCCTTATAATTACTGCTGCCTACAGATACCAGCATACAATTAAAATAGCCGGGATCGTTTTGGTATACCATCATAAAGGGCCGCACTTCGCTGTGCAGGGAATTGTAATTAAAGTTTTTCATTACGCCGGCTATTTCAACAAAGGTGGCTGGTTTGCCATCGTATTGGGAATATAGCCTGGTGCCAGGTGCTTTTTGCACATCCAGGCCAAGGCGTTTGGCCAAAGTTTCATTGATTAATACCCGGTTGGTGTCATTCAGCCTGAAATCGCGGCCGCTTATTAAATTTACGCCGTTGGCTTTTACAAAATGTTCGTCGGTATTAATGTTTTGGGCATCAACCGCGGCGGCCATGTTGCCACCTGCCAGGAAAACGCCATGATCGTGCGGCACAAATTGCCCTAAATAGTTATCCGCATTATTTACTGCTTTTACTTCTGAGAGTTCTTTCAGATCATTGGTAAAAGCAGCCATCTTTTTCTGCGACGCTTCGGTGTAAAAATTGAAGATGAGCTTTTGGTTTTTATCAAAACCAAGGTCCTTATTCTTGATGTAGTTTAGCTGGCTATAGATAACAATGATACCTGTAACCAAAACTATAGATAAAACAAATTGAAAAACAACCAGTGATTTACGAATGCCGGTTGCCGAAACCTGGTTGGTAAAATTCCCCTTGATCACCTTAATTGCTTCAAAAGCCGACAGGTAAAATGCCGGATAGCTACCCGCAACCAGGCCGGTAACAGCTACAAGGCTCAACAGCATCAACCAGATTTTGTAATTGCTGAAAAAATCTAATTGGATGTCTGCCCTGGTAACCTGGTTAAGATAAGGCATCAGTAAGATTAGCAGTGGCAATGCAATGGCAACACCAATAAATGCCAGCAGGAACGATTCGCCTAAAAACTGTTTGATTAAATCGCCTTTTCCTGCGCCTATTACTTTGCGTACACCAACTTCCTTGGCGCGTTTTGAGGCGCGGGCGGTGGATAGGTTCATAAAGTTGATACAGGCAATTACCTGGATCATCACGGCAATTAATATCAGCAGGAATAAAAACGAAGGGTCGAGGGATTTACTCAGTTCGTTTTCAAAACCTGGGGTGGTGTGAATGCTATTTACCGGCTGCAGGTGTAATACCTTTTTCATGCCGATAGCTTTTAGTTGTTGGGCCGCATATTTATTCAAAAAATCAGGCAGCTTTTTTTCCAGTGCTGCAGCACTGGCATCGGGCCTTAATTTGATGTAGGCATACAGGAAGTTATTGCCGGCCCAGGCATCATTCCTCCGTACCGATTCGCCAAATCCACCGCTGTTCATCGCTATGTACATATTGCCATGAATGTGCGATTTGCCCAGGCTTTCGTCAATCACGCCCATAACCTTATAATCGTGTTTGCCGAAGGAGTTATCAATAGATATCATTTTGCCAACGGCATTCTCGCTACCAAAAAGTTTATCGGCCACGGGCTTAAACAGCACTATAGAATATGGCTCTGCTAAAGCGCTGTTAGCGCTGCCACTCACAAAATGGTAGCTGAATACGTCGAAAAATGTAGAATCCACAAACAGCGCGTCCTTCTCATAAAACGACTTTTCTTTGTAGCGCAGCAGGTGTTGTTTGGCGCCAAACTTTTCGGTAGTTACCACGCGAGTAAATTGCTTTACCTCGGCAAAATCATTCCGCATAGCCGGGGTTATCGGCGGCGAACTTGCCCCGCTATGGTGCTTATCGCCGGTCAGCTCCAGGTCGGTAGTTACCCGGTAAATATTTTCGACACCGTTATGCTGTTTGTCGTAACTATACTGGTCCTGCACATACAATAAAATATACAGGCAACACAAAGTACCCGTAGCCAGGCCTATAATGTTGATGAAACTAAAGGTTTTGTTTTTTAACAAAAACCTCCACGCTGTTTTTAAATAACTCTTAATCATTGTTCATTGGTATTATTGTCATTAAGTCATTGGGTTATTAAGTCATTGAAAAGTTTGCAATGACTCAATGACGTGAAGCATAATGACCTAATGACTTTTCCCTCTCTTTATTCTTGACTCTTAACTCTCTTTTATTTTCTGTCTTGATACTTGATACTTACTACTTGATACTATTCTGCTTTCAAACTCTTCACCGGGTTCATTAACGCGGCTTTGATGCTTTGGTAACTCACGGTACAAATGGCAATTACAATGGCCATTATCCCCGCCAGGGCAAACATCCACCAGCTGATGCTGATGCGGTTGCTGGGGTTAAAATCCTGCAGCCATTTATTCATAGCCCACCAGGATATGGGGGACGCTATTAGTATGGCTATAAATACCAGCTTAACAAAATCCAGCGAGAGTAGCCGGGTAATGTTGGCGATGCTTGCGCCGAGTACCTTGCGGATGCCTATTTCGCGGCTGCGTTGCTCGGCCATAAAGGCGGCCAGGGCAAACAGGCCAAGGCAGGCTATAATAATAGCCAGTACAGCAAAACTGGTAAATATGCTGCCCATGCGCTGAACATCGGCATACATGTTGGCAAATTGCTCGTCCATAAAAGTATAGCGGATGGGTTGGTTTGGCGAAAAGTTTTTCCAAACGGTGGTGATCTGCGCCAGGGTGGCCTTTATATCGGTAGATTTTATTTTTACCGATACAATTGTAGGACTATTGCCCAGGTGCATTACCAACGGTTCGAGGCTACCCTTTAGCGTTTCAAAATTAAAATCCTTTACCACGCCAATAATGGGCACAGGCGCACCATAATTGCTTATTCTTTTACCGATGGGGTTTTTAAGGCCTAATTTTTGGGCCATGGTTTGGTTAATGATCACGGCCTGCGAATCGGTTTTTAGTTTAGGGTTAAAATCCCGGCCGGCTACTATAGTCATGCCCAGGGTTTTTATATAATCGGCATCAACATCCCAAAACTGGCCACCGGTACCGGCTTCCAATTTCTGTTTACCCTCGTTATGAAACTCATTGCCGTTACGCTTGGTACCCGATACCGGTAAAAAATCGCTCACGGTGGCGCTTTTTACTGCCGATAGTTTCAGTAGCTCGTTTTTGAAGTTTTGCACTTCGCCTTCCAACGTGTGTGTGCCCTGTATCATCAGCACCTGGTCTTTTTCAAAACCTACCTTTTTATTCAGTATATAATGCATCTGGTTATAAATAACCACCGTGCTGATAATTAATATAATGGATGTTRTAAACTGAAAAACCACCAGCCCGTTGCGTAAAAATGAGCTTTTGCTGCCCGTAGCCAGCTTGCCCTTCAGCACTTCAACAGGTTTAAAGCCAGAGAGGTAGAATGCGGGGTAAACACCGGCCAGTATGCCAACTACTACTGCGGCAGCCAATATGGTGGGCATAAACCACCAATGCTGCCATGGTATGGTTAGTGTTTTTGCTGCAAGCGTATTAAAATAAGGCATTAATAACGCCGCCAAAATAATGGCTATAATAAAGGAGATGAAGCTATAAATTAATGATTCGGTTAAAAACTGGCTGATCAGCCCGCTGCGTTGCGAACCAACCACTTTGCGCAAGCCCACCTCCTTTGCCCTGTTGGCAGATTTTGCTGTGGCCAGGTTAATAAAATTAATACAGGCTATCACCAATATAAAGCCTGCCACCGCGCCAAACAGCCACACAAAACGGATATCGCCGTGCGAAAGGCCGTCGCGGATATCATAAGAGTATAGGTTGATATCTTTAATGTTTTGCAAAAACATGGTTAAAGCGGCGGCAATCCTATCGGCGTTTTTATCGCCGCCCCTTCTCATATCGGGTATGTAATAGCCTTTTATTATCCCATCGGTTATCTTTTTATTTAAGGCTTTAATATCTGCGCCCGGCTTAAGTAGCACGTAAACATCGTAATTGCTGGCTCCCCAGGTTTCCTGCTCGCCATCCCAAAACTTAATGCCGGTAAGGGTAAGCAAAAAATTATAATGCAGGTGTGTTGTTGGAGGGAAATCCTGCATTACCGCACCAATTTTATAAGGCCTGCTTTTGTTGTTATTAAGGAACATTACCTTGCCAACCGGGTTTTGGCCAGGAAAATATTTATCGGCTTTGCTTTTTGATATCACCATGGTTTGCGGCTCGGTAAGCGCGTGCGCCAGATCGCCATACACCATGGACACTTTTAACATCTCCAATAACGACTGATCGGCGTAAGCAAAACCATCCTCGTGGGTATTTTCCACGCCATCAGCACGTTTCAGCTCGTTGCTGCCGGCACCCCAAAAAAGAGAGTTTGGCATCAATCGGCCCGATTTTTCCACCTCCGGATAGTCGTTTTTTAATGTTTTGGCCATAACTGCAGGCCAGGAAGTACCTTTTTCGTGTATGGCATCTATATTATAGGCACCCACAACCCGGTAAATCCTATCGGCATCAGGGTAGTTTTTATCAAAACTAACTTCGTCGCGGATATACAACGCGATTAATAAACAAGCGGCGATACTAAACGCGAAGCCGCCAATTTTTATGGCGGCGTACATTTTTTGTTTTTGCAATTGCCTTAAAGCAACTTTTAAATAATTTTTAATCATACCGGTGTTAATTAAAATTGAACTTCTTTTATCCGATTTATAGTGTTCTTTATAGGCAGGCAAATAAGGCGGCACAACCCTTGTATTATCTTTGGCCATCGTATCTGCAGGCTTTATATTTTGCAGTATCCTTTCAAATAACAAGGAGCTGTTGGTTTTTGTATCCTCTTTTTCATCCTGCCACCAGTCAAAAATTAACATCAATGAGGTTTTCAGTTCGGGGTTTTTCATTAACAGCTTATCCAACTCCAGCAGTTCATCTGCCGATGCCTCGTTAGCCAGTTTTTTTGTCGCCAGTTGCCAAACGTGTTCCTCTATATCCATAGCTTACAGGTAGATAAATTATGATACCAGGGCATACCCTACTAATTACATAGAATAAAATATGTGCCATTTATTTAAATGTCAGTAAATCAATTATTTACGTTGGTGGAGGTGCGCCGGGTGTTCGAATACGTACATCTGGTGTTCGGTTTTATGCGGAAGGCGTACAGATTGACCCGTCGGGAAATAGCTATACAGATTTGTGAAAAATAATCATATTTTAGCTTAAGTAACGGTAACCCATCTTTATATGCAAAAAATCATCCTCTTCGTTTTTCTTCTTTTTGTTGCAGAAACCGCATCGGCCCAGAAAACTTACATTCAATGCGGAAAATTGATCGACGGAACCTCGCCGGCCGCACAAACACAAATAACCATAGTTGTTGAAGGCAAAACCATTGTCGATATTCAAAAAGGGTATATATCAGGAACCGGAACAGACAAGATTGTTAACCTGCAAAATAAAACGGTAATGCCGGGGCTAATTGATTGCCATGTACATTTGGAATCTCAGTTTAATAAAAATTCGGCTATCCAGGGTTTTACATTAACCGATGCCGATATTGCTTACCAGGCATCGGTATTTGCCAAACGCACACTCATGGCGGGCTTTACTACGGTACGCGACCTTGGTGGCTCAGGGGTAAACATAAGCCTGCGCAAGGCAATAAGGCAGGGTTTGGTTGACGGACCCAGGGTAATAACTGCCGGCAGGGCAATATCAGCCAGTGGCGGCCATATGGATCCGTCGGATGGGTTCAGGGACGATGCTTTTAACCACCGCCCAGGGCCAGATGAAGGTGTAGCCGATGGTAGGGACGAATTGATAAAAGCTGTAAGGCTTCAATTTAAACGCGGATCTGACGTAATCAAAATAGCATCTACAGGCGGGGTATTGGATTTAAGCGAGGATGGATCCGGTGCGCAATTCAGCATTGACGAAATAAAGGCAGTTGTGGAAACAGCCAAAGATTATGGACTTAAAGTGGCCTGCCATGCCCACGGCGCCGAAGGCATACGAAGGGCCATACTGGGTGGCGTAACTTCGATAGAACACGGCACCTTTATGGATGATGAAGATATTAAATTGGCCAAACAATACGGCACCTGGTATGTACCCACCATCATCGCCGGAAAATCGGTTGCCGATTCTGCCCGCATCCCTGGTTTCTTTCCGCCGGTAATTGCCCGTAAAGCCCTTGAAATAGGCCCCCAGATACAACAAACATTTACCAAAGCGTATAAAGCCGGGGTAAAAATTGCCTTTGGTACCGATGCGGGAGTATACGCACACGGTAAAAACTACATTGAATTTCAGTACATGGTTGAAGGTGGCATGACGCCGATGGAAGCTATAAAATCGGCAACAAGCAGCGCCGCAGATCTGCTGGGCATGAGCTCAAAAATTGGCAGTATAGCCAACGGGAAATCGGCCGATATTGTTGCGGTTGACGGCGACCCCTTACTTGATATAAAAGCGATGAAAAACGTAAGTTTTATCATGAAAGAGGGAAAAATATACAGCTTATAACGGTAAATAAATTCTTGTAACGGTAACATTAATATGTACCGGGCGTCTTACGTGCGTTAAGGGTCAAAACCTTTTGCCCCCGGCGGGTGTATTAGTTTATAATACATTCGCTGCTGTTTGTTTACTATTTACCATATATGACTGATTTGAAACTATTATCTACACTACTGCTTTCCGCGGCTTTGTCTGCCACGTTTACATCATCACAGGCCCAGCAAACGCCCCAGCCCGAAGACCCCGCACTTAAAATTTACCGCGAAACACCCCGTAAGGTTAACGATTTGGTGCACACCAAATTGGATGTTCGGTTCGATTACAAAAAACGTTATATGTACGGCAAGGAATGGGTTACGTTAAAACCACATTTTTATCCTACCGATACACTCCGTTTAGATGCCAAAGGCATGGACTTAAAAACCATTGCTGTTGTAAAAAACGGTAAAAACGTACCGCTAAAGTTTACTTATCAGGATAGTTTGAGCGTGGCTATTAAACTGGATAAAGTTTACCGTAATAACGAAAGCTACACCATTTACATTGATTACACGGCCAAACCGAATGAGCTTAAAGTAAAAGGCAGCGCAGCTATTAACGATGCCAAAGGTTTATATTTTATTAACCCGGATGGTACAGAAAAGGATAAGCCAACCCAGATATGGACGCAGGGCGAAACCGAAAGCTCATCGGCATGGTTTCCTACTATTGATAAGCCAAGCCAAAAAACTACCGAAGAGATTAGCATGACGGTGCTATCAAAATACGTAACCCTATCAAACGGCAAACTGGTATCGCAAAAAAACAATGCCGATGGTACCCGAACTGATACCTGGAAA
Source organism: Mucilaginibacter sp. P4_C11 (assembly GCF_056402115.1). Classification (NCBI taxonomy): domain Bacteria; kingdom Pseudomonadati; phylum Bacteroidota; class Sphingobacteriia; order Sphingobacteriales; family Sphingobacteriaceae; genus Mucilaginibacter; species Mucilaginibacter sp. P4_C11. The sequence goes on along the minus strand of NZ_JBFUIA010000016.1, from coordinate 25,839 downwards.
CAGGATTTGCCACACTCACCGTACCTGTTTATGATGGCCGTTGGCGATTTTAAGATCTATAAAGATAAATGGCGCAACAAAGAGGTAACCTATTACCTGGAGCCTAAGTATGCACCGTACGCCAAAGAAATTTTTGGGATGACACCCGAGGCTATCGAGTTTTACTCCAAAACACTAGGGGTTGATTATCCCTGGTATAAATACTCGCAAATTGTGGTTCGCGATTATGTGAGCGGAGCAATGGAAAATACATCTGCTACCCTGCATGGCGTTTATGTGCAAGGTACCCACCGCGAACTGTTAGATGCCTACTATGACGATGGCCGCAGCACAATTGTGCATGAACTTTTTCATCAATGGTTTGGCGATTATGTAACCGCCGAAAGCTGGAGCAACCTAACAGTAAACGAATCATTTGCCAATTTTAGCGAAACACTTTGGGCCGAGCATAAATATGGCCACGATGTAGCCGACGAGCATAACTATATTGATATGCAAAACTACCTGCGCTCGCCAGATGCACGTACCAAAAACCTGGTGCGCTTTCATTACGCCGATAAGGAGGATGTTTTTGATGTGGTTACCTATCAAAAAGGCGGTCGCATATTAAATATGCTGCGCAACTATTTAGGCAACGAGGCTTTTTATAAAGGCCTGAATATTTACCTGACCACCAATGCCTTTAAAAATGGCGAAGCTCAGCAATTGCGCTTAGCCCTTGAACAAGCCAGCGGGCTGGATTTGAATTGGTTCTTTAATCAATGGTATTATGGTGCCGGCCATCCGATACTGGACATTAGCTATAAATGGGACGATGCTACCAAAACCCAAACCGTTTACCTGCAGCAGAGCCAGGACGGGCAGATATTTAAACTGCCAATGGCTATTGATATTTACGCAAGTGGCAAAAAAATACGTCATAAAGTTTGGATGAACAATCAAAATGATACGCTTACCTTCAAACTGGCATCAAAGCCCGACCTGGTGAATGTTGATGGTGATAAAATACTGCTGGTTAAAAAGACTGACCATAAAACCTTGCAGGAATTTGCTTTCCAGTATTTTAATGCGCCGCTTTACCTGGATAGGTTGGAAGCCATTAATGCAGTTGCCGATAAGCAAGGCGAAAAAGACGCGCAAAAAGTTCTGATTGCGGCTTTGAATGATAAGTATTACGGTTTGCGCGATAAAGCCATCCGTACAATTAAGCTGGATAATGATGCCATCCGTAACGCGGCGCAGCCTATTTTGGCCAAGCTGGCGCAAACAGATGATAATACATTGGTGCAGGCCCAGGCTATCGCTGCGTTGGGTAGCCTTAAAGCATCAGGTAATATGAATTTGTTTAAACAGGCACTAAGCAGCCAGTCATATGCTGTACAGGGTGCTGCGTTAAATGCCATTAATTTGCTCGACCCGGCATTGGCCATGAACCTGGCAAAAAATTATGAAGCTGATAACAAAGGCGGCCTTACTGTAGCCATGATGGATGTTTACGCCACCAGCGGAACTGATGCCCAATGGGCATTTGTGTACAAGCAATTTGACGAAGCCGCGCCACAAGCTAAATATAACGCCCTCGATAAATTTAGCGCTATGGCAGGTCGTGTTCAAAAACCAGAGTACGCCCAGCAAGGCATCAGCCAGATTAAAGATTTTGGCATAAAATATAAACCACAGGGTATTGGCGATCCCGCGATTAAATTTATAACCAGCATTAAAGAAAAGCGTGCGCAGCTGCATGACGATGCAACAGTGAAAGTGGCGGAAGATGCAATTAAACAGATCAACGATGCCAAATAGATGTGCAGATTTCAGATTTCAAATGTGCAGATGAAAGGAATTTGAAAATTTGGTAATTTGAAGATTTGAAAATGAAAAAGGACAGATTTTAGATGTGCAGATGAAAGGAATTTGAAAATTTGGTAATTTGAAGATTTGAAAATGAAAAAAGACAGATTTCAGATATGCAGATTTCAGATTTCAAATGTGCAGATGAAAGGAATTTGAAAATTTGGTAATTTGAAAATTTGAAAATGAAAAAGGACAGATTTTAAATGTGCAGATTACAGATTTCAAATGTGCAGATGAAAGGAATTTGAAAATTTGGTAATTTGAAGATTTGAGAATGAAAAAAGACAGATTTAAAATGGGCAGATTTCAAATTACAGATGTGCAGATAATTAAAATAAAAAGCCCGGAGGATTTGAAATCTCCCGGGCCTTTTATTTAACGTTTTATTTGCAGGCTTAAAATATTGTGGACTTTACCATCCTTAACCTTTCAGCTTTTACCTTTCGCCTTTAACCTTTCGGCTTTCACCTAAAATTAGCAGTATTGCTCAAAAGCGCCAATCAGGTTATCGGCAATCATTTGGGCAGGGCGGCCTTCAATTTGGTAGCGCTCAATAATGTGTACCAGTTTGCCATCTTTAAACAAAGCCATAGCCGGTGACGATGGAGGATAAGGCAACATATAGTTACGTGCAGCATCTACGGCGTCTTTTTCCATACCTGCAAAAACGGTAACTAATTTATCGGGATGTTTTCCATTTGCGGCGGCAATCCTGGCGGCAGGGCGTGCATTTGCGGCAGCGCAACCACATACTGAATTTACCATAACAAATACAGTACCTTCGCTTTCAATAGCGTTTTTTACTGCCTCGGCATCTTTCAACTCCTCAAAACCAACCCTGGTTAAATCTTCCCGCATGGGGGCAACTAAATATTCTGGATACATGGTATGTTTATTTTTTTTGAATTTTTATCAACCGCAAAAATAAGAAATGATTAACACTATACGTTTAAAAAACGCAATAATAACAATATGCTGACGATGTAGCTTTATTATAACCATCAGTCCGTAAGGCGTTTGTTTATAATGGCTATTGATTTATTCAATGTTATCGTTATATTGCCAACCCTAATTTATGATTTTGATGAAACAAAAGACATCTGATATCAGTACCGTTGTTGTTATTAATAAAAACCAGCAGCCTACACGGTCTTTACAAATTAAAACAAAACACCTTAACAATCTTAAACATTACGCGCTTGGCATCCTGTCGGTTGTACTGGTTTTGGTAGGAGGCATTATTTATTTAAGATGGCAAAACCAGCAGCAGGAAGTTGAAAAACAGGCGCTGATGGCCCAGATAGTAAAATTAAAAGGCACAGTACCTGCTCAGGTGACAGCGCCGGCCGAGGCTAAACAAGGCAGCGCGCAAAGTTACATCCAATCGATTGAAGTTAAACTGAAAACAATTAATGATTACCTGCGCCGCAGGGGCTTAAAAGGCTTTAGTACCAAAGGAATTGGCGGCGATAACAACACCGAAGGTAAAAAGTTAAATGATGGCGAAGTATACTCGCTGTATAACGATTACCTTAACCACCTGATGGGTACCATTGCATTTACCCCCATGGGCTACCCCCGCATCAGTTCATTTACCTCGTTTTTTGGGTACCGCAGCGACCCTTTCGACAGTGCAAGCGCAGAATTTCATCCCGGTATTGATTTTAAAGGCAAACGTGGCGACGAGGTGAAATGTACCGCAAGCGGTAAGGTTGTTTTTGCAGGCTGGGCCGGTGGTTATGGCAACTGCATCCGCATTCAGCATATTAACGATATCCAGACTGTTTATGGGCACCTATCTAAAATAAAAGTAAAAGTAGGGCAGGAAGTAAACCTTGGCGATGAGATTGGCCTTGTTGGTTCAACCGGCCACTCAACCGGCGCGCACCTGCACTACGAAGTACGCAGGCACGGCAAAGCCGTAAACCCGGTTAATTTTTTAACACTGAACAAGTAAGTTTTACGTTGGACGTTTTACGTAATACGTTCCAATATTTTTTTGCTTCCTGTTTATGCAAAACGTAAAACTTATCACGTACAACCTATAACGTAACTATGGCTATTTTCGGTAAAAAAGATAAAGTATCGCTCGATTTGCAATCCATATCAACCCTGATAAGTGAAGGCTGCGAAATTGGCGGCAATTTTAAGGCCCCGGCATTTGCCCGCATTGACGGACAGGTAACCGGTGATGTTACAGTTGATGAAGGCCTTATCCTTGGCGAAAAAGGCGTTATCACCGGTAATATTATTACCAAAGAGATTGTAGTTTACGGTACAGTAACTGGTGATATCCAAACCTCATCCCTTGAAATACGGGCCACCGGCAAAATCACCGGCACCATAACCACCCAAACCCTGTTGGTTGAAACCGGCGGCGTTTATAATGGATTGCTGAGCATGGGGGTGGTAAAATAGAATCAAGAGTTAAGAATCAGGAATCAAGACAAAATAAGCCTGAGGGGGATCAATCGGCTAAATTTTAGAGCCAGTTCCCTCACTGCCAACTTGCCCTATGGCAACAAATAACCCCTTACGTTGCTGCCTATTTCATTTTAACGGGGATATGATTTAAATTTGCTGCACAAAATTGAAAACGATATGTCATCAGTAGAAACTGCTTTTGTTAAATACAAGGTAAAAGACCTTTCACTGGCCGAATGGGGCCGCAAGGAGATTGAACTGGCCGAGGCCGAAATGCCGGGCCTGATGGCTTTGCGCCAGGAGTATGGCCCCAGCCAGCCTTTAAAAGGTGCCCGTATTGCCGGCTGCCTGCACATGACCATCCAAACCGCCGTTTTAATTGAAACTTTAATTGAGCTTGGCGCCGAAGTTACCTGGTCGTCATGTAATATATTTTCAACCCAGGATCATGCCGCCGCTGCTATTGCTGCTGCTGGTACTTCTGTTTACGCCTGGAAAGGTATGAACGCCGAAGAGTTTGACTGGTGTATTGAGCAAACCCTGTGGTTTGGCGAAGACCGCAAACCATTAAACATGATATTGGACGATGGCGGCGATTTAACAAACATGGTTTTAGATCGTTTCCCTGAACTGATTGCTGATATCAAAGGTTTATCTGAAGAAACCACTACAGGTGTTCACCGTTTATACGAGCGTATGAAAGCCGGTACATTACCAATGCCTGCAATTAACGTTAATGACTCGGTTACCAAATCGAAATTTGATAACAAATATGGCTGCCGCGAATCATTAGTTGATGCCATCCGCCGTGCAACTGATGTAATGATGGCCGGTAAAGTAGCTGTTGTTTGCGGTTATGGCGACGTAGGTAAAGGTTCGGCAGATTCATTGCGTAACTCGGGTGTACGTGTTATTGTTACCGAAATTGACCCTATCTGCGCATTACAGGCAGCCATGGAAGGTTTTGAGGTTAAAAAATTGGGTACTGCTATTAAAGAGGCTGATATTGTTGTTACCGCCACAGGTAACAAAAACATCGTTCGCGAAGAGCACTTCCGCGCGTTGAAAGATAAAGCTATTGTTTGTAACATTGGTCACTTTGATAACGAGATTGACATGGCCTGGTTAAACGGCGCTTATGGCAACACCAAAATCGAGATTAAACCACAGGTTGATAAATATACCATTGATGGCAGCGATGTTATCGTTTTAGCAGAAGGTCGTTTGGTAAACTTAGGTTGCGCAACAGGCCACCCAAGCTTTGTAATGAGTAACTCGTTCACCAACCAAACTTTGGCTCAATTAGAGCTTTGGACCAACGGTGCTGCTTACAAAAACGAAGTTTACACTTTACCCAAACACCTTGACGAAAAAGTTGCCCGCTTACACCTTGCCAAAATTGGTGTTGAGCTGGAAGTTTTAGACCAGGACCAGGCCGATTACATTGGCGTAACAGTTGATGGTCCGTTTAAACCGGAATACTACCGTTACTAAGTCAAAATTAAAAATTAAAAAGTCAAAATTGAAAAAGGCATGGTTTTAGGACTATGCCTTTTTTGTTTTATGTTTAATTAGTTTAGGAAAGTAGTTACCCTATTGTATGACTGAAAATAATGCTTTCTTATTTGGTTAGAATCCTAAAAATTTTTCATTTAATGATGAACTCCTTCCAAAGATTAATGAATTAAGGTTTACCGGAAGAGCAACTATAGAATGGAGTGTCCAAAGTTCTAAAACGAATATTGGAGACAGAGCGTTTATCGTTAAACTTGGTGGCGGAAAAGTAAAAGGGATTTTTGCTTCGGGTAAGATTGTTTCCAATACTCACCCTATATTACATTGGAGCAAGCGAAAACAAGTTCCTGGCGTAACTATTGAATTTGATGTATTATTGAATTCTGAAAAAGTAAAAATATTAGATATTAAAGATCTTAGATATCTATCAAAAGATCAACAGTGGACACCTCGCAGGTCTGGCATTCTAATAAAGGAAAATGATAAGTTGGAAAAGGAGTGGTATAACTTCTTAAATAATAATAATTTGTTTTCTTTCATTAACGATAAACAAACATTCATTGAGGGGGCTGCATATCAAATTACTCAAACCTTTTATGAAAGAAGTTCCTATGCGAGAAAAGTATGTTTAAACTACTATGGATACTCCTGTGTCATTTGTGGATTTAATTTCAAAGATATATATGGCGAAATTGGCGAAGGATATATCCATGTACACCATTTGAAACAGTTGTCTATTGTTAAGGAAAGTATAATAGATCCAATTAAGGACTTACGCCCGGTTTGCCCCAATTGCCACGCTATGTTACATAAGGTAAATCCCCCCTATACGCTAGAGGAGTTAAAACAATCATTGCAATCGAGCAAGAAGTAGAAAGTCAATGGTTACTTTCCTGTCGATGGCTTAGAATACGTAACGGCTGAAGCATCATATGTTTAATTTCTTGCCGATTTAAGTTTAAAGTAAAATGTACATAAAAAAAGGGCCTCGATTTTAAATTTAAAGGCGTAAGATGTTTGCATTGATATAAAAGGCATGGTTTTAGGACTGTGCCTTTTTTGTTTGAGCGCGGCATCCGCTGACGATCTTATTTTGCCTTCGTCACGCCACCTGTATATTAAATTTCCATCCTAAAACTTATATGCTAATTTTGATGACATAACGCCAACACTCATCATCTGATATCATGCAATTCAAAAAAATCCAAATCAATTTAATTTTTCTCGCCGTTGCTTTTTGGTCAACGGCCGCATTAGCAACCGAAATAAAAATCGGCAATGCCAAAATGACCATGGTGCTCAATTATAGCGGCAAGGCAAGTATCACCTCGCTGGTGGTTAATGGGCAAAAAGTAATAAGCAGTGCCGATGGTGTATTTACATCGGTGAATATAAATGGCATAACGTATTCATCCCTGCATTTAAAAAAAACGCCGGTATTGGTAAAAACCGGCAATGTTTACAAGCTGACCAACATCAGTTATGGCGATAAAAGCTTTACCATAACCGAAAACTGGACTTTTACCATTAACGATAAAGCCATCAGGTGGACAATTGAACGAAGTTCAAACAAACCATTGCAGGTAAATGAATCTGCCGCGCCTGTATTTAATTTTGATAATATAAATATATGGGAAGGCGCCTACCAGGGCTACGGCGGGCTGGCCTGGTTTTACCTTTTTAACGAAAAACTGTGTACCTACGGCGTACACACCCGTTCATCTGATTTTTGGAACAGTAAAACCGGCAACGGTTTAAATATTACCGTGGCTGCTCCGGGCAAAAACGTGGCCATGAAATATAGCCGTACTGCCGATGATAAACTGGCTTACACCATAAGTGTAAGCAATAAGCAAATGGAGCTTAAGCAGGATAGCGATACTCAAAGGCGCAGGTTTTTAAGAGGGCGCACCGATGTTTGGGCGCCATTTAGCCTTGCCGCTGGGGCAAGCAGCCAAAGCATTACCCTTAGCTATTTTAATTTTGATGAAAAGTATGGCCGGGGTAAATTTAATGGTGTTGATGGCGCCAAAGTTGGGGCGGTACTGAATACCATTGCCCGCATAGGGGTAATTGATTCGCTGCATTTTGGCGGCAACAGCTGGGCTACGCCGTATGGCCCCATTTGCCTGCACGAGCAATATATAGCGCAGCTTGGCCTGGCTATAAGCGATGAGAAGTATTTAAAGGGCGATGAAACCTGCCTTGACTATTACCGAGATCATGCCATAAAACCCGATGGCAGGGTGTTTTCGCGCTGGGCTTATACCAATGAGGATGCCGGCCCCAACCAGTTTAACAGCGACGGCTTTTACGAGGCCCAATGGGGCACCCTCATGGACTCGAACCCGGACCTGGTGACCAACATTGCCGAGCTGTATGATATGACGGGCGATAAAACCTGGGTTAAGGGGCACCAGCTATCCTGCGAAAAGGTTTTAGACTGGATACTGAAACGCGACGATAACAACAACGGGCTGGTTGAAATGATGAACGACAACCGTGCTCAAAAACGTAGCAGCGATTGGATTGATATTGTTTGGGCATCGTACGAAAACGCTTTTGTAAACGCCAAGCTTTACCACGCGCTGGTAAAATGGGCCGATATTGAGCAACAACTACATAACCAAGCCAAAGCAACTTACTATAAAAACTTTGCAGCTAAACTAAAAGAAAGCTTTAATAAGCCTACTACCGAAGGTGGTTTTTGGGACCAGGAAAAAGGCTGTTACGCTTATTGGATTGATAAGGATAAAAGTGTGCATGGCCGCAACATGGTAACACCGGTAAATTTTATGGCCATTGCTTATGATATTTGCGATAACGATGCCCGCAAGCAAACCATCCTGGATAATATTGAAACACAAATGCAGCAGGAAAAGCTTTTCTTTTGGCCGTTATGTATGACAACATACCTGCCGGGCGAGGCCAAGGATTCACAGTATCCTTTCCCAAGTTATGAAAATGGCGACCTGTTTTTATCATGGGGATCCATAGCGGTAAAAGCTTATGCCGAATATAAACCAGCCCTTGCCCTTAAATATGTGCGCAACGTGCTGGAGCAATATGGTAAAGATGGTTTGGCTTTTCAGCGTTATGGCAGGATAAAGCAAGATGGCCTTGGCGACGATATCCTATCGGGCAACAGCCTGGCCATAGTAGGCTTGTACCAGGCCATTTATGGTATCAATCCTTTGTATAATCGTTTTTACCTCAACCCGCATATAACCCCCGAACTTGCGGGCACCATTTTGAATTACAAGTTCAGGGATAAAAAGCTAATCATTAACCTCGACAATGATAACTATGCCGTTGCCGACGGGAAATTTAAGGTAACCGCCAGGCGAAGCTTCGGTTTTAATAGTACCAAGGGTCAGTTGTCGTACTTTAATGGCGCCAGCCCGGCTGTTGCTTTGAATGCCGCTTCGGCAGGTAATTTAAGCATCGATATAAAAAACTGGGATGGCGGTAAAATGGAATGGCATCAGCAGGCAGCTAAACCAGTTACCTATGTTTTACATCAATTAAACCCGAATACCGGTTATAAACTTGAAGTTAACGGGAAACAGGCCGAAGTTTTAAAAAGTGATGTAAACGGTGAATTAAAGATAGCCTATAAATCCGCCGCGGCTAATGAAGATATGATGCTTAGTAAGGTGAATTAATAAGACATCTTTAACGCAAAAAAAGCAGCGGAATTCCCCCCGCTGCTTTTTTCATTTATATCGCTTATTGTTATTTAACAGGGATAATATCTATAATAACGGTTCGGTTGTAAAACCGCTCTTCAACTAAATTATTTTCAAAAGGTGCGTTGCCCGCATCTTCGCCAAATCCTATGGTTTCGAATTTTACATTGGTTTTGCCGGCTTTAGTTAAGGCCTGCTCCAATGTGTGTTGCACATCCAGTGCGCGGGCTTTGGATAATTTCATGTTATGGTCTTCTTCGCCTATGTTATCGGTATGGCCATGGATAATAACTGTTGATCCATCAGCAATTGAAGCCGATACAACATCGGTTAAAAACTTATCATATGATACAATAGCGTTCGATCTGTCAAAATCATACAGGATGCTATAGCGTAAGCCTTTGGTTGGTGTTTCGTCCTGGCGTATCAAATGCACAGTGCTTTCTTTCCTTACAGGCATACCGGCGCGGGTTTCGCCTGTCATTACAATTTTGTAATCGCCTGAAGGGTTGCTGCCTAATATAGTTGTACCCGGAATGCTGGCCTGGTCATCAATAAATGGTCCGAAGTGCTGAATGGTACCTTTATCATCAGTAACATCTACCGACCATGATTTAAGCAACTGTTTGGCACTATCGATATTTAAAATTACCTGGCTATCAAGCGGGTTGGCTTGTGTGGCGTTTATCTGAACAGGCTTCATCATATCGCCGCCTACCTCGGTCAATAATTCGGGCGAAGTGCTGGTTATATCTACCCGGCGATCGCCTGCACGCAGCAATACCAATTCTTTAGTGCCGCCTGGTTGTTCTGACGGAATAAGCGGCCTGTTACGGCCGGCAATGGTTATTCTTGATGCATCAACAGCATATTGGGTAACCAGGTATTGTTTAACAGCTTGAGCCAGTTCTTTACCATCTGCAGGGCCTTGGGCCGATGCACCGGTTAGCACAATTACAGCGCCTGGGTTTGATCTTAGTCGATCGCCCAAAATATTCAGGATGTTGTGGTAAACATTCAGCTGCCTTGCCGATCGGCCGGCCATGTTATCGGCCTGCTCGTTTTGCAGTTGCTGTTCCTTGAAAGTAATTGCCTGGTCTGTTGAAAGTGTAATATACCTGGCCGGTATCTGGGCTGATCCTTCATCAAAAAATACCGAATTACGCAAAGGCAGTGTTTCGCTCACCTGGCGTTTTAAAGGTACTGCTGTTGGTGCAGTTACTGTAAAAACAAATTCATGCATAGGTGCGGGTACGCTTGTTGTTGCTTTAGGGGCAATTTTTGAAGCTTTACCAAATTTAAGCGCTATACCGGCGCGTAACGTGGTAACCGACCAGCTTTCGATACTGCGCGGCTCCTGCCCAAAATAAGGATGAAAAGAAACGAATGGCGAGATGCTTACCTTGGTAGTGCTGCTTGCGGGCGAAACCATAATATCGTAACCGGCACCAACCTGGCCCGAGATGAGGGTTTTGTGCATTGCGCTTAACTGGCCATTTGTATTAGGTTGCCTAAGCTGGGTATACTCAAAATCTTTACTGATATTAAAGGCAACCCTTGGGCCGGCAAAAAAGTACAAGCCGGTTGAAGGCACCGTTAAACGCAGGCTTGGTTCAACAGCAATATAGCTGGTGTTGGTTTCTAAAGTAGCCGGGCAATTACAGGGGGCCACTACATCTTTAAATTTACCGCCGCGGCCATCATAAGCTACGTTAAGCATAACACCCAACACACTTGCCGGGCGGTATTCCATCAAAATAGACCCATAAGGGCGTACATCATGGCCCTTATGAAAAGCAGTAGGCGCTATTAATGAATTGTTTAGCCGCTGGGTGGTGCCATCGTAAAAGTTAAAATTGGCAGCGCCGGATACACCAAACCACCAGGTTGGTACAGTAGTGGTTTGTGCTTTAACCGTTATGCCGGCCATAACAACCAAACAGCAGATGATGGTTGTTTTAATTGTTTTATTGATTGGTAACATGAGATGTTTCTTTAAATATTTTGTTGATAGATAGTATTCAATCCCTAAAAAGGGATTGAATACTGTTGATACTGATGTTAGCTTATTGTGGTACGTTAACAGTGGTATTTACCATAGTAACCGAAGCTACCAGGGATATAGCCCTGCCATTTAATACCGTTTGTACCGCGTTGCCGGCTGTTGAGAAGGTGATGCCTGCACTGGATATGATAGTACCCGTCATGATACCGCCACCCGCGCCGTTAATTACAGCCGAGCTGCCTACATACCAGTAAACGTTTTTAGCGAGGCCGCCATTTTTCATGATAACACTCCTGGCACCAGCCGGACCTGCTGTACCTACGGTAAGGCCCGCAGCTGTCTGGAATATCCATACTGCGTTCGGATCGCCTTTGGCATCCAGTGTTAGGTCGCCATTGGTTACTTTGAAGGTACCGCTTGCGGCTTTATATACGCCGGGCGCTAAAGTTAAACCACCTAATTCGCCTGCGCCGGGGTCTATACCACCTGGTTTCGAGGCCGGGGATATACTATTGTAGGCAATGGTGGCGTCAAGCAATCCCTGTGTGGCAACTGCAAATGATGTGGCTGTTCCTGGTGCTGGTGGCGCTGTAAATATGCCGCCTTTTACGTTACCCTTATTTAACGGTGTTTCGGTATAAATATCGGCTGTCAGGCCATCATGGAAACCGGTAACCAGGGTTGATGCGGCGGTTGTGCCTATGGCTCCGTTATTGATTACCGTGTTTAAGCCCTGGTTGGTTACGCCTGCATTGCCGCCGAAAGCGCCAAATTTTGCAGCGTCGCCCAAAAGTGGAGGTATAATGATTACGTTGAGCGTAAAGTTGGCCGTTACGTGTTTGTTAGCACTCATAACAACGGTTAGCGGGTTATTGGTGCCTGTTGCATCGCCGCTCCACGAGGTAAAGGTATAGCCGGGGTTTGCCGTTGCCGTTGCATTTGCAGATGAACCTGCTGTGTATGCGCCTGACCCGGTTGTTGAGCCGCCTGCTGCCGGGCTTGATGTCAATACCAGTGCAAATTGCGATGCAGGTATGGCTTTAAAGTTGGCTACTAATTTCCGGTTGGCTGCAAGCACAAACTGGTAACTTGAACTTGTAGAGGCTACGTTGCCATTATCAGTCCAGTTTACAAAGGTAAAGCCGTTATTAGGATCGGCAGTTACGGTTACCGTGGTGCCGGCGTTGTATGCACCAGATCCGCTGGTTGTACCGCCAATAGCCGGGCTAGAGGTAAGCACTACCGCAAATTGCGATGCCGGTATCAATTTAAAGTTGGCCACCAAAGCCTTGTTCCCCGCCATGGTAAACTGGTAGCTGGAACTGGTTGAAACAATAACACCATTATCCGTCCAGTTGGTAAATATGTAACCTGTATTGGGTGTTGCACTAACGGTTACGGCAGATGCCTGTGCAAAGGTGCCTTCACCATCGGTAACACCGCCAAGGGTAGGGGTTGCTGTTAGCGTAACCTGCGGAATGGTGGTAAACGTCCAGGTGTAATCGCTCACCATTGCGGTACGCAAAGTGTCGGTTACTGCTGCCTTTATAGTGCCCGTATAAATAGCAAAAGGCAGCAGGGGCTGGGTTGGCGTAAAAGTAAATACGGTGCCATTGGTGGCGTTTGTTATAGTACCTGCAATAACAGTAGCGCCCTGTTGTATTATAAATGTTTTGTTGGTAATTGTTGAGGGTGCCATGCTGGTGTTAAAAGTTACCGATATTGCTTTGCTTAAAACAATGTCAACAGCTTTATCAGTTGGGTCGGTTGAAACCACAACCGGGCAGTCGCCCTTGATTTCGCCCTTATAATTATCTTTTTTACACCCTGGGGTTAAAATAGTAAGGAGTAAAAGCAGCGACAAGATTGCGCCGAAAGTTTTGGAATAACCGCTGCGCTGAGGCATGCAGATGACTTCCACTGGCATAGTAAATAGTTTTTTCATGAATATATTATTGAAAGATAAATTGTAAAGTCCCGGGGTCCTATTGGGTCAGATTGCAGGATGGTACAAACTTATGGCAACTTTGCAGCAGGCATGTTATATAACTTTTTGAATAAGTTATATAATTCACACATTAGCAAAGCTGCTTTGGTTTTGAAAATCAAAATGTTTAAACTGCGATGGCGTTAGGCCGGTAACTTTTTTAAACTGGGCAGATAGGTGCGCTACACTGCTATAATGGAGTTTCCACGAAATTTCGGTAAGGCTTAACTCGTCCTGCCATATCAACTGTTTTACCAGTTGAATTTTATTCATGATGATAAACTGTTCGATAGTGATGCCCTGTACTTCCGAGAATGTATTGGCCAGGTAAGTGTAATCACGGTTAAGCTTGGTACTCAGGTAATCGGAGAAATTGGTTTTTAACGGAATTTCTGAATGAAAAATCAAATCGGTAACTACCTGCTTTATTTTTTCAACCAGGATGTTTTTTTTGTTATCCATTAATACCAGGCCGTATTTTAATAAAGCGATGCCCGCTTGTTGAATTTGAGCCGTTACCACATCCCCTGTAACAATTACTCGTCCCTGGTCAACAGAAGTACATTTTAGCCCTGCCCTTCGCAATTCGAATTCGACGATAATTTTGCAGCGGCTGCTCACCATGTTTTTTATAAAGAGATTCATTGTGCCTCTGTATTACAAAACAAGTGCCCCCATAAGTTTTTTACCGTTTAAACGCTGTTTTAATAAAACCATCGCTAAATATTTTAAATAGATAGTGCCCGCCGGATACGAAAAAGGCACTAATACCAGCGTCGAACAATGGTGATTAAATTTGATAGTGGGCGCGATTGGTAAAACCGGAGGTTGTAATTTTATGGCAATAATGAGTACAATACAGGATTTTTTTAGTTGTTTAACGAAAAATTGGGCTTTTTTACACTTGCAGGTGGTGCACAGAAAAACTGTATTTGTACGTCCACTAAAACCATATAGTATCAATCGGCATCAGGTTTTAATCAAAACTCATCGCGATATCTTTAAATGTTTATAACGGCAATTTTACTGGGGTATTGGTTTGCCACATGGCAGTTTGAATTACAGATTGATTACCGTCAAATAATCGTGGCGCTCCCGAAAATAAAATCAACAAAATAATTGTGTTTTTGACACTTTTAAATTAATATTGACATCGGATTCACAGGGCGTGCAAATTGTCCCTGTCTGATACCAAACACCATTATAACCTGTATATTTTTAAAGAAAAGACTTATTACGTATGAACACCCTGAAATGCACGCGGCTTTTTTTAATTGTATTTTTAACAATACTTGGACATGTGTCGGGTGTTGTTGCTCAGTCAGCCGGCAACCAGCCGGCTAAAAAGGCCGCTAAAGCCGATGCGTATTCGGCGTATTTGTTTACCTACTTTACGGGCGGCAAAAAAGGCGAAGCTATCCGCTTTGCCTTAAGTACCGATGGTTATCATTACCGGGCCCTTAACAACAACCTGCCTGTTTTAAGTTCGGCGGTAATAAGTACAACCGGGGGAGTGCGCGATCCGCATATCCTGAGAGGGGCCGACGGGAAAACATTTTATATGGTGGCTACGGATATGAATACCGAACAGTACGGATGGGGCCCGGATACGGCTATGGTACTGATGCAATCGACCGATTTAATTAACTGGACATCGCACACGGTTGTTGTGCCGCAGGTATTTAAGGAGTTTGAAGGTGTGAACCGGGTGTGGGCCCCCCAAACTATTTACGACCCTAAGCTGAACAAGTACATGATATATTGGTCGATGCGCTTTGGCAACGGGCCCGACAAAATTTATTACGCCTATGCCAACAAAGATTTTTCGGGATTGGAAACCTTGCCCAAACAACTATTTTTCAAACCCGACAACGGAGCCTGTATCGATGGGGATATTGTTTATAAAGACGGTAAATATCACCTGTTTTTTAAAACAGAAGGTTCGGGGGCAGGAATTAAAATTGCCGTATCGGATAAACTGACCGAAGGTTATGTGTTGATAGATAAATATATACAGCAAACCAAATCGCCGGTAGAAGGCGCCGGTACTTTTAAGCTGAATAATAGCAATACCTATATACTGATGTATGACAGGTATACCGAAGGTAAATACCAGTTTACCCGCACTACCGACCTGGAACATTTTACTGCTATTGATAACGAGGTAACCATGAATTTTCACCCACGACACGGTACGGTTATGCCCATAACAGCGCGGGAAGCTGCCCGCTTAACCGCCAAATGGGCAAGCACAGATGATGTGATGCTGTCGCCCCGTTCGGGCCAGGTGAAAAAGATTAACATTGTGCTAGATTCTGCCACTCACACCCTTACGCTGCCGGTATTGCCCGGCACCGGTTTAAAGGCATTTAATCCGGCGTTCAACGCATTGCCCGGCATTGCAGTAATACCCACTGCGGCGCAAAACTTTACCAAAGGCCCGGTAAAATATAGAGTGACCATCAATGGAAAAAAACCTGAAACGTATAGCGTACAAGTACAGGAAAACCACAACCCCGTAATTGAAGGTTACTATGCCGACCCGGAGATATTGTATGCCGAAAAAACGGGCAAGTTTTATTTGTACCCAACCAGCGATGGTTTTGACGGCTGGAGCGGCAACTATTTTAAAGCCTTTTCATCGGCTAACCTGGTTAACTGGAAAGATGAGGGTGTGATACTTGATTTACCCAAAGATGTAAGCTGGGCAAAACGGAATGCCTGGGCGCCCTGCATTATCGAAAAAAAGATAAACGGCGGCTATAAATATTTCTACTATTTTGCTGCCGCGCAAAAAATTGGCGTAGCTGTGGCAAATGACCCGGCTGGTCCGTTTGTTGATTCGGGTAAACCACTCCTTGATAGTTTGCCCGCAGGTGTAAAAGGCGGCCAGCAAATAGATGCCGATGTTTTTACCGACCCGCAAACAGGCAAAAGTTATTTGTACTGGGGCAACGGTTACATGGCCTGCGCCGAGTTGAATGACGATATGATCTCATTAAAAACCGGTACCACAAAAATATTAACACCCGACAAGCATTATAACGAAGGTACTTATGTAGCTTACCGGAAAGGCATCTATTATTTTATGTGGTCGCAAAATGATACGCGTAGCCCCGATTACACCGTGCATTATGGAACATCCAATTCGCCCCTTGGGCCAATAACGGTGCCGGCAAACAATGTGGTAATTGCCAAAAATGCTAAAGAAGGCATTTACGGAACCGGGCATAATTCGGTTATACAGATCCCCGGCCGCGATGAATGGTATATTGTATACCACCGTTTTAATTATCCCAAAGGTATTACCATGGGCGATGCCGCCGGTTACAACCGCGAAGTTTGTATAGACAAGCTGGAGTTCAATAATGATGGCAGTATAAAGGAGGTAATCCCTACTCATAAAGGTATAAAGCCTGTTGTAATGGACAAGTAGATGCGCTTCTGTTGGTGTGAGGTTATTGCAGATCTGTGACTTTTTTTCCTGGGCAGAAATAAATACATTTAATTATGATTTACAAGGCTTTAAAGCATCGATTCCGAGCGGAAACCATTACACTATTGTTTTTAATATCACCATTGTTTCTGCACGCTCAAAACAATGGTGATATTAAACCTTTAACTGCTGATAATGTAAAAATCACTTCTAAAATTCTTAACGAAGATCGTAAGGTTTATATCTATGTTCCGCCTGCGGATTCTACAAATCCTGCAAAACGTTACCCGGTATTGTATTTAATGGATGGCGAGAGCCATTTTAGTATGATAGCCGAACTTTGCAGGTACCTTAGCCGCTGGGACGTAAATGTGATTCCCGAAATGATTGTTGTGGGCATACCCAATACCAACCGAACAAGGGACCTTACACCAACACATAGTATTATCGATTATTATGGAAAACCTGATACCAGTTTTACATCGTGGCTGAAACCAAGCGGAGGTAACAACAAGTTTCTGCAATTTATCGGGGATGAATTGATGCCTTATGTCGATTTACATTACAAAACCCAGCCTTTTAAAATATTGGCGGGGCACTCCTTTGGAGGAATCGCGGCTATCAATTGTTTACTGAACAAGCCGGATATGTTTAATGCCTTTGTTGCTGTAAGCCCTTCTTTTTGGTGGGACCGGGAGTATTTATTAAAACTGGCAGATGAAAAGCTGAAAAAGGGATCAACTTATAATAAAATTCTTTTTTACAGTGATGCCAGTGAGGGTGTTGCGGATAAAAGCACATTTCATATCAACCTGCTAAAATTTGATTCGCTTATCGTAAGAAATCAAATTAAAGGTTTAAGCCATAAATATGTCTATTATCCAGACGATATACATATGACAGAACCAGTAAAGGCTTATTATGATGCGTTGCGTTTTATATACCTGGAATGGAATCTGCCCCCGCTTGATCCTAAAATGGTTAATTCCGCCGTCATTATGAAACATTACCATGAGCTGTCATTACGATATGGCTACACTATTTTACCAAATGAGGTAAATATTAATGATTGGGCCTCTTATTTAATGAAGAATGGCGAAACATTAGATAACGCTATAAGCCTGTTTGAAATGAACACCGTCAATTTTCCTTCTTCCTATAAGGCATTTGGCAGTCTGGGAGATGCTTATGCAAAAAAAGGACAGAAACAAAAAGCGACTGCCTGTTATAAAAAAGCAATTGAGCTAAACCCAGCCGCTACGAATATCGAAGACAAACTGAAAAGCCTGTAGCGGAACTATAACGCCGCTTTTAAACCATTTGAATATAGGGGGCATTCTGGCCCGAGTTATGGGTGTACGCTGTGCTTTAAGGGCAATTCCACATGTGTAGTTATCTCTTATGCATGCACATGTATTTTACACAGTATTGCGCGCTTTTGGTACAACCAGCAAATGGAATATTAATTTTACGTAGCTAAATTTCAGCATATTTAGCTACGTAAGATTAATTAGAAGTGGGAAGGTTTGAGTCATCTACGCCTTCCCATAATTAGTGGCCAATCATAAGCGGAACCTTTTGCTACAAAGCTTATTGCCTCAAATCTGGCGGCTACCTGTTTTCAAGCCAGCTTAAAAAGCCGCTTGTTTTTTCTTTACCTATCAGCAGCTTATCCGGGCTGGGTATCACAAGTTTCACAAAAAGTTTCCTCGAAAAATAGTGCTCTACCTCTTTAACTGCGCTAAAGTTGATGAGGTATTGTCTGTTGAGCCTGAAAAATTGTTTTGCCGAAAGTAACTCCTGCACCTGGTCTAACGATTGGGTGATGGCGTACTCCTGCTGCTGAAACGTCATGATGGTTGGCGTATCATTACGGATATAAATAAAGGCTATCTGTTCGGTTTGTATGGTGCTGTATTTATTGTTTTTAAAAACCAGGAAACTCTTTTTCCCCTCATCAATACCAATCCTTTTTAATAGTATATCCAGGTTGGGCTGGGCATGCTGCTGAAAAAAGTTTTTTAAATTATCAACCTTTTCAAACGCTTCCTGCAGTTCGTCTTTTGAAAAGGGTTTTAATAAATAATCAATACCATTTGCCTTTATGGCATCCATGGCATATTCGCCGTAGGCGGTGCAAAAAACAACAGGGCAGTTTATTTTAACCGATTTAAATATCTCAAAGCACAGGCCATCAGATAATTGGATATCCATAAAGATAAGATCGGGCTGTGCTGTTTGGGTAAGATAATCTATTGCGCTTTCAATACTTTGCAATTTTGCCACGATATTGGCCGCAGGCCTTAGTTTTAAAATAAGATCGGCAAGTGATTTTGCCGCTTTAAGCTCGTCTTCAATGATGATAATATTCATGAGATGACCGGAAGTTTGATAGTGAATAAAGTTTCGCTGGCTTCAATACTAATGGTTTTATTAAGCAGGTGAATATAACGCTGGTTGATGTTTTCGAGCCCCATGCCCGTCGAGGCTTCGGGTGTTCTTTTAAGCTGAACCTCGTTTTCAACAGCAATATAGCCATCGGCCGAATACAGGCGGATTTGCAGGGGGCGTGTTACCGATACTACATTGTGCTTTATACAGTTTTCTACCAGGAGCTGCAAGGTAAAAGGAGGGATAAGTGATTGATAGTAATCGGGATTGATATTAACCGAAAGATGGATGCCTTCTTCAAACCGCGCTTTTAATAAAAATACATAAGCATCAAGTATCTCCAGTTCATCTGCAAGTTTTATCAGGTCGAGCTTGCGGCTTTCGAGGGTAAAGCGGTAAAAATTCGAAAGCTTTAAAATAAAATCTACCGAATGCTCATCGTTGCTCTCCACCATATATTTTAACGTATTCAAACTATTAAATAAAAAGTGAGGGTTTACCTGCTGCTTAAGTAATTCATATTGTGCACCCAGGTTGTCTGATTTGGTACGCTCCAGTTCGATACCCACCTGCTGGTTTTGATAGCTTTGGTAGGCCATGTTTAAAAACATATAAAACATAATGTTTACCAGGATACCCCTTACCTCGAACATGAGCATTACCGGGCCAAAATTGAGTCGCGAGAGTAAAAACTGTTGTATACAAGCTAAAATAAACATTACCGCTATCCCGAAAAACAAGCCTTTGACCAAACGTATTACCGAAAATCCGTTGGTAACATCGCGCGAGGTATAAGCAGGTAACGTAATAATATTATAATACCATATAAAAACTGCGAACAGGAAAGTTACTGTTGAGTCTACAAGTGCTTCGTACGGATTAAAATGATGCTCGGCAATTTTAGGAACCGAAGTAAGCACGCCCAGGAAAAACGAACTTAACCAGATTATTTTGTTGGATATTTTAAATGTTGTTTTATTCATGTTGGCAAACTAAATGTAGCACTTTAACATATACAGCTCTTTTATGAAGCGATATGCTATACTCCCTGTAAGCAAGCGCATCATCCCGCTAAGGTAAAATATAATGCACATTGATGCCGCATGCAAAATAGCCCAAATAGCCAATATTGTACGCGGCATAGGCATTTTGCCACCCCGCGCAGGCATGCAAAAGCAATGCCTTTATTGCACCTGCTGTCGTCCTTTTCAGCGCTTTGTAAAGCCTTGCTGCTAACAAAGGTTTTGATGGCTTGGCCCGTAAATCCATCGGCTGGCTGGTTCGGCGTTCTATTTAACCAACTCGCCCCAAATTATGCCTAATCCGGCTGGTTTTAACTAAAGGGCCGCCGGGTTTGCTAATAGGTTTGCATAAAAAATAACAAGTATCATGAAATCATTAAAAATTTTAGCACTGATTATGGGCTTTATCATCAGTGCCCTGTCGGTTTACGCCCTGATGGGCGGGGACAAAACACCCGCAAAAAAAGATATAGCAAAAGCAGGCGGAAAAGGTTTTGTTGTATTGGAGTTGTTTACCTCCGAAGGTTGCTCAAGCTGCCCGCCGGCCGATGAGTTACTGGTGAAAATACAACAGGAAACACAGGGTAAAGCGGTTTATCTGCTGGCTTATCACGTTGATTACTGGAACGGGTTGGGCTGGAAAGATATTTTCAGCAACGCTGGTTTTTCGGCCAGGCAACGGCAATATGGGCAATGGCTTGGCGGTACACAAATTTATACGCCACAGGTTATCGTAAACGGCAAAGCCGAACATGTAGGGTCGGATGAGGCTGCACTTAATAGTGCCATTGCCGATGGACTGGCAACCAACCCGGCGGCCACAGTTATACTCCGGGCGCAACAGGACGGCAGTAAACTGAAACTGCAATACCAAACTACAGGGGCGCCTGATGGCAGCAATATATTGGTTGCCCTTGTACAAAAGAACGCCCAAAATAAGGTAGAACGTGGCGAAAATGCAGGCCGCGTACTATCGCACATTCAAATAGTACGCAAAATACAAACAGAGCAGCTAAGCAACAACGGCGCAGGCAGCACCACTATTGACTTGCCTGAAAATTTTAGCGCGCAAAGCTGGGAAGTGCTATGCCTGGTGCAAAATCAAAACAGTGGCGAAATTTTAGCGGCCTCAAAAGCCGGCCTCAAATAAGCATCATGAACAAACCGGGCAAATACAAACAAAACAGGCTGATTGCGGGGCTGGTGTCGCTGCTGTCTTTATCATTATTGGCAGGTGCTCCTTTTGAACGGAATCCGCAGGATTGTCAAATGGTGAGCATCACTATAAAAAAGAAAAAGGATACCAGCCAGCCGCAGCCGGCTTAAAGGGCATCAGGCCATAAATTCATAAGCGAACAATTTCATCAAATCAAACAACAATATCATGAACAATTTAAGCACATCAAAAACATCAAAAATTATTTATTGGGTAGGGGTTGTACTGTTGTCACTGCTTTTTTTAGCAAGCGGCTATTTCGAGATTACCAAAAATCCGCTCACTTATACCAAAACATTAAAAATGGGTTATCCCCCATATTTTATTACCCTGTTAGGGATCTCGAAAATTCTTGGCATAACCGTGCTCCTTGTACCCCATAAGTTACGGTGGCTTAAAGACTGGGTTTTCGCAGGCCTTGTTTTCGATGTCATCTTTGCGTTTGCATCGGGGTACGCTATCAGCAACAACGCCGACCTCATTAAATCAGCGACAGCCTTTGTGGTTATCATTATTACTTACATACAGTTCCGCAAGCTTAATTCACATAAAACGCAGCTAATCGTAGCCGGAAACTGAGACCATCCCGGCTTTTAAAATGACTAACTCAAAGCCAAATCTGTCCAGCTCCCTGTTTAATGGTCGTTAAAAAATCAAAGTGGGGGTACTTTTGACTCAACAAAAAAAACAATTTTAAAAATAAAGCAATGGAAAATAATCAAGCAAGCGGTTCAGCAACAACCACCGCAGCAGTATCTCAAAACGTATTATACACCGGTAAAACCCATACCACAGGTGGCCGCGATGGAGGCTCGTCAAGGAGCGCCGATGGTAATCTCAATATTAAACTGTCTATCCCGGGCAGCGAAGCAATTGGTACCAATCCTGAGCAGTTGTTTGCTGCAGGCTGGTCGGCTTGTTTTATCGGCGCCATGAAAATTGCTGCCGGCCAAATGAAAGTCAGAATCCCCGCCGATGTAGCTGTTGATGCCGAAGTTGACTTATGTAACACCGATGGCGCGTACTTTTTACAGGCCCGCCTTAACGTAAGCCTGCCAGGTTTATCAACAGAAGTTGCCCGGGCACTGGTAGATGCCGCACACCAAACATGCCCGTACTCTAAACTTACCAGGGGCAATATCAACGTGCAAATTAACTTAATCTAATAACACCGTTTCGCTGCCTGGGTCGCCGTTAAACGCGGGCCCGGGCAGCGAAAGGATAACAATAACAATATGTCGCAAAATCTCAAATTTGATCGCCGCCGCTTTTTAAGCGCTGCCGCTATTTCGCTTGCTGCCGGCCCGCTTGCTATGCTTGGTTCTGCAAATGCAAAAGCCAGCCCTGCGCATGCGACCAATAAAGCTAAACAGGCCGGTGCCTCATTTGGCACAATAAAACAAATTGACGCAGGACTATTAAACGTTGGATATGCCGAAGCTGGCCCGGCCAATGGCCCTGTGGTGATTTTGCTGCATGGCTGGCCTTATGATATCCATAGTTTTGCAGATGTTGCCCCGCTGCTGGCAGCAAAAGGTTACCGGGTTATTGTACCGCACCTGCGCGGCCATGGTACAACGCGCTTCCTGTTGGCTACAACATTCCGTAACGGGCAACAGGCGGCCGTGGCTTTGGATATTATTGCTTTAATGGATGCACTGCATATTAGTAAGGCGATATTTGGCGGGTACGATTGGGGAGCACGCACTGCAGGCATCATTGCTGCCCTTTGGCCCAACCGCTGCAAGGACATTGTCTCGGTAAATGGGTACCTCATTAATAACCTTGAACGTAACAAGTTGCCATTGCCGCCAAAAGCCGAATGGGGATGGTGGTATCAGTATTATTTTGCTACCGAACGCGGCCACGCCGGTTATCAGGCCAACAGGCACGATTTTAACAAACTCATCTGGAAAAACGTTTCGCCTAAGTGGGACTTTGATGATGCCACTTTTGAGCGCACAGCCGTATCTTTCAGCAACCCCGACTATGTGAACATTGTAATACATAACTACCGCTGGCGTTTAAGCCTTGCCGATGGCGAGGCGCGATATAATGATATTGAAAAGCTGCTTGCCCAAAGCCCGGTTATTACCGTACCCGTCATTACATTGGATGGCGACTCTGACGGTGTTGCCCCCGCCACTGATGGTGCCTCATATGCCAAAAAATTCTCGGGGAAACATACGCATCGCATTATCAAAGGCGCGGGCCATAATCTGCCCCAGGAGGCCCCGCAGGCTTTTGCAGATGCCATTGTTGAGGTTGATGGTTATTGAGGCTGACTTGACTTTTAACTTAATATCATGGCGTACGCCCCGATAAAATGGGGGCGCCAGGCTATCCGTTCATACTACACAGGCATTAGGCGCGAGGCCGGTATCCGTTTCTATCCTTTACGCGAGCTGCGGGTATGCAAAAAAACCGGATGAAATTAAACATCCGGGTGTTGCACATGCATTACTTTGCATGGCGTTTACCTATCAGCGAGCCACAAGTCTGGACCTTGCGGCAGCAACCACGCTTGCGGTAGCTGGAGGCCAGCTTGCGATTTGAAATTGGCTTTGCATAGCGTATACCTATCAGCGAGGCACACGCGACACGCGTGCGCCAGCTTGGGGGGAAATGGCTGCAAAGATTGCTGACGTTTTAGGTGTTTCGCTTGATTACCTGGTAGGCAAAACGGATGTAGAACTTGATCAATCCATCCTGGACAAAGTCGTTTCTATCCAAAAACTCCCTGATGAGGATAAAAGCCACATCATGTATTCTATTGACGGCCTTATTCAACATGCCAAAACAAGATTGGCTTATAAATAACAAAGCCCGGCATCACGGCCAGGCTCTGTTTATTTTACAACATTACTTTTTCTAATCCAACTGTAGTTACAAACTACAAGCATAGCCGTTCGAAGTCAGAGACATTCGAACAGCGGTAGACTACGGACAACTGAGAGGATAATCTGGATTACCAATCTTGCCAGCTTGAATCTTTATTATCTCGCCACAGACCTTGACCGACTATCAAATTTAAAATTGGCTTTAACGTACCGTCAATTCCTAAGATTGTTCCTAATGGTACTATCCTTATATCCTCTTTTTCTACATCTGGCCCCGGCCCTGAAAACATTTCCCATACATGGTCTTCCCATTTAGCCACTTCGGTTATTGTTTTGCCTTTTAAAGCATTAAGATCAGTTATTACATAAGAATTTTTAGGCGCATCAATATTCCAATCCATATATAGCCATTTCCAAACAGGGTCATTTGTAATCAATACATCTGACATTAGTGGTGTGTCCAATGTTCTTTCTATAGGAATAATTTGATAAGCCACAATTTCATCTACACTATAATAATCATAAACCCCTAACATCAATTTTTTACACCAAGATGAATCTACAGTAGCTAAATAAGAAACGTCGTTGTCAGATAATGAAAACTGAGAATTAACTGTAGATCCAGATTGTAGTTTTTGATATATATGTTCAAATATAAATTCATTCTCCTTTATAGATTTAAATCCTCCTGCAATAATCAATTCAAAACCGAACCTTTCGGATAATCCTATTGAATAAGAAAAATTTGGATTTTGCCCACCATTGACTAACGTAACATGATAGCCATTTTTTTCAATATTTTTTCTTATGAGGTCTAAAAATTCCGTATTTGTCATTATTCGTTAATTACTGTGTAAATATGTATGACAACCTATGCAAACAGGAACTGTTTTGGTGCCGCCATCTGCATGTCTATCTGGATAATGATGTGACCTTGTATCTTCTGCTTTTGTTTCATTACCACAATTAGCGCACTTATTGTCATTATCTTCTCTTTCTTTTGCTTTTTCTTTGCCTGAAGGAACTCTTTGTTTCGCTCTTTGTGAAGGAGGGACTGTTCCTTTGCCAGTTGGAGATTTTTCAAGTTTTCCTGCTGTACCTCTTTCTGTTGTATTAGATTCTGGGTTAGTTTTAGACTTATTAGAATCAGTTTTTGGGCTGCTATTAGGAGTCGAGGAAGTAGATGGCTCGCTACTGGCGCTCTGCGAAGAATATCTTGCTGAAGTTGCATGATGAACAACAACTGTCGTTACCACGGCAGCGGCAGCAAAATAAACCACGCCCGATTCTACAGCCCATATAGCAAGCGGTATCAAAAATACAAACTTCCCATCAGGATCAGTCGCGTTAATTGGATTATTCCAAGCATAGGCAAAAGGCGACTTATTAATTTGATCGGGATGATCCGCCAACGGATCCACACTCGTCCACCTCCCAATCACCGGATCATAGAACCTTGC